>CAYIJR010000071.1:0-1626 GCA_964363825.1 uncultured Candidatus Saccharibacteria bacterium | reverse complement strand
AGTAACTTTAGGCCCCAAGGGCCGCAATGTGGTGTTGGGGTCTGGTTTTGGTTCACCCACGATCACTAACGATGGTGTTTCCATTGCCAAAGAAATTAAACTGGAGGACGCAACAGAAAATATTGGCGCTGAAATTATTAAAGAAGTGGCTTCAAAAACCAACGACACAGCGGGCGATGGGACGACCAGCGCGGTTTTGCTGACTCAGGCCATTGCAACGGAAGGGTTAAAAAACGTAGCCGCCGGAGCCAACCCTTTGGCTTTGAGAAAAGGCATTGTCAAGGGCAAGGATGCCATTGTCGGAGCTTTAAAAGAAATGTCCAAGACAATCAGCGCCAAGGAAGAAGTTTCCCAAGTAGCCACCATTGCCGCCCAAGATAAAGAAATGGGTGACTTGATTGCCGAGGTTATGGAAGAAGTGGGCAAAGACGGAGTGATTACCGTTGAAGAATCAAAAACATTCGGCCTTTCCAAAGAAATTGTAAAAGGTTTACAATTTGACCGCGGCTACATTTCCCATTATATGGTTTCTAATTCAGAAAAAATGGAGGCAGTTTTAGAAGACCCATATTTGCTGATTACCGACAAAAAAATCAGTTCGTTGCCCGAAATTCTGCCGTTACTGGAAAAATTGGTCAAAGCGGGCAAAAAAGAATTGGTTATTATTGCCGATGAAGTGGAAGGCGATGCCTTGACTACCTTGATTGTCAATAAATTACGCGGCATTTTTTCAGCATTGGCGGTAAAGTCTCCGGGATTCGGCGACCGAAAAAAAGAAATGTTAGAAGACATTGCCACGGTCACGGGCGGACAGGTTATTTCCGAAGAAAAGGGCATGAAGTTGGAAAACGTGGAACTGGAAATGCTGGGAAAAGCCAGGAGGATTATTTCCACCAAAGAAAACACCACCATTGTTGAAGGCAAGGGCGAAAAATCAGAGATTGATAAAAGGATTGCCCAAATCAGGAAGGAAATGGAAAATTCAACATCTGACTTTGACAAAGAAAAGTTGCAAGAACGGTTGGCAAAATTGTCCGGCGGAGTGGGAGTGATAAAAGTGGGAGCGGCCACCGAAGTTGAGCAAAAAGCCAAACAGCACAAATTAGAAGACGCTTTGCACGCCACTCGCGCGGCGGTGGAAGAAGGCATTGTGCCGGGCGGAGGCGTGGCGTTGCTACGGGCCGCTGCCGCCTTGGAAAATGTTGTTGCCGAAGGCGATGAAAAAACGGGCATTATGATTTTAAAAAGAGCGGTGGAAGAACCCATCAGGCAGATTTCGCACAATGCCGGTATTGACGGGGCAGTGGTGGCGCAAAAAGTCCGCGAGGGGACTGGGGACTTTGGATTCAACGCCGCCAAAATGGAGTACGAAAATTTAATTTCCGCCGGCGTCGTTGACCCGACCAAAGTGGTCAGGACGGCGCTGGAAAATGCGGTTTCAGCAGCTTCCATGCTTTTGACGACGGAGGTCGTGGTTTCGGAACAAAAAGCTGAAAAGGGTGCAGGAGGAATGGGAGGAATGAATCCCATGATGGGCGGGGAAGATTATTAAAATTAGAAATTAGAAAATAGAAAGTAGAAAATAGAATATTGTAGCGGCGCCTGCCTGGCGCCGCCTTAATTTTA
>CAYIJR010000070.1:0-1643 GCA_964363825.1 uncultured Candidatus Saccharibacteria bacterium | reverse complement strand
ACACCCCCCTTCCGCCGCGCCCTCGCTTTGCCTGTAAAAAATTTTTGTGCCGCCAATCAATAAAACATATTTTACAATAAAACCTGTCTAGTGGGGATGGATGGGATTGCACCACCGACCTCTCCGATGTAATCGGAGCGCTCTGCTACTGAGCTACACCCCCAGCTTTTCTTGATCTATCGGTTTTTAACCTTGTTTCGGCACTAATAATTTCCTGCACCGTTTTTTCAACCGATATTTTAAGTTCGGGATAAAAATTTTGCAATTCCGCATTTTGCCGAAGTAAGGTTTCTAAATTTTCCGATTCTATACCAAGTTTATTTTGGCACATTATCATAGCTTTATAGAAGGATCGCAACTTTTCTTTGCGCCGCTGGGAAAGATTTTTATACCCGCCACAATCGCTAACAATTCTATGAATTGCGCGCAGGGCCTGAGACAAAATCTCAGCTTGTTGCAAATCTTTGTGTTTTGCAAGTTGAAGCATTAATTCAATAAGCGGTTTTATGTGCGCGCAATCGGTCGCTCGTGTAAAATTGTTTTTAACCATCAATAATCTTTCCAGACCAACGGCTGAAATCACAAATAAATGTTCCCAGCGGCGCAATTCAATTATTTTATCTCCGTTAAAAATTGGCCGATAAAATAAATATTCAAAAGTTCCAATATCTAGTAATTTTCCTTCGTGCAAATAATTTATCTCGTGCCTAAATCCCCAGGGCGTTGGAAGACCAAACACATTGAGGGCAAGAAAAGTATCACGAGTTTTGTCTGCGACTAATTGATCGCTGTTTATTCCATGTATTTTCCAAAATTCAACTGTCCTATCAGTGGGTAGATCAACATCCAAGTCATGTCTTCCTTTACTGACTTGGCTGACATTTCCGCCGGCAAAATAACTTATCTTGATTTTATTTTTATCTAATTGTAATTTTTCAAATAAGAAAGTTGCAAGCGAATCTATGGAATAACGAACAATATTTTCCCAATCATTACTTTTTTTCAAAATGATTGCCCCTCCTATGTCAGCCAAGTCAAAAACACTTAGGTAGCGGTAGCTATGCTCATTACTGTTTACAATATGAGACCAATCTTGAAATCTGATAACTGGTTGAATTTTGGAATAAATTAAGTCCTTATCGTAGTCCAAATACTGTCCAAAATTTTCTATCATTTCTGCCTCGCTATAACTCAAATTGAAAGTGCCTGGAAATCCGGCATTGCAAACGGAAGCTGGTTTAAATACCTTAGCTCCAGAAAATTTTGGACAATCTGAAATTATTTTTCTCAATTGTTGTATATCCATAAATTTATTTCAAAAGCTCACTTGCTGGCACCCCAAGCGCATTAGCCAACTTTTCTATTGTCGCAAGAGTAGGATTGCGCTTGCCGGTTTCGATTCCACTCACATACGCTCTATGCACCTCTAGAACACGCGCAATATCTCCTTGCGACATTTTTTTCTTTGTCCTAATGCGCTTGAGATTTTGCCCAAGTTTTGGGGATATTTCTGTCATATTCGTTATTCGCATTTTAGCACTTGTTGCATTATGGGTAAATGTTGCACTATAATGATACTTATGAATACTGGCGGCACAAAAATTTTTTACAGGCAAAGCGAGGGCGCGGCGGAAGGGGGGTGT
>CAYIJR010000069.1:0-1674 GCA_964363825.1 uncultured Candidatus Saccharibacteria bacterium | reverse complement strand
TAATCATTGAATTCAGAGGATTTGAAAATTTGATAAAATAAAAATGGTATTGCAGAAAGTGTCGGGGGGGGGGGTAAACTATAAGTAAGGTCGCGTAAAATAATTAACTAGTTTTAAAAATTATGGTCAACCAACAACTGCTTGATTATATCAAGCAACAAACACAACAGGGTATAAGCAAGGAACAAATTAAAAGTTCTCTTATGACTAACGGCTGGCAAGCGCAAGATATTGACGAAGCATTTTCTTTTGTGTCAAATCCTGCCAATCAATCATCACCGGTCCCGCCGCCAGCGAAAACTATTTCTTCTTTGCCTGGTGCTACAGCAATTTTTGGTCAAGCGTGGACTATTTACAAACAAAGACTCGGCACATTTTTGGGAGTAATGGCAATCCCAATGTTAATAATGGTTGTGCTTCTTGCCGTCCTTGCTGGCGGCGGACTTTTGGGTATCAGTCTGCTTTCTTCAAAATTTGCTGCTGGTGACATTGGTTTGCTTATTCTTTTGGCAATTCTATTTTTTGTAATTATTTTCATAAGCCAAGCTTGGGGACAAACAGCATTGCTTTATGCCGTTAAAGATAGTCAAGAAAGAATTGGAGTAATGGAATCATATCGGCGAGGGTGGCACAAAATATTTTCTTATTGGTGGGTTGGTTTATTGGCAGGATTTATTACTCTTGGTGGATTTCTTCTTTTGATTGTGCCCGGAATTATTTTTGCGACCTGGTTCAGTTTGGCAGTGTTTATTCTAATTGCCGAAGACTTAAAAGGAATGAATGCTCTGCTAAAAAGCAAAGAGTATGTAAAAGGTAAATGGGGTGGTGTGTTTTGGCGTTTCTTTTTCATTGGGGCGATATCTTTAATAATTTCTTTAGTCCCAGTTCTTATTTTCAGTCTTCTAAAAATTCCTTTTGGTTCGGAAATTAGCAGATTTGTTATCGGATTGTTTTTGACGCCGTTGGTAATGACCTATTCATTTTTGGTTTATAGCAATCTTAAGGCCCTAAAGGGCGAAATTGCTTTTGCGCCAACCGGAGGCAAAAAAGCAGCTTTTATTTTTGTCGGTATTCTTGGAATTTTACTTATTCCTGCCATACTTTTTTCAACTGTTTTCTTGAGCCTTGGTTCAGCAAGAGAAAAAGCACGCGACGCAAGACGACAAGCTGATATTAGACAAATTCAGGTAGGGCTTGAGATATACTACAGCGAACAAAACAAGTATCCATTTTCGTTAAACGAATTATCTCCAAAGTATCTGCCAACTACGCCGATTGATCCATCAACAAACCAGCCCTATCAATATCAACTACAACCGAATGGCGCGGATTACCAAGTGTGCGCGAAGTTAGAATCCACTAAAACTCAAAAATGTGTTACTTCGCAATTCTGATTATTTAGTGGTAGATATTTAATTGAATTGGCGGCGTGCCAATGTTATTGGCACGAATCTTGGCGGCGGCGGAAAGCGAGGGCGGGCAAAAATTCCTTCCCCCCAACCCCCTTCCTTTTTGCCCGCCCGAGCGTTCAGCTTGGCGCGCGAAGCGCGCCGTCATTTCCGTTCAAAAAAGGTTCGGATTTCGTCAAACAAACGCAAAAATATAACTACGGGTATATAAGAGAAACTCCTGTGATATCTCCTGTGGTTAAAGTGTCTTTTTTAATTTCTCCTT
>CAYIJR010000068.1:0-1732 GCA_964363825.1 uncultured Candidatus Saccharibacteria bacterium | reverse complement strand
TGGCAATTTCAGATTCTACTTTTTTCTCGCGTTTTATAAAATTTAAAATTCCAAAAATCAAGCCGGCAACCACCGCTCCGAGTATCACCACCATCAGCCAAGTTTTGTATCCGGCAGTTTTCAGGGCAATAAAAAATTTATCAAAAGCGGAGTCAATGGATTGGCCAGCATCAATCATAGCCAAACACTTGTCTATATAGGGCTGAATATCCTGGTCGACAGAAAATTCGTCGTTTAGCCCCTTTACTTTATTGAATTTTTCGTTGGCGTTCTTGCATTTTTTTTCCTGCATCAAGCTAAGACCGCTGAAAAAATCATCATAGTACTCCGCCGTATTAGCGACGGAACCGCTTGCCATAATTTCCAAAATGACGCTTGCCGGCAAACCCCAGCCAAAACTATCGCCAAAAGCCTCTGTGGTTCCCGACACAAAAGTAATAACTCCTATCACTTCGCCTTTTTCGTTGAGAATCGGCCCCCCGCTTGAACCTTCAGATATTTTTGCATCGGTTTGCAGCAACTTGAAACTTTTATCAGCCGACTCTTTAAACGCATTAACAATCCCTTGGGTGAAGGTTGGATTAATAACGTCTTTTTCGTTAAACTCCGCGTTGAAAGGGAACCCCCAAATAAAAACTTTTTGGCCGATTTGAGCAGATTTGGTATTGTCAATTTTTAAACTGGGAAGATTTTTCTGTTCTATTTTTATAACTGCCAAATCTTTATCTGTATTTTTTTCATCAAAAAGATCGTCGGCTATGCTTACGACTCTTGCCTCATGGCCATATCTTAATATCTCTTCCATGCCGGTGTCGGTTATTGATTGCGGAACTACTGTCAATTTTGCATCAAACTGGACATTGTCCATTATTATTCGCATTAATTCGGCATCCAGCTTCTCGTAAATTTCAATCCATTGCCCCGTAGAAGGATACATTTTATCCAGCTTGCCGGGATATTCTTCTTCGTAAATTGTAAGCATATCCTCGACCATTTGCTGTTCAAATTCTTCCAATAAATACTGCACGAGAACCCTGGCAGATGCAATGTGGGCATTGGTAACTATATAGCCGTTTGGATTAACCACAAATCCGGTGCCATATATTACTTGTTCTTCTATTGGATTATCAAATTTATAAGAGATAACATGGTTTGGATATGCCAAATAAGTGGTTTCTGGAGATGCTTCAAATTTTTCATCGATAGAAAGGGTCATGGTTCTTATGTCCAACTTAATTGTCGGTATAGTAAGATTCCCGCTGATTTGATGATAAATTTTTACTATGGCCGGCTTCGATAAAGTAACCAGGTCTTCCTGGCCCAAGGAAGGATCGGCCGCCTGGGCGTTAAATACAGCAATGCTTATAAAAAAAGCTAAGAAAATAATCCAAGAAAAATTTTTCATAAAAATAAGGTTTTTAATAAAATAACTATGAAAGACTCGGTTAAAGTATGCTACCTTGATTAGGCTCGCTTTATTATACCTTTATGCTGGCAAATATAACTATTTTACTTATCCACACCCCTATAGCTTCAGCTTGATCTATTTAGTATAATTAAACCATTAAAATTAACTCAGTAAAATTATGGAACTAAATCGAAATCAACAAGTTCCCCCGTCAAATATGGGAGCGCCTATGTCTCCTCCGCCACAAGGGGCAGGCAGTAATAAGACAGTCTTCGCGATTTTGGCGTACTTGAACATTTTAGTAGTCGTTCCTCTGGCCGCCAA
>CAYIJR010000067.1:0-1858 GCA_964363825.1 uncultured Candidatus Saccharibacteria bacterium | reverse complement strand
GGCTCACCCGGATAGGCTTTCATAATAAGTTCGAGCCAAATCATAGTAGAGCACTTTTTTGCGAATTGTCGCGGCCGCGCGCAGCGCGGCCCAGGGTTTTCGCTAACAGAGGGAAAAGAAGAAAATTACGGAACAAAAAAGAAAAAATAACCACTAACATAAAAACCAAGATTGGTCTTTGAGGGTGAAGAATAAAACAAAAAACAAATATCAAGTAATATTTTAGTTTTCTTTTTGGGAATTAAATAACGCCATTTATATTTGTTTTCCTGTAGTACGGATCCAGTATGTACGTCGAACGTGCTTGACATGGACTACACCTTTACTACCGGAAAATTTGAAACCGCTTGACAAAACAAAACCCGAAGTAGATATTAATATTAATGCCCAATTATTTTATCTACGCTAGAAAAAGTACCGACGAGGAAAACAAACAGGTCCGCTCGATTGAAGACCAGCTATCCGAGTTAAAAGAATTCAGCCAAAAAGAAAAACTGAACGTGGTCGATGTTTTGGTCGAAAAACAAAGCGCCAAGATACCCGGTAGACCAATCTTTAACCAAATGCTCAATCGGATTAAAAATAATGAAGCCGATGGGATTATTTCCTGGCACCCGGACCGGCTGGCCAGAAACAGCGTTGATGGCGGCCAGATCATTTATCTCCTTGACCAAAACATTTTAACCACCTTAAAATTCCCGACTTTTTGGTTTGAGAACACACCGCAGGGAAAATTTATGCTGTCACTTTCATTTGGGCAAGCAAAGTATTATGTGGATAGTTTATCCCAAAACATCAAGCGGGGACTAAATAACAAAGCCAAACGGGGTGAGGCGGTTTGTGTGGCTCCGCCCGGCTACATTAACAACCGCCTGACCAAAAAGATCGAGCTTGATCCTAAGATCGCACCGACTGTCAAAAAAGCCTGGAAAATGTATTCAGCTGGAAAGTATTCTTACCAGCAAATTGCCGACTGGTTGTTTGAAAAAGGCGTGACTACCAAATACACCAAAGATCATCAGCCAAGAATCCTGGCAGTTAACGCCATTTACTCCATGCTGATTAATCCCATTTATTGCGGCAGTTTCAAGCACAACGGCGAAGTCTATCAAGGGATTCACGAGCCGCTGATTTCCAAGGATTTATTTGACCGGGTGCAGGGTGTGATTTTAACCCGCTCCAAAAACCGCAAAACCGACCATAACTTTGCTTTAACCCGGTGGATGAAATGTTCCCACTGCGGCTACAAAATAACCGCCGAGGAAAAGAAAAAGTACTACCGAATAACTAACAGGATTGCCAGTTATATTTATTACCACTGCAGCAAAAAGTGGCGGATGAAATGCCCCCAGCCCTACGTGACCGAACCGGTCTTGGTCAAACAAATTGATGAAGCCATCCAACAAGCCTCAATTCCCCAAAATTGGCAACAGCCATTACTGGACAGGTTAAATAAAGATGAAGTGATTGCCAAACAAAATCTGGATCACTACACCCGGCAGTTAAAAACCGCTTTATTTACGATCGACGTTAAACTGGACAAACTCTTAAACTCATTATTGGAAGGGATCATTATCAAGCCGGAATACTTAAATGCCAAAGAAAAAATAACCACTGACAAACAGGATATAATCCAAAAAATTGACCAGTTAAAGCGGAAACAACTCTATTGGCTCGAACCTCTCAAAAATCACATTCTGGTGGCCGCGTCAGGGGAAAAGACGGCAACTGGAGCAGATTTGACTAAAAAACGCGAATTCCTAGAAACAGTTGGCTCGAACTTCACCCTCAAAGACCAAAAACTTCAATTCATCTGGCGAAAACCCTGGGCCGCGCTGCGCGCGGCCGCGACAATTCG
>CAYIJR010000066.1:0-1899 GCA_964363825.1 uncultured Candidatus Saccharibacteria bacterium | reverse complement strand
CATTTTAACCATAGATACCCCTATTGTAACATAGTGATATCTGGTCTAGAGCCTATTTTATTTTAATTGTATTGCCATCGCTCACAATGTTGACATCCCCCCGCTGGTCTGTCCTCAAAATACTTATACCAAATTTTTGTAATCTTTGCAAAACTTCTTCTGTCGGATGGCCATAATTGTTATCTTTTCCCACCGAGATGACGGCAAATTTTGGGTTCACGGCCTGCAAAAACAATTCCGAACTTGAATATTTTGACCCATGATGGGGCACTTTCAAGATATCTGAAGCTAAACTTGTATTGCGACGAATCATCTCTTGTTCAACATTGCTTGATATGTCAGCAGTCAGCAAAAAAGAATTTTTACCATACAGCACGCGGGATACAATGCCCGTGTCATTGCCTGCCTTGCCAAAATACTTTCCTTCTAAATTTTCCAACGGATTCAAAGTGTCTATCAACACGTTTCCAGAATTAATTTTTGTGTCTGCGCGCGCAATAATTACTTTGCTCCCCTGTTTTTGTTTTTTTGCCAAGAGTTTGACCCATTCCTCGTAATTTCCCCCATCGCGCACCATGCCTGTCCATACAATATAATCCACTTTGTATTTTTTCAAAACATGCAGCAAGCCCATTAAGTGATCCTGGTCTGGGTGGGTCAAGATCACCACATCCAAAGTTTTATCCCAAAATGGCAGGCGTTTGGCCAATTTCCCCAACACTTTTGAATCCGAACCGCCGTCAATTAGTATGTGGCGCAGACTGGGAGTCTCAATAAAAATGGAGTCGCCTTGGCCGATATCCAAGACATCAACATTCAAGTAATGCGGCCCATTCAAGGCAAAAACTTCTTTCCATGCCAAAAAATTCAGCAATATGAGCAATGCAGCCAAACCTAAAAATAGTTTCCTTTTTAACGTAAAAAATGAGGTCATGTTAACTAAAGCGCCGAGCCAGCGGGCTCGGCGCTTTCACTTCCGCATGATTCCGCGTTAATTTCCGCGTAATTCAGCGATTTTTATTTCTTCATTCCCATAATCCTGAACATTTTTGTCCCGCATACCTCGCAGGCACCTGTCATGGCCATGCGCGTTTTGCCTCCCTTGCCTTTCATCGTCACTTCTTGCGGGTCTTTCATGTTCCTTTTGGTCTTGCACTTTACGCAATATGCTTCTGTCATACCCTTGAGAATCTAGAATCTAGAAAATGGAATCTAGAATACGAAACGACCACATTCTATTTTCTATTTACTACTTTCTATTTTCTAATTTACGAAATGTGTTTTGAAACGAGTTTAATCATTTCAAACATATTTACCATGCTTTTGCCACCGAAAATTGCCTTTAACTTGGCATCGGCATTGATATTCCTTTTATTTGCGCTATCTTGCAAACCATTTTTCTTTATATATTCCCAAAGCTTTTTTACTACTTGGCTCCTTGGCATTGGACCATTTCCAACTACTGCCTCCAAATCAGCGCTAATCTTCATTGGTTTTATAAGAGCCGGATTTATTTTTCTTGCCATAATTGTCGAGAATCTAGAATCTAGAAAGTAGAATCTAGAATACTAACGTCACACGTTAAATTCTATTTTCTATTTACTATTTTCTATTTTCTAATTTGAATCGACCTTGTCGCTTGTCTCGCTGTGCAAGACAATAGTGAGTTATTAATACTTTAAGCTATTTTACTCTATAATAGTCGGGGGGTCAACTATCGTGTCAATAGATTTTCACTTTTTAGCCGCAATTTGGACTTTAAAAAAATTAATCACTGCCACGTCCCCTAAAATACAAGTTTTTCCATCCCATAAAAAAGGGACTCCGATCAATTTAATGTCTAGCCCGCAGGTTTGAGCCTTATCTGACAATAAATTTAAATTTTCATTATCAGAGATA
>CAYIJR010000065.1:0-2054 GCA_964363825.1 uncultured Candidatus Saccharibacteria bacterium | reverse complement strand
CCCGCAGGTTTGAGCCTTATCTGACAATAAATTTAAATTTTCATTATCAGAGATATTGAGTCTCACAAAGGCAACTTTATTTTCCATGGCGTTGTCCCTGATAAAATTATCCACTTTTGTGCAATGGTCGCAGTTGTCACCATAAAATAGGATAATGCTGTTCTCGTAAGGATTGGGTTTTTCAAAGTAAGGCAAAATGCTTAACACCCCTTTGTTGGCATACATCAAGACCGAAAAAACGGCTATTGCCACAAGCACGGCAATAACCACTATCGTTATATTCCTATACAGCTTTTGGCTCTTTAAGTTTAGCAAAATAAAATAGGTATATAATTTCTAATATCCCAAAAGTATTTACAATCAAGATGGCGATAAACCATTTTTTCTGTTTATTCTGCGAAGATCGCCATAATGCCATCCCCTTCCAAACCAACGACCAGACGCTCAACAGCAAAAACAGCCAAGCGTAATAGGGATTACTAAGCAATTCTATGAATTTTAGAGTCTCGGGATTCAACATGGTAAAAATTCCAAATTACAAGCACCAAATTACAAACAATATCTAAATCCTAATTCCTAAATTCTTCGCCTGAGGCGAATCCGTCCTTTGGCGGAAAAACATGTTTGGAATTTTGGATTTTGGTATTTGAATTTATTTGTGATTTGGGATTTGTGGTTTGGGATTTAGAATGTGGTATCCCGCCACACCAAATGCCACCGATACATTAAGTGACTCTTTTCTGCCTTTCATGGGCAGACAAATAATTTTGTCAGCTTTTTGTAGGGTTTTCTTTGAAATGCCCTTAACTTCGTTGCCAATGATCAAGGCCAAAGGAAATTTAGGCTTGAATTTTGTGTATAAAACTGCTTTTTTGCTTTGTTCAAGCGCCACAATAAAAACTTTTTGGCTTTTTAATTTTTTAATTAATCGCCAGGTTTGCTTGTGGTATTCAAAGGGAATTATTTTTTCTGCGCCCAATGCTGTTTTACTGATTTTATGATGGGGCGGTTTCCCTGAAATCCCGCACAAAAATATTTTGGCAACTCCCAGCGCATCAGCCGTCCTGAAAATTGACCCAATATTCTCCAAACTGCGAATATTGTCGCAGATTACATAAAAATTCTTCATTTTAAAGGAGGCGGAAACTATTGATCACCAGCCCGAAATCATACCCCAAAAATTGCGCCGCTTTGCGGCAAAAAATCATGCGATCCGTGAAAATTTCAAAATACTCAATCACGGGGCAGAAGTTGGTGTCAATTTTCAAAGCCAATGTGATTTTCTTCTTTTGCTTGTCAACGGTGATTTTGCTCTCGCGCGCGGCGTAATTGACCCGGTCATGGATGTCTTCTTTTATTTTTTTAATGTCCTTTTCAGTCACGCGTGAGCGGTCCACATCAGACTTGTCGGCCAGCACCAAAATGGCGGAAATATTATGGGTAAAATTCATTTCCTCCTTGTCGTGGTTTGAAATAGCCTGCATGATCATGGCCAATTCTTTTGGGTCAAACTGGTTATTAAACACTTGGCCAAAAAGCATGGCTCCGAAAAAATGGTGGAAAGTGCGGGTCATAAAGTTGCCCACGTCGTGGCAGAATCCCGCAATAGCAGACAATTCCCCTTCCCGCTGGTCCAATCCAATGCTTTTGGCAATTTGCGTGGCTCTTTCCGAAACCACATTGGAGTGGCGCAACCCGTGATTGGTGTACGACAAAGCAGTCATGGCTTCTTCGGTCTGGTTGATGAATTCCAAAATCTGCGGATTTTTTTTGACATCTTCAAGTGTAATCATTCTTGATTAGAATTTTGAATTTTGTATCTGGTAGTTTGCTGGACCCGCAGGGACTCCCCGCAGGTGATTGAATTTTGAATTTGGAGTTTAGGGTTTTTTATTCTATATTCCTTATTCTATTCCAGATTCAAGATTCCAGATTCCAGATTCCAGATTCAAGATACAAGATTCAAGATTCAAAATTAGGGACTAAATCTCTTGCCAACTTCCTGCCAATTAACCACATTCCACCAGGCTTTCAAATAATCGGCCCGCATGTTT
>CAYIJR010000064.1:0-2090 GCA_964363825.1 uncultured Candidatus Saccharibacteria bacterium | reverse complement strand
ACCGATGAGCATGGCGTAAATATTGTTCGCACTGCTGAAAAACTGGGTAAAACTCCAAAAGAACTTGCTGATGAGAACGCGGTTAAATTTAAAGGTCTGCGTGAAATTTTGAATTTGTCCTGGGATGATTTTATTCGCACTTCTGATAAAAAAAGACATTGGCCTGGCGCAGACTTAATGTGGCAAAAACTCGTTACAGCTGGCGACATTTATAAAAAAAGTTACAGTGGTCTTTATTGCGCAGGGCATGAAGCTTTTATTACAGCCAAAGATCTTGTTGATGGAAAGTGCGCGCTTCATGGAAAAGAACCGGAGATTATTGATGAAGAAAATTATTTTTTCAAACTTTCTAAATATTCAGAAATAATAGAGAAAAAAATTAAAAATGGCGAGTTTCAAATACTACCGGAATCACGCAAGAATGAAATCCTTTCTCTTATGAAAGAAGGCCTGGAAGACGTTAGTTTTTCAAGACCGGCCAAAGATATTTCATGGGGTATTCCCGTACCGAATGATCCAAACCATACGATGTATGTCTGGAGCGACGCTTTAACCAATTATCTTTCCGCTATCGGTTATGGTCGCAGTGATGATTGGAAAAAATGGTGGCCTTGCGATTTGCATGTTTTAGGCAAGGATAATTTAAGATTCCATGCCGCTATTTGGCCTGGGATGCTTTTATCCGCTGGCTTACCTTTGCCAAAAGCTATTTTTGTCCATGGTTTTATAATGGTTAATGGACAAAAAATATCAAAAACCATAGGCAACGTTATAAGTCCCTACGATCTTGTAAAAAAATACGGCACTGATGCCGTACGATATTATTTTTTACGCGAATCTTCTTCTTATGATGACGGCGATTTTACATACGAGAAATTTGAAGAGCGTTATAACGCCGATTTGGCGAAAGGGCTGGGGAATTTGGTTAGCCGGGTTTTAACATTGGCGCAAAAATCGGATATTAAAAAAATTAAGAGTTTTGAATTCGAAATAAAAAACGCGGAAAAAAATATTGAAAAAGCGATTTCTGAATTTAAGTTTAATGACGCTCTGGTGGCGATTTGGCAGCTTATTGCTTTAGGTAATAAATATATTGATAAAAAAAAACCCTGGGCCTTAAAACCGGAATCAAAAGAATTCAAAGAAATTATTGGTTCGCTTCTATTTTTGATTTCCCATATTGGGGTATTACTTTCACCATTCCTGACGGAAACTTCGGAAAAAATATCCGGACAGCTTAAAAACAGGAAAATTTCCATTTTATTTCCTCAATTAAAATAATGTAATAGTCATCATGTATAATATAGGAAAAATTGAAAAAAAGTGGCAGAAAATTTGGGAAAAATCCGGGATATACAAGGTTAAAGACAAGGTAAAAGGTAAAAAGAATTTTTATCACTTGGTAATGTTTCCATATCCATCGGGCGACCTTCATATGGGGCATTGGTATAATTATGCGCCGGCTGACGTTTATGCGCGGCTTAAGAAGATGCAGGGTTTTAATGTTTTAAGTCCCATGGGTTTTGACGCATTCGGCCTGCCGGCTGAAAATGCCGCCATTAAGAATAAAATCCACCCGCGCACTTGGACTTATAGAAATATTTCCGTAATGAGAAAACAGCTTAAATCAATAGGAGCGATCTTTGACTGGTCGCGGGAAGTTATTACCGCCAATCCGGATTATTATAAGTGGACCCAATGGATGTTTCTAAAAATGTATGAAGCTGGTTTGGCATACAAAAAGAAAACTCTGGCCAATTGGTGCCCAAAAGATCAGGCGGTTTTAGCTAATGAGCAGGTTATTGACGGCCGTTGCTGGCGCCATTTGGACACTTTGGTGATTCAAAAAAAAGTTAATCAGTGGATGTTTAGAATTACGGATTATGCCGAAGATTTAATAAAAAGTTTAGAAAAATTAGATTGGCCGGAACGCACCAAATTAATGCAAAAAAACTGGATAGGGAAGTCAGAAGGTGCCATCGTTCAATTCAAAATACCAAATACTAAATACCAAATACCCGTTTTTACCACTCGTCCGGATACGCTTTTTGGAGCAACTTATATGGTTCTTTCTCCGGATCATCCTTTGG
>CAYIJR010000063.1:0-2187 GCA_964363825.1 uncultured Candidatus Saccharibacteria bacterium | reverse complement strand
TTCCCCAACAAAACGGTTCAGGACGCCCCTGGAAAACGCGGTTTCGGCCGACAGCATGTTGCTGACCACGGATGTAGTGGTAGGTGAATAGCCGAAAAAATAAGAAAGGGGCATGGGTTTAACGGGTGGGGGGATGAATCCGATGATGGGCGGGGAAGACTATTAAATTTAAGATTTACGATTTAAGATTTGAGATTTAGGCGGCGCCCGCAGGCGCCGCCTAAATTTTATTGTTTGAATTTTAATGAATTGTTTGGTACAGTAAAGCCATGGAGAAAGAAACAGGCATTGTGGCGTGGCTAATATTAATTATCATTATTTTGACAGCCATTTTAGCGGTTGGCGGTTATGTTATTTACCAAAAATTGGCAGAGCAGGGCAACAAGCAAAATCCAGTCGCTTGCACCCAAGAAGCCAAGCTTTGCCCTGACGGGTCTTACGTAAGCCGCACTGGTCCCGATTGCGAATTTGCCCAATGTCCTGCGCCAAAAAATCCTATTTGGAAAACTTACATTGACAATAATTACGGTTTTGAATTTTCCTATCCAGATTCATTTGCCACTTCGTTTGCATCATTCCAGCAAGCGCCCATTACAATCATAAGCAAGGCAGGAAGCAACAGCACTGATAAGGACGGATGTTACATTGCCCAAAATGAAACCAGCGCAAATTCGGAAATTTTAATCATCAACGACATGCGATTTTGTTTGTCAGAATACGAAGGCATAGGAGCCGGCCAGCTTTATAAAAGCTATTACTACACCACGTTCAAAGACAACAATTACATTACTTTGCAGTTTGTTGTGCATACATCCAATGGCTGCGGCGCTTATGGCGGATTAATCCAGCAACAGCCATGCGAAGACTTTATGAAAAATTACGACAGTGTTGTGCTAAAACCGATTCAAGATAGCGTCGCCACATTTAAGTTTACAAAGTAAATCTTAAATCTCAAATCTGAAATCTTAAATTATAAAAATGGAATGTCCCAATAATCACCAAGACCAAATGCAAAAAGCGCTGTTCCACAACGTGGAGGTTGATTACTGTCCGGTGTGTTTGGGTGTTTGGTTTGACCGGGACGAATTAAGATATGCCAAAGATGACAAGGACGAACAACTTAAGTGGTTGGACTTTGACATTTGGCGCGACAAAAAAAAGTTCAAACTCTCCAGGAGCGACAGGCATTGTCCGGTGGACAGAGTTGGACTCATTGAAGTCAGCTATGACGATTCAAACGTCAAGATTGATTTTTGTAAATTCTGCCAGGGAATTTGGCTGGACAGGGGAGAATTCAAGCAAATTATGGTATATTTACGCAAGAAGGCCGATTATGAAATTTTGCACCGATATACCAAAGACCTCGTATTAGAATTATGGGAAGTGTTTTCCGGCCCAGAAAAATTCCGCGGAGAACTGGAAGATTTCTTAATGCTTTTGAAACTATTGAATTACAAGTTTGTCGTCCAGCATCCATTGTTAAATAGCTGGATTGAAAATTCACAAAAATAGTAAAAATAAACCAAAACTCAAAAACCAAAAACCAAAACCACAAACCAAAAACAAAAAGATAAATCAAGAGTCTAAAAGTTTTAACGTTTGTATTTTTGGTATTTGGTCTTTGGTATTTGGTTTAATAAATATATGGCTTTTGCAACCATTATCACTCTCATCGTTTTGGCGATTGTAGCGTTTGGGGTCGTCATGGTTTATAATAGTTTGGTCACCTTGAAAAACAGGGCAAAAGAAGCTTGGTCGGATATTGATGTGCAATTGAAAAGAAGGTACGACTTGATTCCCAATTTGGTGGAAATCGTCAAAGGGTATGCAACGCATGAAAAAGAATTATTTGAAAAAGTGACGCAGGCCAGGGCAAACGCCATGGGGGCTTCGGGTGTCAAAGCCAAAGCCGATGCGGAAAATATTTTATCAAGCACGCTAAAAAGTTTGTTTGCCGTTTCGGAAAGCTATCCTGATTTGAAAGCCTCGGTAAATTTTTTGGAATTGCAGCGCGAGCTGACCGACACTGAAGACAAAATCCAGGCTTCACGAAGATTCTACAACACCAACGTGCGCGACCTCAACATTAAAATTGAAAGCTTTCCTTCCAATCTTTTTGCCAGCATGTTTGGATTCAAACAAATGGAATTATTCCAGGTGGCCAACGAAGCCGAGAGAGAACCTGTA
>CAYIJR010000062.1:0-2261 GCA_964363825.1 uncultured Candidatus Saccharibacteria bacterium | reverse complement strand
AGAATCTAGAATCTAGAAATATAGAAAATAGAAGCAAATGTTTTCGTATTCTATTTTTCTATTTTTCTACTTTCTATATTTCTTACTCTAATATTGCTTTGATTCTCCGCACTCCGGAGCTGACGGCTTCTTCTTTTATAATTTTAAATTTCTCCAGTTCAGAAGTATTGTTGACATGCGGGCCTCCGCAAAATTCTTTGCTGAAAACTTTTCCCTTTTTATCCTCTATAAAATACACTGATACCATATTACCATATTTTACACCAAATTCCATTTCAGCTCCAATTTTTTTAGCCTCTTCAAGCGGCATTTCCCTTTTTACAACATCTAACCCCTCTTTTATTTTTTCATTTACCATCTTTTCTATATGGGCTTTTTCTTCGTCAGTTAATTTTCTATCAAAAGAAAAATCAATTCTTAACCTTTCAGAATTTATGTTGCTTCCCTTTTGCTTTACCTGCTTGCCGAATAATTCCTGCAAGGCCGCCAAAAGCAAATGATGGGCAGTGTGAAGCCTTACTGTTTCTGGCTTGTCATCAGCCAATCCCCCTTTAAACATTCCCGCCGAAGCCGCCCTGGAAAGCTCTTGATGCTTTTTTAGTTCTTCAAAAAAATCTTCCCTGTTTTCCACTACGCGCATTTCTTCTAAAACTTCCAAAGGAAATCCATAGGTTTCATAAAGTAAAAATGCTTCTTTCCCATCAATCACATTTATTTTTTCAATGGCTTTGAGCCCCGCCGCCAATGTTTTTTCAAATTTATCAGCTTCTTCCTTTGCTACCGCTAAAATCTTTTCCTCGTCTAAATCATAAACATCACTATATATTTCAATGGCCTTTTTAATCGGGCCAAACTTTTCTTCTTGGCCAAAATCTCTCATGTGCACCATCATCCTTCTTAACAATCTCCGCAAAACATACCCTTGGTCTTTGTTTGAAGGGACAACGCCGTCAGAAATTAAAAACATTGAAGCTTTAGTGTGGTCGGCAATAATCCTCTTTTTCCTTTCGTCAAAATGTCCGGGGAAAATTCCCATAATCGGCATGAATAAATCCGTTTCATAAACACTATTTTTGCCGTTTAAAACGGCTATCATCCTTTCAAAACCCATGCCTGTGTCAACATTTTTTTGCTCGGCTGGCGCATAAGTGCCATCTTGCATTTTAACATATTGCATAAAAACGTTATTCCAAATTTCCACCCAGTTTTTATTTTCCGGATCAAAAACTTCCGGAGCCGGCTCTTTGGACTTCCAATAAAAAATTTCCGTATCTGGGCCGCATGGTCCCGTGTCCCCAACTGGACCCCACCAGTTATCCGCTTTAGGCAAAAATGCGACTCTTTTTTCTGGAATTCCCAAAGATTTCCAAATTTCTGACGACTCTTTATCTTTTGGGGCGTCTTGGTCGCCAATAAAGCAGGATACTGCCAATTTCTCTATCGGCAATTGGAGTTCTTTTGTTAAAAATTCAAAGCTCCATTGGATTGATTCTTTTTTCCAATAGTCGCCCAAAGACCAGTTCCCCAGCATTTCAAAAAAAGTCAAATGGGTGTCGTCACCAACTTCATCAATATCATCGGTCCTTAAGCATTTTTGGTAATTCACCAGCCTTTTACCACTGGGGTGCTCTTGGCCCATTAAAAATGGCACTATTGGCTGCATGCCGGCCGTGGTAAACAAAACCGTTGAGTCTTTGGGAATCAAAGAAGCGCTAGGAATTATCTTGTGTCCCCTTTTTTCAAAAAAACTCAAAAATTTCTGGCGCAATTCAGCCGAAGTCATTAAACAATAATATCATATTAATTTTGAATAAAAAAGCGGCGCCATCTGGCGCCGCTTCAATAATTTTGATCTTTGACTTTTGATTTTTAAATTCGTCTTATGTATACCTGTCTGCCACCACCGATGCGGCAAAGGAAAAGGGCTTGATTTTTGGTTCAAATCCGTTGCTTTTAATAAGTCCAGTCACTTCCTTGACCATTTCTTTGGTCTTGCCTTGCTCACCCACATCAGCGTGAATGTATTCAAATTGATAATTAAATTTTGGCCGGGCTTTCCCGAATTCTTTTTCCAGTGTTTCCCTTAATGACAAAGCCAATTCGCACGATAAATAAACTTCTTGCAAAATCCTCTGCTTCCAATTAATATGCATGAATCTTTTCAAGTAGTTGTCCGAATAATGCATTTTTTTGAGGAAAAATCTACCGCCCGCCCCCGTCCTTAAAACCACAATGGCAATGGGGAAAAAAGGCTTGTCCGA
>CAYIJR010000061.1:0-2279 GCA_964363825.1 uncultured Candidatus Saccharibacteria bacterium | reverse complement strand
CCGAGCCGCTGGCATGGCTGGCCACGTGTTTTGTACCATTAATTTTATTTTTCATTGGATTGAATTCTTTTATCGGGTTGATTTCTTTTATCGGCGGCGTGCTGCTTTCCATTGAAGGCATTTTGATTTTGCTGATGTACCGAAAAATAGGCGGCAAAAAATTAGTTGTTTATCCCCTAGCGCTATTTTTCATTTTAGGAATTATTTATTCAATAGTATATTTTTTCAAATAAAGAATTTAGAATTTTGTATCTTGAATCTGGAATAGAATAAAGAATTCTGAATTCTGCATTCAAAATTCAATTCAAGATTCTAAATACTAAATTCAAGATTCCAATTTAATGTGGTATTTTATTGCATCTATTTTTATACTTTCCTGTATTTTGCTTGCTTGGCTGAGTTCTCGCCTGATTAAATCTTTAGTCCAAATAGCCAAATATCTAAACTGGAAGGAATTTGTCATCGCTTTTTTCGTGATGGCTTTTGCGGCCTCCCTGCCGAATTTTTTGGTTGACTTGAATGCTGTTTTCCATGGCCTTCCAGAATTGGCGTTCGGCGACATTGTCGGGGGAAACTTGATTGATTTGACCCTTATTATGGCCATCGCCATATTTTTCAGCAAAAAAGACATTTCCACGGAAAGTGAAATCGTCCAAAAAAGCGCTATTTTTACATCGGTGGTTGCAGTATTGCCCATGATTTTAATTTTAGACAGCAGATTAAGCAGAATAGACGGCATAATTTTAATTTTAACTTTTATTTTTTATTCCTGGTGGCTTTTTCTAAAGAAAGAACGGTTTAACAAACCGCATAAAAACAGCGCGCAAAACCCCATTACAAATTTTAAAAGTTTTTTGGGCAACTTACTGCAAGTGATTATCCTCTTGGTATTGCTTCTTTTAGCTTCGCAAGCGGTTATCATGTCTGCCCAATTTTTTTCTGAAAAATTAGGAATTTCTATTGCCTTAGTCGGCATTTTGATAATCAGTTTGGGGAATTGTTTTCCAGAATTATACTTTTCAATCATTTCTGCCAGGAAAGAAGAAAATTGGCTGGTTTTGGGAGATTTGATGGGATCGGTTATCATTTGCTCCACATTGGTTTTGGGAGTCATTGCCTTAATTGTGCCATTTGAGATAAAAGATTTTGCACCCTTTTTCATTGCCAGGGCCTTTTTAATCATCGGATTAATTTTCGCCTTGATATTCATCAGGAGCGGCAAAAAAATCACCAAAAAGGAGGGTCTTTTGCTTCTTTTAATTTATTTAGCATTTTTGATTTTTGAGATTTTTATTGCATAATAAGCATATGGATATTTCAACAATTTTTTATATTTTAATTGTTGCTGGGATTGGAGCGGTGATTTTTTTATTGCTCCGCAAAAAACCAGAAGTAAAAAAAGATGACTCTTTGATAATGTTGCAAAACCAGATTAACCATATTTCGCAGGTTTTGGATACAAAATTATCTGAATCAAATAAAAATGCCCAGTTCCAATTCAACCAATCGGCCAAAATTATCGGTGATGTGCGCGAAAGGTTGGCAAAGCTGGACGAAACCAACCGGCAAGTGGTTTCTTTTGCCGACCAACTGCAAGGGCTTCAAGACATTTTAAAAAACCCAAAACAGCGGGGGATTTTGGGGGAGTATTATTTGGAAACGGTATTAAAAAATGTCTTGCCTCCAAGCTCATACCAAATGCAGTACGGATTCAAAGATGGCACCATTGTGGACGCGGTGGTATTTGTGGATAAGCGCATCATCCCCGTTGACTCAAAATTTTCCTTGGAAAATTATAATAGGATGGTTGAAGCAAGGGACCCCAATGAAAAAAAGCGGCTGGAAACAGCTTTTGTCAATGATTTGAAATTACGTATTGATGAAACTTCAAAATACGTAAAACCGGAAGAAAAAACCATGGATTTTGCTTTTATGTTTATTCCGTCGGAAGCAGTGTATTACGATTTGCTTATCAATAAAGTCGGTGTCATCACCGAGGACACTAATAATTTAATTTACTACGCCGGCAAGAAAAAGGTGGTGGTGGTTTCGCCCACGTCATTTTTGGCCTATTTGCAGACGGTGCTGCAAGGATTGAGAAACCAAAAAATTTCCGAGCAGGCGCAGATGATTATTAAAGAAGTTGAACGGTTGGGAAAACACATGTTTACCTATTCAGAATATGTCAACAGGGTAGGGGACAATTTGGATAAAACCGTCAGTTCTTTTAACAAAGCCCGGGCCGAATTTTTGAAAGTGGACAAAGATGTGGTGAAAAT
>CAYIJR010000060.1:0-2287 GCA_964363825.1 uncultured Candidatus Saccharibacteria bacterium | reverse complement strand
GGCCCTTGGGGCCTAAAGTTACTTTCACAGCATTGGCCACTTTGTCTAATCCGGATTTTAAAATTTTGCGCGCATCTTCTTTGAAAATTATTCGTTTGCTCATAATTTTTGTTAATCCAAATACCAAAGACCAAATACCAAAAATACAGATTAAAAACTATCAGATGATAAATTTTTTTGTTTTTGGTTTGTGGTTTTGGTTTTTGGTTTTTGAGTTTTGGTTTTTATGCGATGATCGCGAGTATATCCTCCTCCTTAGCAATTAAGTATTCTTTTCCTTCAACCTTAATTTCGCTTGGGCCGTATTTGGTAAACAAAACTTTGTCGCCCGGCTTTACAGAAAGAGGAATAATTTTTCCTTCATCCGTTTTTTTGCCTTCTCCGACAGCAACGACAATTCCCTGCTCGGATTTTTCTTTTTCAGCCGTTTCAGGCAAAAAAATCCCGAACTTGGTTTTTTCTTCTTCTTTAATGGGTTCTATTAATATATGGTCTGCAAGTGGCTTGATGGTCATGATAGTTTTTCTTTTAATTACTTATAATAACACAGTCTAATTTATAGGATAAAAAATGTCAACTCTTCACCTTCCTCTCCATGCTTTTACTGATAAAAATATAAAGGAAATTACTTTTGATTTGCCCTCTCTTTACAGAAGTCTTAAGGTGAAGAGTCAATATTTTAAAACAAAAAGCCCTGCGCATTCCCGAGGGAATGCGCAGGGACGTGTCCCCGCTTTAATTATTGCGCGCGGCGCAACGCTCCACTTGTTTGGCCCTGGTCATGATCATCATAACGACACACGTAACCAGGCTGTTTGGAGCGTTCCACTTCTTGCAACAATGCAAGGAATATGGCCTTTTGAATCGTTTCGCGAGCGGCTACGTTGATGGGGTGGGCAATGTCGGCATGGAGTTTAGCCCTGCCATCAGCGCCGCGAATAGCACGGTCTTCATCCAGACGCCCACCACAACGATTGCAAAAACGGGCACGAAGATGGTTTTTGCAACCGCAGCTGTGGCAACGATCCGTCAACTTGCGGCTGGGCATAGCCATAAACTTGCCTCTTGTTCCATCGATCACTTTCAGATCGCGGATAACAAAGGCATCGTCAAATGTGATGGAACAAAAGGCTTCGAGCTTTTCGTTATTTTTTTCCATCAATTTGATGCGGACGTCGGTGATAACCATGGTGCGTCTCCTTGGGCAAAAGCCCGATGTGAGAGTGAGAAATGGGAAAGAACTACGCTTTTAATTGTACAACAATATTTGCAAAAATAGCAAGACAACTTACAAGTTTTTCAAGTATTTTCCAGTATAACTTTTTTTATTTTTAGCGATGTCATTCGGACTTCCTTCAGCGATAATATTTCCACCCTTTTCGCCTCCTTCCGGGCCTAAATCTATTACATAGTCTGTGCAACGGATAAAATCTATTTGATGTTCTATCACAAGCACTGTGTTGCCTTTTTCAACTAAGTTCTTCAAGACGGCAACTAGTTTTTTAATGTCTTCAAAGTGAAGCCCCGTGGTCGGCTCGTCTAAAATGTACAACGTCCTGCCTGTGCCGCGGCGCGAAAGTTCGGCGGCCAGTTTTATCCTCTGCGCCTCCCCGCCGGACAAGGACGTGGCCGACTGCCCCAATTCAATGTAGGAAAGCCCCACCTCTTTTAAGGTTTTCATTTTATCATAAATGCCCGGGATATTTTTGAAAAATTCGGCGGCTTCTTCAATGGTCATGCGCAAAACATCGGCAATGTTTTTTTCTTTGTACAAAATTTCCAGAACTTCCCGGCTGTAGCGCTTGCCGCGGCACTCTTCGCATTCAACATAAATGTCGGGCAGAAAATACATTTCCACTTTTTTTACTCCCTGGCCTTCGCATGACTCGCACCGGCCGCCTTTGACATTAAAGGAAAACCGGCCAGCTGAATATCCGCGGATCCTGGCTTCTTTTGTCTGCACAAAAACGTCCCGTATGTAAGAAAAAGCGCCCGTATACGTCGCCGGGTTAGATCGGGGCGTGCGGCCAATGGGAGACTGGTCAACCAGCACTACCTTATTCAAGTTTTCAATTCCCAAAATTTCTTTGTGCAGGCCCGGCTCTTCTTTTGCCCGATAAAACTTTTTTAACAAAGCCCGCGCCAAAATGTCGTTGACCAATGAAGACTTGCCTCCGCCCGAAACTCCCGTAACGCAGACAAACTTTCCTAACGGGATTTTCACATCAATGTTTTTTAAGTTATGCTCTTTGGCGCCCTTTACCGTCAAAAACTTTATAGACGTCGG
>CAYIJR010000059.1:0-2336 GCA_964363825.1 uncultured Candidatus Saccharibacteria bacterium | reverse complement strand
GCAAATAATTTTTTTGTTGACCATGCCGCTGTTAATGTTGGCGATGGAAAAGCACTTGGCTTCAAATAATTTTTTAAAGCCCTGTAATGGGTGGCTGGAAACATACAAGCCCAAAAGTTCTTTTTCCCAGGTCAGTTTTTCCATCAATTTGGCGGGCAGGGTTGCTTCCAGTTTTATATCATTATTTTTTGCCACGGGCATGGCGGCAAACAATCCTATTTGGCCGGTGGATTTATTTTTTTGGTTTTCCCGGGCAATTTCCAGCAATTTTTCAAGGTTGTAAAGAAGCTGGTTCCTTTCTGCAAATTCGTCAAAAGCGCCGGCTTTGATTAAGGCTTCCATAGATTTTTTATTCAAGTCTTTTGAAGCAACTCGGTTGATAAAATCGCTGATGGACTTGAATGGACCGGCATTTTTTCTTTCTAAAACAACCGTGTCAATGATGTTTTCACCGACATTTTTAATGGCCAAAAGCCCGAAGCGGATTTTTTGCTGGCCAGGAACGACGGTAAAATTTTTCAAGCTCTCGTTAATATTTGGCGGCAAAACTTCAATATCCATTTTTTTGCATTCTTCTATTAATAGAGCAATACGCTCCACGTCAGCTTTTTCTGAAGTCAAAACCGAAGCCATGAATTCCACCGGATAATGGGCTTTTAAGTAAGCGGTTTGGTAGGCAATAGTGGCGTAAGCGGCGCTGTGACTCTTATTAAACCCGTAAGCGGCAAAAGGCAAAACCCACTGCCACAATTCCTCGGCAATTTTTTGGGCCACGCCGTTTTTGACGGCGCCTTGGACAAATTTGGTTTCCTGCGCGTCCAAAAGTTCTTTGATTTTTTTACCGACGGCTTTTCTCAACACATCAGCTTCGCCCAAAGTAAATCCGCAAATAACTTGCGCCAATTTCATCAACTGTTCTTGGTAAACCATAATGCCCTGGGTGTTTTTTAACAAAGGTTCTAATTCGGGTACAATGTAGGTTATTTTCTGCTTGCCGTGTTTTCTTTCAGTGTAGTCGGGGATAAATTGCATGGGGCCGGGGCGGTACAATGCCACCATGGCCACAATGTCTTCAAATTCGGTGGGCTTTAATTCTTTCAAATATCTTTTCATACCTTCAGATTCCAATTGAAACACCGATGTGGTCAACGCTTTTTGCAAAAGTTGGTAAGTTTTTTTATCGTCAAAAGGGATTTTATCAATGTCAATTTTTTCGTTTCTTATTACATAAATCCGTGCCAGCGTATCTTCAATAATGGTTAAATTTTTCAGGCCCAAGAAGTCCATTTTCAAAAGTCCCAAATCTTCAATAGCGTGCATTTCGTATTGGGTGACGATGTTGTCGTCGTCGGCAGTTGGGTGTTGCAATGGCACCGAATCAGTCAGTTCTTTTTCAGAAATCACCACGCCGCAGGCATGAGTTGAAGCATGGCGGGCGACGCCTTCCAATTTTAAGGCCAAGTCAAGCAAGCGTTTTCCTTGCGGGTCGTGCTTGTACAATTCTTTTACTTCAGTTACTTTTTCCAGAGTTTCGGGCAAATCCATGCCAAAAGGGATCATTTTGGCCAACGTATCGCAGTAGCTGTAAGCATATCCGAGCGCCCGGCCGACATCGCGCACAACTGCGCGGGCGGCCATGGTTCCAAAAGTGATGATTTGGGCGACGTGGTCGCGACCGTATTTTTCGCCGACGTATTTGATGACTTCGTCTCTTCGACGGTCGGTAAAGTCAATGTCAATGTCGGGCATGGCAATTCTTTCCGGGTTTAAAAACCTTTCAAAAAGGAGGCCGTGTTTTAAAGGATCCACGTTGGTGATGCCCGTGGCGTAGCAGACAAGCGAGCCGCCGGCCGACCCGCGGCCGGGCCCCACCACAATCCGGTTGCCTTTGGCCCAGTTGACAAAGTCTTGGACAATTAAAATATAAGAGGCAAAACCGGTTTTGTTGATGACCGACAGTTCGTAACTCATCCGTTCCTGCATTTCCGGCGTAACATTTTCCCCAAACCTTTTTTTGAGGCCGATTTGGCACAATTCCGTTAAATATTCTTCCGGGGTTTTGCCTCCGGGGACTTGAAAGTGGGGGAGTTGCGGTTTTCCCAGTACGAATTCAAAATTGCATAATTCTGCAATTTTTTGGGTGTTTTCAATGGCTTCTGGCGTGTCTTTGAAAATTTCAGCCATTTTTTCCGGTGGAATCATAGAAAAATCGTCGGTTTTCAAGGATAACCGTTCCGGGTCATTGGCATCGGCGCCGGTATTGATAAGCATTAAAACGTCTTGGGCATCGGCGTCTTCGGGGCGCAAATAATGGCTGTCGTTGGTGGCAATCAAGG
>CAYIJR010000058.1:0-2355 GCA_964363825.1 uncultured Candidatus Saccharibacteria bacterium | reverse complement strand
ACAACTTCCGCAGAGTGAAGTTTTAACGCCATGGAAAAACTCTAGCAGTTCTTCTACAAATCTTCAATTATGTGCCAGGTGTATTTATTGTTGCCTTCGTTTTCTTTGTAGAGCTTACAGAGGTCTTTTTTGCTGGGTGGTAATGCGAGAAGTTGGTCGCAGGTTAGTTGCGGATTGAAATTTATTACAGAAAGTATGCTTCGTTGAATATCTACGGTGCTTCCATCTGCTGGAGGCCAAGTTGAAGTGGGGGTTGGCGTGGGAGTAGGAGTTGGTGTGGTTGTGGCTATTCCGGTGGCAGGTGTTGGAGTCGGTGCTGTGGGTGCTTGTTTTACCACTTTGCCGGTTGAATCCACTATAGCTCCAGACGGAGTTAGAAACTGGCCAGGTAGCAACTGCACTGGTGTTGGTGTAGGAACTGGAGTTGGGGTTGGCACCAAAGTCGGCGTAGGAACCGGCACTACCAAAGAAGCCGTACCCGCAATAGTAGGTTTTGGTTTTGGCGCAGGAGCGGGAGTTGCCACTTTTTTTTCCAGATCTTTTCTCTTTTTTTGCTCTTCAGCCAGCTGATTTTTCAGTTTTTCCATTTCTGCCTTGATATCAACTTCTTCCTCTTCTGCTGGTGTTTCTGCTACTACAGTTTCTTCCATGGCAGGTACAGGTTCTTGGGGTATATAAGCGGGTTGTAAAGGCGCCGGGGTTGGTGCGGATATTAAGCCCACAGCCACAAAAACTGCAGTGACTGCGGAAGCAATTTTACCGAAAATTGAGCCTAAAAAACTAAACATTTTATTACTTTTTAATTTAAATCTTTCCTACTATTAAGTAAAGACCCACCAAAATTACAATTGTGGATATTATTCGAAGCCTAAGGTGGTGTTCGTGGAAATATTTTCCTCCAAAAATTACACTGGTTAAGCTGTGCAGACGAAATATTGGGAGAACCAGCGAAACCGGGGCTTGTTTAAGGGCAAAGTAATAAGCAAAGTCTGATGCTATTGCGCCCGACCCTATGCCGAAAATCATTTTTTTGTCGTGGCCGTAAGAATCATTCAAAAATTCTTTTATACGATATCCCCAAAAAATTGAAAAGAAATAATAAATAAAAAAGTACAAAAAAGAGTTTGCGGCAAATAAAGAAATAATGTCCAATGTTCCCAAAACCTTTTTGTTGATTACGTGCAGGAAGGCATATAAAACAACAGGGATAAAAGGATAAAGGTGAGTTTTATCTTTGAATGTTATTGAAAAAGGGCCCTGCGAACGCTCTATTAAAAAAGTTCCCAAAACCATAAGAGCAACGCCCAAGCCCTTTAACGCTGAAAATTTTTCTCCCAAAAAAAATATGGCAATGACAACGGAAATCAGCGTACTTAAATTAAAAAGAGGCATAATGCTGGAAAGTTCCAAATGGCGCATTGATTTTACTGTAAAAATTTGCCCTACAGCGCCCAATATTACGGAAAGCAAAATCCACGGAAAAACAATTTTTAGATTAGGAAAATTTATAAACCAAATTAAAGGAATTGAAATTGCGGCATAAAATCCGTCCATTGCCAAAATATATTGCACCGAATGCTCGCGCATTAAAACTTTTTTGCTCAAAATATCTGTAAGAGAAACAAAGCCTGCGGCTATTCCTGCGTATATTTGCCACGGCAAAATTCCGATGAAACCCATAATTTTATTTTATCAGATGAAACCCAAAAATTGAAACCATGCCTATTTTTGGGCTCTAAAAAAATGTCCCCCATCCGATTTCGGATGGGGGATGTTGCGCTTTGATTTTACGGGTTTCTTTAGCCGTTTGACTCGCTTTCTTGATTTGGTTTACTTTATCATGGTGGCTCGCTTACGCGTGGCGGGTTTCTTGACAGCTTAGGCTATTGCTTCTACTGCCGCCGCTTTTCTGCTTTGACGGGGCAATTTAGCTTTTGGGCCTTCTTTATCTACCATTTCCCAAGGCCCAATATAGTTAGTGTGTCCCAATACACCGTGAGCATATGGTTTGTTTGTTGGAAGGCCCATGGCTTCTCTGGCAACCAGCCAAAAATGTGAAAGGACAAGTTTTAGCATTTTGCGCTCAGTGCGCATATGAACGTGCTTTTCGGAAATTGTGCTCACGGGCTCAAAGGTTTTCCCTTCGGAATTTTTTGGAAGTTCCAGGGTCGGAATAATTCGAATATTTCGCTCGCGGCACTGCGCAACAAACTTGTGCTTTTCGGTTAAATAATATCTGCCGTAATTTGATACAGCTTTTGATTCAAATTTATCAAAACCGCAGTTTAAACAAACTATTTTAATTTCTTCAGATTCTTTTTCATTTTCCCCATTTTTCTTGGGCGGCCTTTGCGC
>CAYIJR010000057.1:0-2442 GCA_964363825.1 uncultured Candidatus Saccharibacteria bacterium | reverse complement strand
ACAGTTACTTTACAACACCAGCTGGCCATCCTGGAGTTTCATTTGTCGCTTCTAGCGGCGATAGCGGCCAAGGCACTCACTATCCTGCGGTATCGCCTAATGTATTGGCGGTGGGTGGTACATATATTAATCCTACAGATTCTGCCGGTAACTATACCAGCGAATCCGGCTGGAGCGGAAGTAGCGGGGGTATCAGCTCTTATGAATCAATGCCTGTTTACCAAAAAAACATAGTCACTCAAAGCAGCACAAACCGCACGATGCCCGATGTTGCCTACAACGCAAGCTCTAGCTCAGCTGTCGCGGTATATAATACTTATCCTTATAGCGGATGGATTGGTGTATATGGAACCAGTATGGGTGCGCCTCAAATAGCTTCATTAGTTGCTATTATCAATCAAGGCAGGGCTATTGCGGGAGCGCCTCCCCTTAACGGAAGGAATGAGCTTTTGCCAGCGTTGTACAATATTTTACCAGAAAATTATCACGATATTACTGCAGGAAGCAATGGTTATTCGGCTGTTGCTGGGTATGACCTAGTAACTGGCCGAGGGACTCCAGTTGCAAACATTTTAGTGCCAAGCCTTTTAAATATCATACCCATTGCTTCTGATACGACGCCTCCCACAACTCCTACAAATTTAATCGCATCTAGTATTACTAATACCAGTGCAGTGCTTAATTGGGCCGCATCTGCTGATGATAAAGGGGTAGCCGGGTACAATATTTTACGCAATGGGGTCAAAATAGCAACGAGCAGCATAACTACATACACAGATACTGCTCTTGCAATTTGCACAACCTACAATTACGCGATTACTGCTTATGATGCAGCGGGCAATGTTTCTGGCTTATCTCCAACAGTGACGGTTAAGACTACAGGTTGCGTCCCCGATACCACTCCGCCAACCGTAATAATTACAAATCCCGCCAATGGTTCCAAGATTTCTAGTAAAGGGGTTACTAATATTAGTGTTACTGCCAGCGATATAAGCGGCATTAGCACAATTAAGATTTTATTGGATTCTGTCGTAAAACAGACATGCAGCGCAGTTACCAGTTGCAGTCTTAATATTAGTAATAAAAAAATTAGCTCAGGGAGCCACATTATTAGCGCAATCGCAACAGACAAAGCTGTTCCGGCCAATACTGCCCGCGCCGATATTACTGTAACCAAATAATTCTCTCTGCAATAATTAATGGGTGTATATTAATTAAGTAATATAATTAACATCGTTTGATATTACATATCATGATGGAAAATAACAGCAGGTTCATTCTGCTTTTAACTCTCTTGGCGCTCCTGGTCGTTTTGTTTGTCCAAACAGGAGGCACGGCGATTGTGGTGTAGTGAATTTATTTTATACAACTAAAAAACCGCTTTGCGGCTTGCGGCGGTTTTTACTTTGTTTTTACCTCCTCAACTATTTTCTCAAAAACTTCAGGGTGTTTTTCTATTAATTGGGCTAAGATTTTCCTGTCCAATTCAATTTTTTTCTTTTTCAAGCCATTCATGAACCGGCTGTAATTAATTCCCAAAGCTCTGGTAGCAGCGTTAATCTGCAGTTGCCATAATTGCCTGAAATCGCGCTTTTTTACTTTTCTGTCCCGGTAAGAAAACGTCCAGGCGTGGCGCAGCGCATCTTTGGCCAATTTGTACTTTGATTTTCTGCCCCACTTAAAACCCTTGGCATGTTTTAGTAAATGCCTTCGGTGCTTGTGGGCTGATAAACCTTTTTTAACTCTTGTCATAAAAGTATAATCCTAATCTACGAATTCATCCTAATGCTCCGAATACGACGTTTTTAATTCGCGGCATTCGGATTTGATTCGGATGGCATTCGGATTATATTTATAAATATCTTTTAATTCTTTTGGTTTCCGACTTTGAAATTGGTATCCATTTTCTTCCCTTTCTCCTGGCCTGGCCGGATTTTTTTGCACGATAATGATTCTGGCCTGAAAGCCTTCTTAAAATCTTGCCCGTCTTGGTAATTTTAAAGCGTTTGGTTAACGCTTTTTTGGTCTTATTCATAACGATCGCGATACTAATATACTAATCTCATACCAATTATACTAATAGCGTTATTTGTTTCATTGGTATGCGCATTCGTATTATTAGTATCGCATTCTATTTCTTTGAAATGATCATCGAAAACCCGCGCATTTCTTTTTTCATTTCCCGTTCAACTTTGATGGGTACCAATTTTTCCAACGTTTCTTGGAAAACAGTGACTTTATTTTTTGCAAATTCAACCATGGCTTTTTCTCGTCCTCTCAAAATCAAATTTATCTTTATTTTGTCGCCCTCTTTTAGGAATTTTTCAGCTTGTTTGGCCCTTATTTCAATATCATGTGGTGAAATGTTAAATGTCAGTTGTATTTCCTTTAACTTTGACTCTTTGGTGCCCGCCCTTATCTTCCGCTCCTTTTTTTGCTGGG
>CAYIJR010000056.1:0-2730 GCA_964363825.1 uncultured Candidatus Saccharibacteria bacterium | reverse complement strand
ATTATTTGCGGGGGGCTGATTTCCAATGTTAAAAAAATCATCACCAAAACGGGAAAACCCATGCTTTTTATGAAGCTTGAAGATTTAACAGCCAAAACGGAAGTGGTGGTCTTCCCTAATTTGCTGGACCGCAATCCCGCCGCTTTACAAGAAAACAAAATTGTCTTTGTCGCCGGCCGCGTTGATAACCGCAACGGAGAAATTAAATTAGTCGCCGACGACGTGCAAGAAATAATAGTCCCAGAGGAATCTTAAAATCTGTCCAAATAAGGGCCACGAAACATATTAGAACTAATTTTAGAAGCCAAAAAATGAGATGATTTCAAGGCGTAGCGAGGAGGCATAGTCTCTGCACTACACCGACGAAGCTATAACGAGGAAATCATCCATTTTTTGGCTTCCCTTCGGGCGGGCCAATTCCACCAAGCTTCATTGTTGTCCCGATACCGCCAAAGCGGTATACGGGATCCCTGATAGATTCGCTGTCGGGACTCGTTACGAACGATGCCTTCAGCATCAATTCGCTTCCTCGCGCCTTGAATCTTGGCGGAATTGGCTTCGCTAAAAGTTAGTTATAATATGTTTCGTGGCCCTGCTACGATCGTAGTATTTTGGACAGATTTTGTTCTTGGATGCAAGAAAAAAGCCTCAGTTGCTTGAACCGAGGCCAATGGATCGTTAACTTATGAGCTAACTAACCCTGATGAGGGTTAGCCGTTAGCTCCCGCTGTTTTTCTTTTTCTCGGAGTTTCTTCCTTCTGTAGTTAGCAAAGAAGTATGCCGAGTACAGGAAAGATAATACAGCAGCGAAAAGGTTTGCAGTACAAAATACTACAAAGTTTTCCTTTTTCGAAAAAAAGCCCCATACGCAAAGAATGAGCAGTAAAAATCCAACAATACCTACCACTATCGAGTAACTCAATAGCTCAATATTGAGATACTTTCGCTCGCGATCCAACTTAACATTGTTCATTAGACACCTCCTTTTTGAGAAATTGAATCATCATAAGGATAGAGATACGACATAAACGGTAATCCATCCAAAAACGAACAACCCAGGCAAAGACAGTCTGATGACTATCGTGAAAGAAAGAATAGTTTCAATGTTTTCCTCCCAATCTCTACCCGTAAAAACACGATACACAATCAAATTACTGTCTTCTGATGGTTCAATAAGGGCTAACCTTTCATGCCAGTAAACGATCATTTCCCTTGATCGATAGTTAATATCTGCCCAAAAAGTAGATATTAAAAAACCAATGACCGCTATCAAACCATAGAATTCCTTAATTGGATTTGCAGCCAACAAAGGAATAGCCGCTAAGTTGATAACTGTAAACAATTGGTTTCTTTGCCAGAATAAAGCGAGTTCGGCATTACGGCACATACAAATCCCCGTGTACATCGTTTTTTGTTCATCGGTCATAAAACCTCCATCATTTGAATTAAAGCAAATATTTTCAAAGACCTGCTACGATTTTAATACATATCATTTTTATATTTAAAAGTCAAATTTTTTCAAGGACTCAATCATAATAGTGAAATCAAGCTCGTCGCCGACGACGTGCAAGAAATACTTTCGCCAGAAGAGGCATAAAATTTTAAAGTAAAAAGCCCGAAACACACAGCGCGCCGGGCTTTGGCTTTTTAGAAGTTTTACCTCCTAAAAAGCCTTATATCTTTCATCTCATTGATGCTGCCGATGCTTTCGGCAGTTTTCTTATCCTTATCTGGATTTTTTGTCTTCTTCTTTTTTCCGAAAAAGAAGTTAAGAACGAACCCTCCAACCGCCAGCAATGCCAGCGGCACAATGACCACAATAACAACGAGAAGAAGATGAGACATGATTTCTTCAAAAATCTCGTACATATAGTCCTCCGAAAATTGGTTGAAAGGGCGAAAACATTACCACTTTTTTTAATTGTACACCCATTATGGACTATTGTCAAGAGTTTACCCCATTTGGCCGAAATGATAATATAGCTGAATACAAACTAATTAATTGCAACCATGGAAAACATTGAAAAAATTAGGCATTCGCTCGCCCACCTTTTGGCTTCGGCGGTTTTGGAATTTTATCCTAAAACAAAATTAGGCATCGGTCCGACCATTGAAAATGGTTTTTACTACGATATGGAAATTAAGGACTTAAAACCGGAAGATTTGGAAAAAATTGAGGCCAGGATGAAAGAATTGATAAAAGAAAACCAAAAATTCATTGGCAAAAAAGTTTCCAAAACCGTTGCCAAAAAATTATTCAAAAACCAGCCGTATAAATTGGAATTAATAAAAGACCTGCCCGAAAAAACCGTGGGCATTTATCAAAACGGCAACTTTTTGGATTTGTGCAAAGGTGGCCATGTGGCCAATACCAAAGAAATTGACCCAAATTCATTTAAGCTGACGAAAATTGCGGGCGCTTACTGGCGTGGCAGTGAAAAAAATAAAATGCTAACCCGCATTTATGGCGTGGCTTTTAGCACCGAAAAAGAATTGATGACTTATTTGAAAATGCTCCAAGAAGCGGAAAAAAGAGACCACCGCGTGCTTGGCCAAAAGCTGGACTTATTCACTTTTTCCGAATTAGTTGGTCCTGGACTTCCTCTTTGGACTCCTAAAGGCACTGTGATACGGGAGGAATTAGAGAAATTTGCTAAACAAACAGAAGAGAAATGGGGATACCAACGGATAACCACACCCCATATTGCTAAAAAATACTCTTTGAAACAT
>CAYIJR010000055.1:0-2831 GCA_964363825.1 uncultured Candidatus Saccharibacteria bacterium | reverse complement strand
TTTTATTCGCCTGCGGCGAAACCATGCTAAAACGCTTTCATAAGCTTCGGAAAATTATATTTTTATTTGGCTTTTTTATTATTTTTTCACTGCTTGTTGTCCAGACAACTTCAGCGCAGGTTATCGGCAATTTTGATTTTTTGAAAGGCATCGTGCCTTGTGGCACAAGTTACGCTCCTGCGCCATGCACGGTTTGCTATTTTTTCAAATTGCTACAAAATATCATTAATTTTATGCTTTATACCAGCGCTTCTTTAGCCACGCTAATGGCGACATTTATCGCTTTTCTTTTTATGTTTTCCGGCGGCTCGCCCCAGAAAATCAGCGACGCAAGAAGCAAATTATGGCTTTTAATTTTGGGTATTGCCTGGGTTTTGGGCTCATGGCTAGTATTAAATACCATTATCACCGTCTTTGCCAATCCCGGTATTTTTCCTTGGCCTTGGAATCAAATTAATTGCATAGTATAATCTAATTATGAAAAACTTATTGCTTTTTGTGTTATTCTTTGGTATAGTGACAGTTGGCGTGCCTAACGCTATGGCGCAAAGTATTACGATTCCCAATCCTTTAGGAAGCGGCGGGAGAGACATTCCGACCTTGATTGACACCATTGCTACTTGGCTTTTGGGGATCGGCTCAACTATTGCGGTTATAATTGTTATTTGGGCGGCGTTTCTTTTTATGACTTCCGGTGGCAATACAGAAAAGGTAACAACGGCGCGAAGAACTCTCTGGTATGCTATAATTGGATTAACGATTTTGCTTTTAGCCAAAGGCGTGACGCTTCTAATCCAGAATTTTTTAAGCGGAAATTTTTAAAAATTAATAATTAATAATTAAAATTAAATTATGAAGAAAAATACTTTAAAAAAAGTCGGTCTGGGGATGGCCTTGGGTCTCACGCTTCTTCCGTTTCTGGCGCTGGCGCAAATAGGAGGAGTTCCGGGGCCGATTCTTACGAGCCCGGTTCAAATTGCCCAATTGATTCAAAAAGTATTAAATTTTATTGGGTCAATTGTTTTAGTAATCGCTCTGATTATGCTGCTTTGGGCAGCAATTTTGTATCTTACTGCCGGTGGGAGTGAAGAAAGAGTTGGCCGCGCAAAGAGTTATCTTATTTACGCGATTATCGGCATTGTTGTCGCTGTTTTGGCTTTCTCGGTTATACCGTTTGTCCAGACCGTTTTGCAGGGTCAATTTTAAACTACTTAATAAGTTTAAAATAATAATAAAACCCCGCTCAAAGCGGGGTTTTATTATTATTGACACAGATTATAATCTGATGTATAATAGGCGGTATAAGGTGAATCAGCGTTCTTAAACAAAGTTCTCAATAGGAGGTGTTAAAATGTCTAGGAAGAATAAGATTGTAGTGGGCGTAGTGGCAGTATTGGTGTTGTTAGTATTAGCGGTGTTTTTTGGAGGGTATAAATACGGCCAATATCGGTGTAAACCTTGTGTGGTAAAGCCGGTAGTGGCCAAATCTAAATCCATCAAAAAGCAACAAAAAGTTGCGAAATCGTCGACCCTAGCTCCGGCTTCAACTCTGACTTTGATTTCAGCTATAGTTTCGGCTCCGCAAAAACTCACTCTGCGGCTTAATGTCGTAGAGTGGAGCCAGATTTTTGAGGGGAAATCTCTGATGTCGCGAGACATTGGATCTCTGATTCGGAAGGGATTAGCAGATGGTACGGTGGTGAGAACTACGCAACCGCTCATGTTCAATGTGAATGGCGCAATGGTGACTGTACAGGGTGGGCAGGTAACTTTGGATCCCGGCAAGATCGGGCCGGAGACCACCATTGTGGTTCAGCCGTCGGGGAACGTTGAATTTGCATCACCTCCCGGCAAGCTCCCTCTGGTCACCGAACCAGGGGAATTAGACTCTTTGGTGAAGAAGGGGGCGAGAGAGTTATGGCTCAACTTTATCCTCGCTCCTCGATAGTTTTTTACGGGAGGCCCTTAGGACCTCCCGTCTCTATTTTTTTCTATTGAATATGAAATATTTAGAATTACTAAAATTAATAAATAATAAAAAAACATTAATAACCGTCACAGCTTTAATGTTTTTAGCACTGTTTTTGAATAGTTTTATATCAATTTCTCACGCGCAATATGAAGGCGATGTAGGAGGATATGATTACGGTTATCCATCTGTGGGTGATGCTGGAGGTTATAATTATCCATCTGTGGGTGATGCTGGAGGTTATAATTATCCATCTGTGGGTGATGCTGGGACTTATGATTATCCATTGGTCTTTGATGCCGGAAGCTATAGCTATCCTTCTATTTTCTATCCCGGAACTTACAATTATCCAGCAACAGCTTATGGGGATTACAGCTACCCATCAATATCTTATCCCGGGACTTACAGCTATCCATTAATATCTTATGGAAATTATACCTACCCACCGTTAACTTATCCCGGAACCAATACTTATCCGCCAACGTCTTACGGAACCTATACTTACCCGTCAATATCTTATCCCGGAACTTATACCTATCCGTCAACGTCTTACGGAAATTACAGCTACCCATCAATATCTTATCCCGGGGGCTATAACTATTTATCTTTTGGCGGTTATCCAAGTACAACAGCATATGCGGCAACAGTTGGTCAACCAGCCAATATTCCTACCGGTCCGGAAGGTACCTTGCCTTGGATTTTATTCGGAGGTTTGATGTTATCAACTGTGATTTATTTGGCGCTATTCAAGATTAGGTTTAGGGAACAGCTTGCTTTGACCGGCGCTGATTGTGGTGCTCTTCTTGAAAGGAAACTTAAAAAAATAAGGAGCGAGGAATTGAAACCGGACACAGATATTAAT
>CAYIJR010000054.1:1089-2847 GCA_964363825.1 uncultured Candidatus Saccharibacteria bacterium | reverse complement strand
TCATCAAGTGCCCGATGTGGAACTCTTTTAAAATATTAGGGTCGGTGTATTCAATAATTACTTTCTTCGCCCGCCGAAGCCTTGGCGAAGGCGAGTTTTTTCCATATTCATTTTTCTTTTTCAAAACCTCTTTTACGTTTTCAATAAAAATTTCTTTCGCCAAGTAAAAATTAATAAACCCGGGCGGGGCAACTTCAATTTTTTCAAACATTTTATTCTTGATGTTGCCAGCAATTTTTTGGGCAATTTCCATGGGATTCTTCCCAACTTTTTTAGACAAAACCAAAGCCACATTGGTTGCATAATCACCATGGCTTATTTCTTTCGGCTGCTCAATAACAATGACCGTACCCTCTTTTTCACGGCCGTGAAAAAGAGGGTACTCTTTATTTACCACACTTGTAACTAATTTTTCTATTTCTTTTTTTATGGTCATTGTATAGTTGTACCAATAAAGCTTTTATTATTCAAAAAACTTTCAAAGCGGTCCAAATACTTGCCATTGATAACCACTACTTTAATTTTTAAAATTTCCGCGTCTTTGGAAGCCCGCGGGTCAAAAGGCATGGACAAACCTGGGCTCCATTTGTTTCCCACAATTTTCCTGAAATCTTTCCAGCTTATTTCTTTAAATGGCTTGGCCGAAGGGTATTTTAGCGGATTTTTGTCGTACACATAATCAATGTTGGTCAGGTTGACGATAGTTTTAATGCCCATATTTTTTGCCAGTGTGACGGCGCAATAATCCGTTGACCAACCCGGCTTCCAGCCGGCCTCCACTATAATATCTTTCCTGGTGCTGATTTTTTTAGTCGGATTAGCGACAACTTCAGAATAAGCGGCATCGCCAAAAGCTTGCTTTACTACCCTTGCATTCAACCGCGAAACATCAATGCCAATTAAGTCTTTTTCGGTGTTGTCAGCCCCAAATTCCAGCATGGCTTTTTGGTAGTTACGGCAAATTTTCCCGCCGCCGACGAAAATAAAAAACTTCTTGGAATTAAGATTTTTCATCACCGCCTTTTTAAAAACCTTCAAAAAAGTCGCATCAATTTCTTGCGGCGCCACGAGCGACCCGCCCAACGAAATAATGATATTTTCCTTGCTCATAATAAGGATTTTATCACAAAATAGCCGAAAAATACAGTTTTTTACAAGAAAAAAGTCTTGTGATTGTTGGATCACAAGACTTTGGCAAAAGGCGGTAATTAAGATGCGACTTTTTGTTGTCGCAACATTTCCCTGAGGCGCTGCTGGATTAACGGATCAGTGTCATGATCCTCGATAATACCGAGAACCTTCTTGGAATCAAATCCCGCAATAAGGCACCTCACCGCGAGGCATCGGGTTGGGTCGGAGAGATTCCACTCGTCCTTGAAAATCTCTTCGACGCATGCCCAGCTTTCCGCTTCCATAATTATTCTCCCCTTTAGCCAAACCCTTTTTACCCCAAACCAATTGAAGTAAAAATGGATTACTAATACTGTAATTAGTATATACTTATAAGTGAATGGCGTCAATAGTTTCAAGAAAAGAAAGAAGTGATAAAGTAGATGAATGAATATCTATGCAGAAAACAGAAAAGCCACCTATGATTACGAAATCCTGGAGAAATTTGAGGCCGGGCTGGTTTTGATTGGCCAAGAAGTAAAAAGCATCAAAGCCGGGCATATTAATTTGAGCGGATCGTATGTGGTGCTGCGCGCCGCCGCGCGCGGGTTCGGCACCAGCCGTGCCATGACTTTCCTGTTTCTGTTC
>CAYIJR010000054.1:0-1079 GCA_964363825.1 uncultured Candidatus Saccharibacteria bacterium | reverse complement strand
AAAATATCCTACTTCCGGGCCACCTTCTCTTAAAAATAAAAACCCATAAACGCCGGCAATATTATTTTGCGGGGCGCTTTTGGGGGGCGGCGCGCCGCCGCGGGGGGGGGCGCGCAGCCGCTTTTAATTGGCGCCAAAATACCCCCCTACCAGCCCAAAAACGCTCCGGCCGATTATAATCCCGAGCAAAACCGTAAATTATTGCTTAATAAAAAAGAGATTGATTATTTGGCCGGAAAGGTCAATGAGCGGGGTTTTTCCTTAATACCCTTGAAAGTTTATGAACAACATGGTAGGATAAAACTCGAATTTGGGTTAGCCAAAGGAAAGAAAAAATACGATAAAAAAGAAAAGATTAAAAAGCGGGATGTAAATCGAGAAATCGATAGATTTCTCTCAAAATCCTAAACTCTAAACAAAGTCAAAGTTCAAATTTACTAAAACACAGAATAATTTTAGAATTTAGGGTTTAGGGTTTAGAGTTTTTACGGCTTGGGGATGAAAGTTTCGATGATAAGCACTTTAAAACAATGCAAGTTGAGTATTCTCAAATCTCATAAAACTTTGAGAAAACAATAATTGCTAACTTATTTACTAAGAGGCAACCAGCGTTAGCTTTCGCTTAATGCTGCATCCTTCTCATTGACTCTCAATAGATGAAAAAGGGTGTTATATTATTGAGATAGGTAATTATTTAAGCTTTAAGATAATTGCCGAAATAAACTAAAGCTCGAATATTGGAATTTCGTTTATCTTTTATCCAATATTTTAAATTAAAGATGGGACAAACTTGTAGATTTGTTTTATAAGAGTTTTTCAGACGAGGATTCAACTCCTCCATCTCCACTAATAAATTTAATAGATTTGGACAAAATATTAGTCAACAATTTCATAAAGGCAAAAGAGGTTAGGGTGATTGATGAAACGGGCGGACAGCTTGGTGTTATGAACGTATTTGCCGCCATTGACTTGGCCAAATCCAAAGGGCTGGATTTAATCCAAGTGACTGAAAAAGTGGATCCGCCGGTGTGCCGGATTGGAGACTATGGCAAATATTTATATTCCCAGCAAAAAAAGGA
>CAYIJR010000053.1:0-2869 GCA_964363825.1 uncultured Candidatus Saccharibacteria bacterium | reverse complement strand
CACCGGCAATCTGCAATTCGAGGCGCTGAGAGAAAAAGATCATGATGATATGGTGCTGGCCGTGTCCCTGGCTGCGTTCATGGCTGAGCGGGACAAGGGGGCTGGCCGCTCTGGCTTCCGCGTGATGAATCGACGGCCCGAAGCGGCGCGGGACAAGAAGAGACGCATTGCCCACTGCTCTTTGGAAGACTTGAAAGACGATGTGGCGCAAGTGTATTTGAAAGGCGGTCGCAAAGCCCTTGAGGAAATTCCCGGAAATGGCAAGGCCATGTCCGAGCACATAGAGAAATATGTAAAAACGGGAAAAATAAAACTCTACGAAGAATTTAAAAAGGGTTTGCCTGTGCAAATGGATGAACTAGTGATGGTTGAAGGACTCGGTCCGCGCAAGATAAAAGTTTTGTACCAGAAGCTGGGTGTGAAAAATTTGAAAGATTTGGAAAAAGTGGCCAAGAAACACCAGATAGCGCCTTTATTCGGGTTTGGCGCCACCACCGAAAAAAATATTTTACAGGGCATAGATTTTTTGAAACATAGCAAGGGCAGGGTGCTGTTGCAGGACATTTTGCCCATAGCCAGGGAAGTGTTGAACGTTCTGGAACATTTGCCGGAAGTTAAAAAAGCCAATTTGGCAGGATCCTTGCGCCGGAGGAAAGAAACTATTGGCGACGTGGACTTTTTAGTGGTTTCTGCTAATCCTAAAAAAACGATGGATTTTTTTGTGGCTTTGCCGAGTGTTGAAAAAATTTGGGGCAAAGGAGGAACAAAAGCGTCTATCCGCATGGCAACCGGTTTTGACATGGATTTAAGGGTTGTGCCAGAAAAAAGCTACGGAGCCGCTTTGCAATATTTTACGGGTAGCAAAGACCACAACATTGCCACCAGAAAAATTGCCATAGACAAAGGGTTGAAATTAAGCGAATATGGGGTATTTAAAGGGTCAAAGCAAATTGTTGGAAAAACTGAAGAAGAAGTGTATAAAGCTATTGGTTTGCCCTACATTGAACCGGAGCTAAGAGAAGACCAGGGAGAAATTGATGCCGCTTTACATGGCACTCTCCCAACATTAGTTGAGTTAAAAGATATCAAGGGGGACTTGCATGTTCATTCCAACTGGGCCGCCTCGCCTACAGGCGAGGCGAGCCTCGCCCCGAAGGGGCGGGAGGACAAAAAAGATTCCATTGAAGTACTGGCAAAGCAGGCAATGCAATTGGGGTACGAATACATAGGAATTTCCGACCACACCAATGATTTGCGCGTTGAAAAAAGTCTCAATGACAAAGAATTATTGCAAGAAAATGCTTACATTAAAAAACTGAATGTGAAACTCTTAGCAGAGGGCAAAATATTTCGCATCCTGCATGGCTGTGAAGCAAACATCCGCAAAGACGGGTCCATTGATGTTGCCGATGCTGTGCTGGCGCAATTAGATTATGTAATTGCCAGCGTACATTCCATGTTTAAAATGGAAAAATACGAAATGACCAATCGTATTGAAAAAGCTATGCGGAATCCCCACATTGACATTATCGGCCATCCCACCGGCAGAATTATCGGCCAGCGCGACGAGTACCAAATTGACTTTGACAAGATTCTAAAAATCGCCAAAGAAACTGGCACGATTCTAGAAATTAATTCGTCTTCCCGGCTGGATTTGCGGGACTTGTACATCCGCCGCGCCAAAGCCGAAGGCGCGAAGATGATCATCAACACCGACACCCACCAAAAAGATCAGATGTTGTTGATGGAATACGGTGTCTCGCAGGCAAGGCGCGGTTGGAGTGAAAAAGGCGACATTATTAATACTTTGCCAGTTGAAGAATTATTAAAATATTTTTAGCTTTAAGCTACCAAGCACTGAAATTTTTTCAAAATTTAGTGCTCGGTGAAAATTTAGTAAAATTTTCATGCCGCAGGAGAAATCAGCCGGGGCAATTATTTATAGAATGATCAATGGTGTGCCCCACTACCTGCTTTTGCATTACCATTCCGGGCATTGGGAATTTGCCAAGGGACACATTGAAAAAGGCGAAAAACCGGAGGATGCCGCCAGACGGGAAATAGCAGAAGAAACAGGGATTAAAAATATATCGCTGGTGCCAGGCTTTAAAGAATATTCAAAATATTTTTTCAAAAAAAGCTATGACCTGGAAGGTGAAGCAAAGAAAAAAGCGCCATGGGTTTTTAAATTAGTCGTTTTTTACTTGGCCAAAACAAATACAGAAGATGTAAAAATTTCCAGTGAGCATAAGGGTTTTTTATGGCTGCCGTATGAACAAGCAGTCAAAAAATTGACTTTTAAAAATGCCAAAGAATTATTAAAAAAAGCCAATGATTTCATTACTTCAACAAAAGGTTTATGAAGTAGTCAAAAAAATTCCTAAAGGGAAAGTTTTAACCTACAAAGAAATTGCCGAAAAAATCGGCAGCCCCAAAGCATACAGGGCCGTTGGCAACGCCTTAAATAAAAACTATAACCCAGAAATTCCCTGCCACCGGGTTGTGAAAAGCAATGGTGAAATTGGAGGGTATAACAAAGGGATTGATGAAAAAACAAGGCTATTGCGAGAGGAAAAAGTTATTAACAGTCAAGCAGTTGTCTTTTTTTAACGGCTTATTGTACAATTAACAAATATTGAACGCATCAACATTTAATGTTTAATCAATTATCAAATCAAAATTGGTACAGAGCTTGGCACAATAATCCTTGGCACAAAATATGCCATTGGACAGTTTTTGTTTTATTTTCTGTTTTAATTTCTTTCTACTTGATATTTTATATTGAAAAAATTTCTTCTCTGTCATCTATTAGCGAAGGCTCTAGACCAGATATCACTATGTTACAATAGGGGTATCTATGGTTAAAATG
>CAYIJR010000052.1:0-2906 GCA_964363825.1 uncultured Candidatus Saccharibacteria bacterium | reverse complement strand
TAAATAAACCCGCCAGCAACAACGGAAAGCATCCACACATTAAAATAATCTCCCATGCTTCCAAGAATTAACGCAATAACAACTCCTATGACTGCCGTCAGAGCCGACAGGAAGTTGAGCCATAAAGCTTTTTTTCTGGGGTAGCCGGCATGTAAAAGGACCGCAAAGTCCCCGATTTCTTGGGGAATTTCGTGCAAAACAACGGCTATGGTGGTGGCAATGCCTATGGGAACGCTTACCAGAAAACTTGCGCCAATAATAATTCCATCTGTTATATTATGGACGCCGTCGGAAACAAGGATTAATTTTCCAAGGGGATGAATGGCATGCGGCTCATTGGCATCTTCGCCGTGGTGGTGCCAATGAAAGAATTTTTCCAAGACAAAAAATATCAATATTCCGACAATAATCAGGGTGCTGGCAAGGGCTGGGTCAAAAGACTCTTCCAGGGCTTCGGGAATAAGGTGTATGAAGGCATCCCCCAATAAAGCGCCAGCCGCCAAACTGATAAAAATATAAATATACTTCTTTAAGAAATCTTCTTTTAGGGAAAGGGCAAACACGCCGATTAAAGAAACAAGACTGACGGCTACAACACTTAAAAAAGCCAATAGATACGTTGTTATCATTTATTTTTAAATTCCTTTTAATGGGCTTATTGTACCAAAAAAAACAGCCCCTCGACAAGTGTGGCTGTTTTTTTGTTGATTTTAACTTTTACTGATCTTTTTGAGAATTAATTTGCTCTTGAATTTTTCTAATTTGTTCAAGAATGGATTGTATTTGCTGCTGAACTCCTTTCGATTCTTCATTTACTTTCAAACCAGGCAATTTGGTGGTTTCGTCTTTCTTTTCATTATCACGGTTTTGCGTTGCCGTTGCCTTTTTTTCGGTCCAACTGCGGACCAAAGTGGCATCAATTGTCCAATCGGCATTCTGATTCACCACACCCTGAACCCCGACAAAATCCCCGACTTGAAAGTGAGATGTGCTGGTGACAGAGTCTGGCGCAAGCCTTGTCGTGGTTATAATGTTTACCACCCAGTTGCCTCCCCAGCTTTTTACCGTCAGCGAGTTGGAAGCCACCGCGCTAACTGTTCCCCGCAAAAGTGTTTTTCCTCCGGGGCCTATTTCAACAACCATGGGCCGCGCATGGGCTGTTGCCGTCAAAGCAGTTGATGAATTAGCCTGTCCCGCCATGTCTTGGGCCAATACCAGCGAAGCGGCGGCGCCTGCTACAGTTGCAAGAACTGCCGCGCCAATGATATATTTTTTAATATTCATAAATGAGGAAGGAATAGTAAATTAAGCTAATTTATTATTCCGACCGATTGAATGAATATATGCTCTGCATATATTCATGTTTTTTAGAAAATAAAATTACGCTGCCGACCTTTAATCAGTATGTCTAATACTTCTTTTTATTTCTTATTCTATATTTTTTATTCCTTAGGTCAAGCCTCGTCGCCAAACCCCAAGCCCGCACTATAAGATTTTTTCCTAAGTTGTGGAAATGACTTTTTGCGCTTTGAAATTTTTTATAAAAATCTTTTGCCATAAATATTTTGTTATACATTCATAATAATACTTTAAAAATTAAATACAAATTAAAATTGTTATTTCTATGATTTTAAATTTAATATAAAGCGGAGCTTTTTTGATGACCAAATTGGGCCGGCGTAGTTTACCCCAATACGCGGTAATTTTTTGATGCGGGACTTTGGCAAAGCCACTCCCCTGTCTTCAAACCAAAGTCCGCTGACTTTGCCTGCCATTTTGCCATTCAAGCTTTTATCAATGTGAAAAAGTTTAGTGACTTTTCCCGGGCCTCCGTGCAACACAATGCCTCGGATGAGCACGGCGGCAGGGTACTCTTTTTCCCGCGCTACCACATTCAGCATATAATGCATGCCGTACACCAAGTAAATATAAAAAGTTCCTGGCTTGCCAAACATTATTTTAGTCCTTTCGGTTTTGCCTTTTGAGGCATGGCTGGCCAAGTCATGCGGCCCGTCGTAAGCTTCAGCTTCGGTGATCATGGCCGAAATTTCCTTGTCATGCACGTTGCGCACCAAAAACTTGCCCAACAATTCCCGAGCAACTATTTTTGTATCGCGCTCAAAAAAATCTTCTTTTAATATTTTTCTCATTTTTAAATTAAATTTATAAAATTTTAATATTTACTAAAATGCTTATGAGTTTATTATAACAAAATTGTTTATTAATTTAAGTTTTTAATGTTATACTGAAAAGATAATTAATATAAATTATAAAATGGCGGACGGACAAAATCATAACAACCAGGAAATTAAAAAAGAAATTAAGAAATTTCTTTTTGCAAGTTGGGAAAGTTTATCCGGAGACTTGGCTTGGCAAATAAAAAAAGAAGGCCACGAAGTAAAAATATACATTAAAAGCGAAGAGGACAAAGATGTGTATGACGGATTTTTGGAAAAAGTAACTGATTGGAAGGAACACCTTCATTGGGCTGATGTTATTGTTTTTGATGATGTTGGTTTTGGGATTGAATCAGATAATCTAAGGAAATCGGGTAAATTAGTGGTGGGCGGAAGCGCTTATACTGACAAGCTCGAAGAAAACAGGGAGTTTGGCCAATCAGAGATGAAACGGCTGGGAATGTTAACCCTTCCCTCCTGGGATTTTAACGACTACGACGCGGCATTGAAATTTATAGAAGAAAATCCCGGCAGATATGTGTATAAACCCTCTGGTTTCATCCCAAGCGACTGGAAGGGGCTTTTATTTTTGGGAAAAGAAGAAGACGGAAAAGATTTGCATGAAATAATCAAATCAAACAAAAAAGTTCTGCAAAAAAGAATTAAGCAATTCCAGCTTCAAAAATTTGCGTCCGGAGTTGAAATTGCCGTTGGAGCTTTTTTTAACGG
>CAYIJR010000051.1:0-2974 GCA_964363825.1 uncultured Candidatus Saccharibacteria bacterium | reverse complement strand
AATAACAGCCAAATATTGCCTGGAATACAAGTTTTAAGTCCAAAACCAAATGATGTAATATCTTCACCTTTAAAAATTACGGGCTATGTCAATGGCAATGGCTGGATTGGCTTTGAAGGCCAAGTAGGAACAGTGCATTTATTGGACAAAGATGGTAAAGAACTGTCAGTTATATATTTGCCAGCAACCACCGAATGGACAGCTTTACCCACTAATTTTGAAGCGAATTTAGAATTTACTGCCACTCCTGGAACTCCCGGCTCTTTGGTTTTTAAAAATGAAAATGCCAGCGGAGACCCCGAGCGGGATAAAACATTTACCATTCCAATAAAATTCAAGTGAATTTTCACATTTCAAAAAAGTCAAAAGTTAGTAATGCCAGATTGGGGTTCATAGAAACATCGCACGGAGTCATTGAAACTCCGTGTTTGGTTCCCGTCGCCACGCAAGCAGTAGTTAAAACATTAACCAGCCAGGAAGCAGAGCAAACCGGATCACAGGTTTTAATATGCAATACTTTCCACCTGCATTTAAACGGCAGGGAAAAAGTGGTTGAAAAAGCCGGGGGATTGCACAGGTTTATGAATTGGAAGAAGCCTTTGATGACCGATTCGGGGGGTTTCCAGGTTTTTTCTTTGGGCTTTGGAAAAGATTTTGGCACCGGTAAGATCCTCAATCTTAGTAAGGCTAAGCCTTACTCAAAAGTAAGGATTAGCCTTACTAAAAAGATGGATTTTAATGGAAATAGTGAAAATAGGGGGCAGGTAAACCTTGGACTCCAACCCAAATCAGTGAAAATAATGCAAGACGGAGTGTATTTTAATTCTCCTATTGATGGAGCAAAATTATTTTTGGGCCCGAAAGAGTCAATAAAAATACAAGAAAAGTTGGGAGCCGACATTATTTTTGCCTTTGACGAATGTACTTCGCCGGTGGCAAATTATGAGTACACGAAAAAGTCATTGCTAAAAACCCATAAATGGGCGGAGATTTGTTTGAAGTCTAAAAAAAGTAAGCAAGCATTATACGGTATCGTCCAGGGCGGAAAATTCAAGGATTTAAGGGTTGAAAGCGCCAAATTTATTGGAAGCTTGTCTTTTGATGGTTTTGGCATTGGCGGGGAATTTGGCGATGACAAAAGCCAAATGCCAAAAATGTTGGAATGGGTGATTAATGAATTGCCGGAAAAGAAGCCCCGGCACTTGCTTGGCATTGGTCACTTGGAAGACATGGAAAAAATTATCAAAGCTGGCGTGGATACTTTTGACTGCACCGCCCCCACGCATTACGCCAGGCGGGGGCTGGCTTTTACATCGGAAGGCAGATTGGATTTAAAGCAAAGAAAGTTTTTGAAAAAGCGCGAGCCATTGGACAAAAATTGCGTTTGCCAAGTTTGCCTCAACTACAAAAAAGATTACATCTGCCATTTGTTGCGGGCAGGGGAAATAACCCCTTTAAAATTATTGACCTTCCACAACTTGTGCTACTTCAACAACTTTGTGGCAGAGATTAGAGAGAAAATTAAAAAAGGTGAAATATAATCTATTTTTTTGAATTTATTCAAAAAGAGTGGTATAGTTTTATTTAGCACCTAATGTTTTTTGGAGGATTGATCATGAAGAATGTTCTTTTCGGATTGCTACTAACCCTGGTTGTCTTGCCTCTATTTTTCCTGGCAACAGTCGTTCTTAGTGGATTACCTCCAGATAATCCTGATGTCGTTTTGGTAATTGCTCTGCCTTTAGCGTTACTGGCATTAGTAGTTACGGCTTGGATTCAAAAGTGGGGCAAAGTCCGTTTGTTATTAAGCATCCTAATAGGTCCACTACTCCTGTTGGTAATCCGTTTGACGTTTGTGCTGGTCGACAACTGGCTTGAACCAGTGGTCAATCCTAACAGGTTGCCGTTGGCGATTGCATTGAACTTGCTTGGAATTTTTTTAAGTTTCTTTGCAATAGCATGCCTCTACGTATGGCTTTTCAGGAAACTTCACCGGCAGAGATAGGATTCTAGGCGCACGACCTACAGGTACGGCGCTTTTTTATTTTGATTTTTTATTGTATTTTAGATATAATAGTACCATGCTAAACGAAATCAGGGAAAAAACGGTGGGTTATATTTTGGCAGCTTTCGGCTTGGTTGCTGGTTTAGCGTGGAACGAGGCGATTAAAGCATTGATAGACCAATTTTTCCCAAGCTCGGGTAATGGTATTTTGATAAAATTCATATATGCTGTAATAGTGACCGTAGTAGTTGTCACTATTACGGTTTACTTAGTAAAATTAACTGAGACAAGAGAAACGTAGAATTTTGAATCTTGTATCTTGTAGCTTGAATAGAATTTTGAATTCAGAATATAAAAACGGCACGCTGGTATTCGTTATTCTATATTCTATTCCAAATTCCAAATACTAGATACTAAATTCTAAACAACATGGATAAAAAAACTTACACTCTTCCTGATTTACCTTACAAATATGACGTCCTTGAACCATATATTGACGAAGAAACGATGAAATTTCACCACGACAAGCATCATGCCGCTTACGTTAATAATTTAAATGCTGCCATTGAGAAACATCCCGATTTGTTTTCAAAAACCGCAGAAGAACTGATTAAAAATTTAGACCAAGTTCCGGAAGAAATACGAATGGCGGTGCGTAACAACGCCGGGGGGCATGTAAATCACACTATGTTTTGGCAAAGCATGGTTCCCAATGCAGGGGGAGAGCCAACAGGCACATTAGCCGAAGAAATTAAAAAAGCTTTTGGCAGTTTTGCCCAATTCCAGGAAAAATTCAATGATGCCGGAATTAAGCGCTTTGGCAGTGGCTGGGTGTGGTTAGTACAAAAAAAAGAGGGCGGGTTAGATATTGTTTCTACGCCCAACCAGGATAACCCGATGACCGACGGCCACAAACCTATTTTGGGAAATGATGTCTGGGAACACGCTTATTATTTAAAGTACAAAAAC
>CAYIJR010000050.1:0-3306 GCA_964363825.1 uncultured Candidatus Saccharibacteria bacterium | reverse complement strand
TCACTTCCCAATAACGATCGCTTTTCCAAATCTCTTTAAAAGATTTTTCGGCTATGTTTCCTATGTGATACTTTTTGTATTTTTCGTTAAAAAGCATTCCGCACGGCGCTATCAAGCCAGAACCGGAAAACTGCATTATAAACGGCGGCCCGTAGCATTGAGAATAGCAACGCTTTCCGCCGCTCATTATCTTGCTCCATTTGGCTCTTACCAAGTAAGAGCCGGTGGAAAAATTTTCCGCTTCTTTCAATAAACCCGTTAGTTTTTCATAAGCGGAGTAATCTACTCCCAAAGTATGATTTTCATCATCGCTGCAATGTTTGATAACAAAGTAATCAACACCAATTTCCTTTCCTAATTTTGCTAGTGGAATTATTTGATCGGCAAAAATCGGCAACAGCACCATTTGCAAGCCCAAGGTGACTTCTAAATTATTTTTTTGTTTGATTCTTACGCTTTCTTTGATAGTGTTCACCACTTTTTCAAAGAATTTTTCTTTGCAACCATGAATTTGGGCATATCTTTTTGGATCGGCGGCAGACATGTTAAATCGCAGATATGTTAAAACCGGAAGTATTTCTTCCAGACGCTCATCTTTTAAAAGATACCCGGCCGTGCCAAGCGCCATATCCAAACCGTTGGATTTTCCCCTTGAAATTGCGTCATACAAATGCGGCGAACAAGTGCTTTCCCCGTCGCTGACAAAGCTAATGGCTTTTACTCCTATTTCGGCCGCATCGTCCAGAAAACGAAAAATGACATCTTTAGTCATTTTCCGTTCGTCGTTTGCTTGAAGCTGGCCGTAACAATAGACGCACTTGTAAGTGCATCTTCTGGTTAGCGCGCAATCAATGGTGATTGGTGCGATTCTTTCCCCTTTAAGCCAGGCATCCACGCGGTCTTTATGCCACGCAAGTTTATGACCGTCCAAAATAAGGTTTTTCACTTTAAAAATCCTCCTATTAAGTTTTAAAAGAATAAAATTTTCTGTAATAATTCATAGCATAATAAGGTTTATTTGTAAAATAAAAGCCACTACATTGCCAGTGGCTTTTTTACAAAAGTTTTAAAAAATTAAATCAAAAATACCCTTTAAATGGCTTGCATATATCCATCTTCTTTTTTTTATCTACCTTGCCTTTGTTAAACATCTTCAAAACAACTTTTAATATATCATCTTTCCTTGGATAATATTCCTGGTCCATAGAAAAAGCTGTCGGAGTTGGAAGATCAGGCAAAGTAATGCGAACAATGTTCGCCTTCAAGCATTTAGCAACATTTTCAACAGCAATAGCCGCAACTTCTGCCGACACTCCGCAAGCTTTCCATCCTGTATCAGCCACTATCAGCCGTCCGGTTTTTTTCACCGATTTGCATATTATTGCCTCGTCAATCGGCCTAACAGTGCGCAAATCCACTACTTCCGCTTCAATGCAATAACCTTCTGCCAAAATTATTGCAGCTTCCAGCGCTTCAAGCACCATTTGCGATACCGCCACGACGGTCACATCTTTACCCGCCCTCGCAATTTTACCCCTGCCTATCGGCACTTCGTAAATTTCTTCCGGCACATCGCCCATTTTGTCATATAACCAACGATGCTCAATACAAACCACCGGCTTATTGTCCTTGATTGCCGATATAAGCATTCCTTTGGCGTCATATGGAGTAACCGGCATTATAACCTTAAGTCCAGGTATGTGGGCAAATAACGCCTGCAAGCTTTGAGAATGTTGAGCGCCTTGACCCCAACCCCTTCCGATAATAGCTCGGACAACAACGGGAACGCTTCCGCCGCATAAATATGGCCATTTGGACGCATGGTTGACCAATTGATTCATGGTGAGCATTAGAAAATCAATTCTAGCGTGGACCATTATCGGCCTCATGCCAAGCAAAGCGGCTCCTATTCCAATGCCAGTCATCGCATCTTCAGCCAGCGGAGTGTCAAACACTCTCGCTTGGCCAAATTTTTCAACAAGGCCTGATGTGCTGTCAAATATTCCGTTTGCGTAATCAACTCCTTCTCCCATCACAAAAACTTTTTCATCGTTTTCCATCATTTGGCTCGTGGCTTCGTTTAAAGCCTGGGAGTATTTTATTTTTCTTTCCCCTATCTTTTTTGTTTTCATTTCATAATCCCCCCATTCAAAGAAGAAACCGGGCTTTCCTTGGCAAATAAAAAAGCTTTTTCAATTTTTTCACGGTTAGTTTTGCATATTTCTTCCACCTCTTTTCCGGAGATTAATCCCGTATCCAATAAATCTCTTTTTAAATTATCCAGTGGGCAATTGTCCGTCGGGGTGTAATTAGGGCTAACATGGCCAGCCCATCTTTCAACAACACATTCAAGCAAAACCGGCCTTTTTGTCTTTCTGCATTCATCAATGGCTTTTTTCGCGACCTTGTAGACTTGAATCGCATTTTGGCCGTAAACTTTATGGCCAGTAACATTTAAATGTTCTCCTCTTTTATAAATGTTATTAGGTTGTCTTGTGTGAATTCCCGTATCAACAGCAAGCATATTATTTTCGCACACAAAAACCACCGGCAAGCTCATCATGGACGCAAAATTCATGCTTTCGTAAAAAACTCCTTCCTCGGCCGCTCCATCGCCAAAAAAGGCCACCGAGACGTTGTTTTTTTTCTGCATCTTAAGAGCTAATGCCGCACCAACAGCAATTGGGATACTGCCGGAGACCATGGAAGATGACCCCAAAAGCCCCGCCTTAACATCTGTAAGGTGCATTGAACCGCCCCAACCGCCAGTGCAACCGGTCGCCCTGCCATAAAGCTCGGCTATCATTCTGTTTATATTTCCGCCTTTAGCGAGGTAATGAGCATGACATCGATGGTTGCTGAATATAACATCGTCTCTTTCAAGGTTCGCGCACACTCCCACTGCGGACGCTTCTTGGCCTATAGACAAATGCACTGGGCATTTCATTTTTTGTTTTGGGTATTCCTCGACAATTTTATCTCCAACCATCCTTATCAAAGACAGCATTTTAAGCATATTAATTAAAACATTTCTCCTGATCCCTATTGTTTCCATCTATTGTTCTCCTTTCTTTGTTTAATTTTTTATGGTTTCTATTTTGTTATTAAATAGCTTCTGTTTATATACCTAGCACATAAACAGAAAAAAATAAACCCTATGTCCGCAATTTTGTAACTATCAATCTATGCTGCGGACCCTCGCTTTTGATATTCCAGAAACATCCAATAAATATTTTGGATGCCCAAGAATCTTTAACATCCAAAATGGATTAGTTCGCATTATTGATTTAAAAATATTAAAAACAA
>CAYIJR010000049.1:0-3614 GCA_964363825.1 uncultured Candidatus Saccharibacteria bacterium | reverse complement strand
CTCCGGTTTTTCTAAATTTTCTTTTTTTACGAAAGAATTCGCAAGCGCTTGTTTGCCCAAATCCAAAAATTTAACAAGCTTCTCGCCGTCGCACATTCTGCATTTTTTATTGATTTTCATTTTTTCACCAAACATTTGATTCGCTCTTTTTGAGCCACTCTTTAAACGACTGTGCATTTTTGTCTCTTTCCGAAATAATTGGATTTTTCTCGGGCCACACAATCCCGATATCAGGATCGTCCCATTTTATGTTGGATTCTCCTTTGGGGTTGTAAAGACCAGTAAATTTATACTGCATGTCCACAATATCGCTAAGAGCGCAAAAGCCATTGGCAAAGCCCGGAGAAGCATAAATCATTTTCTTGTTTTGATCGCTTAGTATAAAAGTAATATATTTTCCGAATGTCGGAGAATTTTTTCTTATGTCTACCGTTACAACAAATGCTTCTCCACGAGTCACGCGCATCAGCTTGCCTATGGGCGGATCGTACTGAAAATGAAGCGCGCGCACCACGCCTTTTTTGGACCTTGATTGATTGTCCTGCACAAATGCAGAAGGAAGGCCAAGATCGCGAAAATGATCCTCTTTGTAGACCTCTGTAAAAAAGCCGCGAAAATCTTCTACAATATTTGGGGTTAACTCGTAAAGTCCCTTTAAATCTGTTTCTTTGACGATCATGGGTTTATATTAAAACTGAAAAAACAGTCTTTAAGTATCGCTATAATTTGATCAATGGTTTGTCCTTTTTTTATCTGTTTTATCGGCCGCACGTGAATACCAAAAGGGGCCTTCTGCCATGCGTATTCTTCCCAACCACGACCCCAAGCGTCACAAAAGCCCAACTTCTTGAAACGCTCTGTTGAATAATAAGATTTATTTTTTGGAATATAGCATAATCTATCTGGTAAAAACAACTCAAATAATTTATTTAAACTATAAATCAAATTCAGTGCCGGATAAGATTCTCTGCCCGGCTTAAAAATAGCAGGAATTATCTCGAATTTGATTTTATGATTGCGCGAAAATTTTTCAAAAAGCCTGTGCGCTGTGTGTTTTTCTTTGCCAATAAGGTAGCGTTCTTTAAAATTAAAAATATTTAAAATTCTTGATAGTTTTCCGAATTTTTTTGCCGGGGGTTTTTGAGGTACATTTTCATAATCCAGCGGAGTAAAATCCAAATTATCTTTTTTGTACCCCTCATCGCGCAATTTATTAAAATCCACAAACAAACACTGGTGACATGGAAAATATCGAAAAACCCTGTAGATCTTGGGGTGCCACGGAGTGCCCATAAAAGTTAAATTATTTTTTTGCATATGATCTATCATTTTATTGATCCAATCGATTTGCAAAATATAAAAATCGCTGTCCAAAAAAAGCGCGAAGCGGGTTTTAATATGCGGAATAGACATATTCATTGCGATATTATGGTGAAAACTGGGTTTTATCCAGTCTGGAATATTATCCGGGGCTTTTTGAATGCCGGGAATAACTGAAAGGAAGAAACCGGTATTTCTCTCTGCGGGTTTTTCGCCATTTTTGGCATGGTCCGAGCGCAGCGAGGCAAAAATGTGCGAAACCCTCGGAGCCGCTCGCTGGAGCGGCGAGAATGAGCGAAGAGATATGCTGGTTTCTTCCGGCATATTATCCGCCACCACCCACTCGTACTCCGTACCAAGATTTAATTTTTGGACCAACTTGAAGTTCAACTCTAAAAGTTTTTTGGATTCTGGCGAATGAAAAACAGAAAGAATGGTTAATTTTTCCATATGAGTACTATAACAAAAAGATACCCCTTAGGGTATCTTATCGCGATTTTTAATATATTCGAAAAATTCCGAAAATGTGCAAAGGTCGCCTTTTTCTTGATATATTGGTATGCGTTTTAACTCCTCAAAAATATGTTCAAATCTTTCTTTGTTTTCAGCTCCTTGCGATCCAAATACATGTTTAAACCATAGTGTCGAGTGTGGAAAAATCGCATACAATCTCATCAGATAATTCTGTTTTCGCATTGAGTTAATGGCCCCCAAAAATGCCCGCAAAATTTGATGAGGCTGAGTAAGAATTGCGGCACTACGCCAATTTTTACAGCGCGATAATTTTACAAATGCATCATTCTCTTCTTTTGTATTGGAAGCGGCATCAGACAAAACAATATATGGCCGTAACACTCTGCGAGTAACAAATTCCGATAAGTAAAACCCTCTTCCCGGAGCATTCAAAAATCCATCAAATCCATTTATAACAATAAACTTTGCAAGTCCATCCTTATAAAAACTGGTTGATAATTCAAACAAACCATCGTGGTCATCAACTCCCCTTCCGTGAAAAAATATTGCATCTATTTTTTCTACAGGCCGGTCACTTAAAATCATGCATATTGCAGCATACAGCTCTTTTTCGTTCAAAAAACACCGCCCTATTTGAAATTAATCTAATTAATGCGTAACACGCATTAAAATATTTTGCAATAGATTCTTTCGTTGTAATTGTCCAGCATATTTTTTAATAAGCTTTCTTGTGTGTTCCCTAAAAGAATCTTGCGCTACCCAGCCTAAAGCATGGATTTTGGAAGAATCCAGCGCATAGCGAATATCCTGGCCGGAGCGATCAGCAACATATTGCACAGTCCGCACATTCCACGGTTTTTCAAAAGCATCCAAAATTGTCTGGACTATTTGATTTACCGACAGTTCTTCCGGAGAGGCTATATGATACGCTTCTCCTAATTTTCCTTTTATCATCACTTCATAGATTGCACGAACATTGTCTTTTACATGTATCCAGTTTCTTACTTGCTCCCCCGTGCCATGAACAGGAATCGGTTCATTTTTTAAAATGCTGACAATCGAGCGCGGAATTAATTTTTCAGGATGCTGGCGCGAACCATAATTGTTTGTGGTACGGGTAATTTTGTAAGGTATTCCGTACGTTCTACCATATGCCATAACCACCATCTCCGCTGCAGCTTTTGATGCTGCATAGGGATTGGATGGATGCATAATGTCATCTTCTTTAAAAAACCCTTCTTCCCTATCGCCAAAAACTTCATCGGTGCTTATGTGTATAAATTCTGGCATTGCTTGTGGTGAGCTTATCGAACCATTCTTTTGTGCAATAATGCTCAAAAGATTTTGCGTACCCAATACATTGCTTTTTATAAACACAGAGCCATCGCGTATGGAATTATCCACATGAGACTCGGCGGCAAAATGCACAATATATTTAGCATCGGGCAATTCTTTTAAATCATTTATATCTTTTTTTATAAAAGTATACTGCGTCGGATATTTTCTTTTAAACGCGCCATCAATATTCGGATCCGAGGCATAAGTCACTTTATCGATATTTACCACATTAAATCCCTTCTCAAGCACAAGCTCAATAAAATGGCTCCCAATAAACCCCAATCCTCCGGTTACAATTATTGTGTTGTCTTTATTATTCATACTAATATTAAACCCTAATGTTGAATTTAGGTTTTAATTAATCGTATCTGTGCAAATTTTCTTTGAGCCAACTATAAGTTTGTTTCATTCCTGCTTCAAAAGTAGTTTTTGGTTTCCAGCCGAGTTTTTCTGCGTTTTTTGTTATATCCGCCACTGCTACG
>CAYIJR010000048.1:1622-3746 GCA_964363825.1 uncultured Candidatus Saccharibacteria bacterium | reverse complement strand
CCTTTCTTCAAAACAAAAACCTTGCCTGTGACAGCTTTCTGACTTAATTCCACTACAAATTTTGCTATTTCGTTCGGATCTAAGGTGTCTTTGTAAAACTCCGGAAAATATTTTTGGTACTGCTCTGTCGCTACATCCGACGGCGAAACACAATTTACGTTGATTTTTTTATCCGCCAATTCCTGTTAAAGCTCCCGTAATAATGGCAAATTTACTTTTTTCCATACACTTTCTTGTGTCCACCTATAGCTAAAAATTCAACCGTGTTTTTACCTTTCCAACGGTAAACAATGCGAATGTCATCAGTAATACTGAATGCGCACAAGCCGTGCATTTTACCAGTTAATTTATGATCTCTTAGCCTTTCATCGCGAAATTTTCTTTTGAATAACAAGATTTTGTCATTAACAAACTCGCTGAGATCGGGCAACTCTGTAAGAAGCTCTTTGTAGTTGTAATAATAATCAGCAGTATACGTAACTTTCGCGGTCATTTAGATTTCAACTTTGGTGGATGAGACAAAATAAAATCAGTAAATGGTGTCTTGCCGTCCCATTCAAATACCTCATTTTTTGGATCATTCGCCCGGCGTAAAACCTCTTCTTCAAACTCCGGTGTGAATCCATTAACAGTTAAATTAGGATACAAAAGACGCCGCAATGCATCTCGAAAGAGCTCGCTTATTGAAGCATATTTATTCTTGGCTACGACCTTTTTAGCATCCGCGTACATCGTCCCAGGCAAAGAAATATTTATTGTGGTTATCATACAAAAATTGTATCCTAAAGATACAAGAATGTCAAGAGGTTAATTTATTTCTTCTTCCCAATAATCACTTCTATCTTTACTCCCGCTGAGTCGGAAGCCAAATCCTGCCTGCCGGCAGGCAGGGATTCCACAGAGACACTGTCATAAAGTTCTGTCAACACTGCTTTAATCTTTTCCGTGATTGTTGTTGGCACATCAGCTGCTGTTCTCAGTCTAGAAGTTACAAATCCTGCCGTCGTGGCGTTTTTTGTTTCCTTTATCTCAAATCCTAATTCTTTTATCTTATCAGCTAGTCTTCCTGCCTCCCCTTCAACTAAGGTTCCATTTAATACACGGACCTTATAATCAGCTGGTTTTGGTTCTGGCGCCGGTGGTACAGTAGGCGTTGTAGCTACTGGCGTAACGGCTGGTGTATTTGCCCCAGACTTAGTCCCGGTGATACCTCTAACAAGCATCACTACAAGAATAATCCCAACAAGGCCCGCCCCCATTAAAAGTAAGGGTTTTCTCGCTGGAATTTTGCTACTAATTGCTTGGAGACCTATTTTCCCCAAAACATTACCCAAGCTCCTACCACCAAGAGATCGCAAATAGGCACTCACTGTAGCATCATATATGTCTCCAGATGCTACGGAAACAACCTCAATTCCCCGTTCGGTACGAATTTTAGAGGCTAAATCAGCATCAAAAGTTCCTACTGTATAGGCCAGTCTTACAGAATCCAAATTATGATTTAGGATAAATTCTGAAAAACGAGCGCTAAAAACTTCTTTACCAAAACTAGCCAGCTCTAAAACTGCCCCGTTTTCGACAACCGCCATGGCAATTTCTTTTTCCAAAGGGGCTAAGAGAAAATATTTCCCTTCCTGGACAAATTCTGCCCCCAAAACATTGATTCCGCTTTTTACTGCCGTTATTTTCTTACTACTTTCCATAAACGGCCGTTGAAAATCCTCTACTAACTTTTTTTCAAAAGCCACGTGAGTAGTTTTTTTGTCTACTTGTGAAGATGTCAAAACTAATTCTTCCGCAAAATAAGGCAAGGATTGAATAAAAGAATCTACCGCATCAGAGGTTGGTAAACTTTTGCTGAAAGTTTTGTCTGTCGGCATAAAAAGGACTAAGTCTGAAACTGCTTGAAGGGGAAGTTTGGCAGAAATAGCCATTTTCACTTGCCCAGTAAATTTTAGGGCATCAGCAATATAGGCGTCTTTCACAACTTCAGCGGAAAAATTTATTTGGCCAGCAAAAGTACGCACTGCCCGGGTTCCAAAAACATCATAGGCCAAAAGTTTGAGGTTGTCCTTTTCCAAAAAAGCCGCTAGGAGTTTTTTCTTACCAATGGACATATGGAAT
>CAYIJR010000048.1:0-1522 GCA_964363825.1 uncultured Candidatus Saccharibacteria bacterium | reverse complement strand
TAAAGATAAACCGCCCAGCCACCTATTAGCACAAAATCCAACTCCTTTTTAAGCTCCAAAAGGGTTTGCCAACTTTTCTGGGTAACTAAATTATTATAAAAATCCATAAAATTTTTCCTTTAAGGCTGTTAAAAAATCCGCCGCGAACCAGTCAGATAAATTCCACAAGTCAATAAAGGTTTGGGAAACGGGAGTAGTTTTCCCTGTTAAAAATTGATCTTTTTTCAAAACAAAAAAATTGGCTCGGCCTGGTTTAGGCGGAAATCTTTGTTGTAAATTTTTCTTTGAATCAGCATACACATAAACTTTGTCATACTCGGCCGGAGCCGTTCCCAACAAAATTCTGCCAGCGCTATATGCCCCATAAATAGTTTTACTATCAACTAGCCCTTCGATTTCCAACACTGGTTGTTCGACGCGAGTTTCATAAATAATGTCTTTTATCAAAACACGGTGGGTTGCCCAAAACAGCAAGATTTTTTCAAAATTAGTAATGCGAAAATTTCGCCCCGTTACCATCACAGCCCCAATTGCCCGCAAAGGTTTTATAGCTGCAAAAACTGTACTGGTCGAAAAACCAAATTGCTCTGCCAGCTTTTTCTGCTCAAAGACATGATTGCCAGCAGGAAGGTTGGATTGTTTTATCCCACTCTCAAGGATCTCTCGCCAGATCATTTCGATTTTTTTCATATTTTTCCTCCTCTTTTCGATTTTAACCGAATCAACGTCCTTTTGTCAAGTTTTTTATTAAGGTCCCCTATTGCCTATTGCCAATTGCTGTTATTTTATATATACTTACTTGACAACTCCGGAAGGAGTCTTTTTATTGCCCTTGATACTTGATACATAATACTTAATACTAAGGGTATGGCCAACGATTCTTTTAATATCACCAGACCAGATTTTGGCAAAAATCCAATTGATTTTATTAAAGAAGTCAAAATAGAACTCGCTAAAGTAGCTTGGCCAACGCGAGATACGGTGATAAAATTAACAGCTGTGGTCATTGGGGTCTCTGCCCTAGTAGCCGTCTATCTTGGAGGACTAGATTATATTTTTGCCAAAGCTATCGAGTTATTAGTTAAAAAGTAATGGAAGATACCACTATCCCACCAGAGGCCAAATGGTATGTACTACATACTTATTCTGGCCATGAAAACAAAGTGGCCGCCGCCATTCGCCAACGTGCCGATGCCATGGGGATTGGTAATCGCGTTTTTGAAGTAATCGTTCCCACCCGCGACACTGTTACCGTTAAAAGAGGTAAAAAGGAAGACGTCAAAGAAAAAATTTTCCCGGGCTACATCATGCTCCGCATGCTTTTGGACGATGATTCATGGTTAATTGTCAGAACTACTCCGGGCGTGACCGCTTTTGTGGGTATTGGTAATCGCCCCACCCCGCTTTCTGAAAAAGAAGTAGATGCTATTATGCGCTTTTCAGAATTGGCCGCTCCCAAATTTAAAGCCGCTTTCTCAACCGGTGAAGCGGTTAAGATTATCGACGGACCTTTTGCCGATTT
>CAYIJR010000047.1:0-4067 GCA_964363825.1 uncultured Candidatus Saccharibacteria bacterium | reverse complement strand
ACTCTGGCGGATATACAAATGGTATTTAAAACATTAAGTTATCTGGTCTAGAGCCCCTCCTAAACTAAATAATTCCTCTAAAAGATTCCCATCATCTAGAATGATACTTGGGTTCAATAATTTTGTCATATTTTTAACTTTAAATTGTAATTTTAACTTTTGATATTTAATTTTTGATTTTTCTATTGGCAGCCGTCGCAGGTGAAGTTTTCTGCAGGGTCACTTGGCATGTGTATTCGATTTTCGATTGTAGAATACTGCTATTGACAGGGACTTATAATCTGCTATACTGATGGTAGAATCATCATGAAAAGGCACTTCTTAAGGTTTCGTCCTTAAGCGGTGCTTTTTCTTTTATATTCCAACTTTTGTTTTAGATTGTCCAAGTATGCTATTTTTTCTTTTGCTGATTTGCGCAGAAGATACGAGCATTTTGCTTTATTGGGGCTTACCACCACCCTTAATTTATTTTTTTCATACAAATAATCAACTAAAGAGTAAAAATCTCCATCGCTCGTTATGATAACAGCTTTATCAAACTTATTTTCGTGTAAATCAACCATTGTTTGTAATACTAAATCAGCATCGATGTTGCCCTTTGCCTCTTTTTTGCCATCTACGATAACTGGTTTGAAAATCAAGATATATCCATACTTTTGCAAAGATCTGTATAAATTTGCATTCCCTTCAATGTATCCGATGAAAATATATGCCTGATTGACGTGGTACTTTTCTTTTAAATATATTCTAAACCTTTTAAAGTCTAAACTCCAGCCCATGCTTTGCACTCCAAGGTTTAAATTTTGGCTGTCAATAAAAGCATAATTATTTTCTCTCTTTTCCATATGTAATTAATTTTCTATCGTTTAATTCCTGTAGTTTTGCAGCTAATTTCCAAAAATTATCTATCATTTTTTGTTTCCTTTCGGGTGACATATTTCGCAAAATTTCTTCATGGATCTCTTTTGCCAATACAGGAGTTAGTTTCCTTCCCCTTAAGTAATCTTTCATAATATTGATATTTTTTTTGTGATTTGGAATTTGTGGTTTGGGATTTTCATTTACTGGCATCCATCACACGTGAAATTTTCTGCAGGGTCACTTGGCATGTGTATTCGGTACACTTTTCCGTCAATGATTTTTTCCTGATAGTGAATATGATTTTGTTCTGTTTTTTCCGTTTCTATTTTCAATTTTGGATTGTCATTTTGCATTTTGAGATTTGCATTTTGATTTAGTGTCATTTGCGTTTGCACATTGCTGAAAATTTGCTTTGATAGCTGGTCAACAGGAATTTCCAAAGGCTTTACATCAACAATCTGCTCTGGGATTACTTCGGTAATTACTTCCTTTTTTTCAATTTGCGTATCTGCGTTAGTCTGCGTGACGTCTGCGTTAGTCTGCGCTTGGTTCTTGAAGACAGACGCAAACCCTGTCTTGCCCAATTTTTCTGATTTATTGACGGCCACGGTGCTTTGCTCGGCCGTGTGGCGCGGTTTCATGTGCAAGTAATAGGTTGATTTTACTCCTTTTTTCCAGGCTGTAAAGTAAATGTCCATGGTTTTTTCAATGTCGCGGTCTTCTAAATACATATTACGGCTTAAAGCCTGGTCAACCCATTTTTGGGCGCGGGCGGCCACTTCTATGAAAGCGTAAGGCGAAACCGAAAAAGAGGTTTTGTAAATTTCGCGGATATGGGCCGGAATTTCTTCAATGCTGGAAATGTCTCCTTGCAATTCAATGATTTTGGTTTTGACCATATCCCACAAATTCATGTTTTTTAATTCTGTCACCAAATTGTGGTTGATATCCAAATACTTTCCGGAAATTTTGTTGCGGCTGAAAACCTGGGCGAACCGCGGGTCAATGCCCGGCGTGGTACCGGCTACCAAACCAATATTGGCATTGGGGGCCACAGCCATAAGAGTTGCATTCCTCATGCCGTTTTTTACTTTGGCGCGCAAGGTTTCCCAATCCAGCCAGTTTTGCTTGGATTTTTTGTCAATGTCCAAAGCCGAGCCGCGGTCGTTTTCCAATTTTTCCAGCGTGTCAACCGGCACCTTGCCTTTTGACCATTCTGACCCTGCAAAATTTGGATAACTTCCCCTTTCAGCCGCCAAATTAGCCGATTCATCAATGGCCATGTGGCTGATAAATTCAAAAATCTTATCAGTAAAGTCGTACGCATGAGGCGAGTCGTAAGGAATCCCCAACTGTTCAATGGCATCGGCAAATCCCATAACACCCAAGCCAATGGCGCGGTTTTCCCTGTCAGATTTTTCCGCTTCTGCAATGGGAAGCTTGTTGATGTCAATTAAATTATCCAATTGGCGCACAGCCAGCCGGGTGGATTCCTCCAATTTTTGCCAGTCTATTTGTTTTTTCTTCAAGTGAGCAGGGATATTCAGCGAAGCCAAATTGCATACAGCAATATTATCTTTATCTTGCGGCAGGCAAATTTCGGTGCACAAGTTGGACATATGGATGGTGCCGGTATTGTTGTTTAAAGCGCGCAGGTTGATGCTGTCCTTCCACACCAGCCAGGGATGAGAAGTGGTTTGCAAAGCAACCAACATATTACGGTATTGCTCATTAGCTGGAACTTTTTTAAAAATCCGCAGCTTTCCTTCGTCAGCCATTTGCAAATATTCGTTGTATCGTTTTGAAAAAGCCAGGCCGTAAAGCTCGTTTAAGTCCGGAGTTTCTTTTGGGTCAAACATGTACCAGTCGGCTTTGGCTTCCACGCGTTTCATGAATTCATCGGAAAGGAAAACAGCGGTGTTGGCAGTTCTCATTCTTAAATAATCATCTCCAGCATTGTGTTTCCACTCAATAAAGTTTGGGAAGTCCATGTGCCAATTTTCCATGTAAAAACAAAGAGCCCCCACTTTTTTACCGCCGCGTTGAATGGCCCTTATAGCAGTATCTATGATCTTTGCAAAAGGCGTAGGTCCAGATGAAACTGTATTATTGCTCGAAAGCGGAGAACCAGAAGCCCGTAATTTAGTTATGGAAACACCAAGTCCTCCAGAAGCCTTTGAAAGCATCATCACATCTGCAACCGATTTTGCAATATGTTCCATGTTATCATGGATTTCAAGCAAGAAACAATTTGAAAGCGCCGGGGTGACAGTTCCGGCATGAACATTAGTTGACCCCCCGGCAATGTACTCGTGGTTGGACATTTTTTCATAAAACTTTATTGCCCATTCGGTTGGGTCTTTTTCATTGTAGGAATTCCCCATGGCAACCCTCATGAAAAAGTATTGCGGAGTTTCAAAAGGCTTTTGTTTTTTATCTTTTATTGAATATCGATGCAACAAACTGGAAAGCCCGGCGTAAATAAACAATTCATCGCGGGAAATGTCCAAAGCTTTTGATAATTTTTCCAAATCAAAGTTTTTTTCCATCCGCTCATCAAAAATTTTGTTGGCGACGGCTTGTTTGACATACGTTGCAAAATGCTCTTGGTGCATTTTTTTCAACTGCTCGGCGCTTTCGCCATAATCTCCCAGTACGTTCTTGTAAATGGTTTTTAAAAGCAGACGGGTAGCAATTTTGTCGTAATCAGGGTTGTCTTTGATGTTTTGGACAGCGGCATTAATGGTGGCCAAGTCCAATTCTTCGGTGGTAATGCCATTGTACAAAATGACTTTAGTGTCGGTGGCAACTTGCGTCACTTTGGCAATCGGGTCAATCATGCCAAAAGCCGCTCTTTCTATTGAGCGGTTGATCCGGTCGGCGTTAAATAGTTCTTTTGACCCGTCGCGCTTGGTGATGGTGAGCTCCACAGTAATAAAAAATTCGAAATCCTAATGTCGAAATTCGAAACAATGCCTAAATTCTAATTTTCAAATATTCAAAACGTGTTTTACGTGTTTTGGACATTTGAATTTTGGTGATTTGGATTTGTTTAGGATTTCGTGCTTCGTGCTTCGGATTTATTTTCAAATTACTCCATTATATTTTTTTATAAACGCTTTGTCAAAAATGAAAATTCTGTGGATAACTAAAAAATATTTCATTGCATCAAAAAACTTTGCAATTTTGCAAAGTTTTTTGATAGG
>CAYIJR010000046.1:0-4241 GCA_964363825.1 uncultured Candidatus Saccharibacteria bacterium | reverse complement strand
AAAAAATTTAAATTTAGATAATTAAGGTGGCAGTTATACTGGCATTGTCCCACCTGTTCCCATTTCGAACACAGAAGTGAAATATGCCAAGGCCGATGGTAGTGTGATGAACGCGAGAGTAGGTAGCTGCCACCTTAGTTATTTAAATTTTTAGCGCAGGATTTCGCATTTCTCCGCCAGAGGCGGATCCGTCCTTCGGCGGAGAACACAGAAGTGAAATCCTCCAGAGCCGATGGTAGTATGATGAATGCGAGAGTAGGTCGTCGCCTTACCAAATAAACTAAAAATAGTTGGTTCCCACCTTTGCGTTCAATTCAAAAAACTGCATAAAAATGCAGTTTTTTGTTGTAAAACATGCGCTTCATTTTGTCAAATTTGATTGACTAATAAATTTTTGATACAGTGAATCATTCATGAATGTCTATATAAAAAAACAAAATATTTTTTGGCAGAATTTTTTATTAAAAGCCGGCATTTTAATTGTAACACTGGTGTTTTTAAACGTGTTCCAAAATCCTATTAGAAACTCTTTTTATGGCATTTCTTCTCCTGTGTCAAAAGTATTTTTGCAGGCGGGAAGCAACGCGTCAAGCTTTTTTAATTCTTTTACCGCTTTTGGCGGCATCCAAAGGGAAAACAGTAATTTAAAAGAAGAAAATCAAAAACTATTATCACAGCTTTCTTCGTTGCAGCAATCATTGCGGGATAGCCAGCAGTTACAATCGGCAATGAATAACACCAAGGACGATAATTTTACAATACTTCTTGCAGGGGTAACAGGCTTGGATTCACAAAACGATATTATTCTTATTGACAAGGGGTCAGACGATGGAATTTCAGAAAACATGCCCCTAATATCCAGCCGAAAAGCGCTTTACGGAAAAGTTGTCAAAGTTTATAAGAACTTTTCCCAGGCAATGCTCATTTCAAATAAAGAAAGCGTAGTAGATGTGAAAATCCAAAATAACGACCCGACCAAGCCGCCGATTTACGGAGCCATAAAAGGCAGCGGGGGATTATCTTTGTATTTGGACTTAGTAAATTCAGACTCTGAAATTAAGGAAGGCGATGTGCTGGTTACGTCTGGACTGGAGGGCATATTCCCAGCGGATTTGTTGGTTGGAAAAATAACTTCCATAAATAAAAATGATGTAAAACCTTTCCAAACCGCCAAAATCCAGCCCTTTTTTAACATTAAAAATACTGACACTTTATTTGTCATTACAGATTACAAATTAAAATGAATTGGGTAAAATACATCATTATTACTCTATTATTTTTCTTGTTTGCGGTTTTGCAAACCAGCTTTTTGCCGTATTTTAACATAGCAGGAAGCACGCCAAGTCTCATTTTTATTTTATTTTTTATTTTGATTTTTTTTGAAACTCCTTTAAGCTCCGAAGGGTTTTTTATGGCTATTATTGCCGGATTTTTCGCAGATATTTTTTTGCCGTCTTTTTTCGGCCTTTCCATTATTGCTTTTTTAATTATTTACCTTGCCAACAAGCTGGCGGGGCATTTCTTAAGGGAAGGCCAGGAGAAATACCAAATTTTTTACTTTATTCCCGTATTTTTGGCAGGTTTTGCGGTGTACGAATTTTTATTAAATAATTTTAATTTTGGAGAGGGCGTGCTTTTGAGCTTGGCTTACAGCCTGTTTTTTGCCTGCATCGGATTTTACATTTGTAAAAAACTTATCGGTAAAAGCGCAGCTGACAATCAATTAAGGCTGTTTAAATAACATGTCAGATTCCTATAAAAAATACAGAGTCAAAGAATCTGTGGGCGATATTGAAACCCACGAAGTTTTTTTGGATACTTTGGCAAAGGCCAAGGAAGAAGAGTTCGGCTTTTCGGAAAAAAAGTTTGAAGTAAAAATAAAAGAAAAAATAATTTATTTTATTTTCGGGATTTTTTTTGTCTGCGCCGCCGTCCTTTTTTCCAAAACTTTTTATTTGCAGCTCATCCAAGGCAAAGAGCTTTATACGCAAAGTGAAAACAATAAGGGCAGAATTGGCTTGGTCATTCCCGAGCGGGGGATTATTTACGACAGTAATATGAAAAAATTGGTGGCCAACTCGCCGGCCTTTGATTTCTTGTGCGACAAAAGGAATTTTTTAAACGTCGGCAACGCCAAGGAAAAAGAGATTGCTTTGTTGTCAGAAATTTTAAAAAAAAATAGTGCCCAAATACAAGATGACATTAATAAATCCGAGCAAGCGGAAGTAGTTTTGGCCCAGAATATTAACCAAGAAACCCTGCTGGTGTTGGAAGCCAGGATGAACGATTTGCCCGACTGCCACATTGAAAAAAACACATTGAGAAATTATGCGATAGGGCCGATTTTTTCACAGGTGCTGGGATACACCTCGCGCATCAACAAAGACGAGCTGCGAAGCAGGGGAAATTATGGCGTCTCTGACTACATTGGAAAAGTGGGCATTGAGAAAGAGTACGAAAATTACTTGCGGGGGACTCCTGGCAGAGTTGTGTCAGTAAAAAACGCTTCCGGAGTTAAAAAAGAGGATAATGTTTTATCTGACCCAACGCCAGGATACAATGTGGTGCTCAACATTGACGCCAATTTGCAAACACAGGTTTACAACGCCCTGGAAAAATCCATTAAAAACATCGCGGCCAAAAGGGGAGCGGCTGTGGCTTTAGACCCGCGCAACGGAGCCGTGCTGGCCTTAGTTTCTTACCCCAGCGACGATAATAATATTTTCAGCCAGCCGATTTCGCAGGCCGATTTTGACAAAATTTTAAATGACCCAAACCAGCCGTTTTTCAATCGCGCCACTGCGGCGCAATATCCCACCGGGTCAACCATAAAGCCTTTTTTGGCATCAGGGGCATTGCAGGAAAAAATTATTGACCCAAACAAATTAATCAACGACCCGGGCTACATTTTGGTAAAAAATCAATATGACCCAAGCATTGTTTACAAATTTGGCGGAGTTGAGCCGCATGGCTTGGTTGACATGAGAAAAGCGCTGGCTGTATCTTCAAACATTTACTTTTACACGGTTGGCGGGGGATACGGAGACCAGCAAGGGCTGGGGCCTTCCCGCATCAAAAAATATCTGGATTTATTCGGCTGGGAACAAAAAACCGGCATTGACCTGCCGGGCGAATTTCAAGGATTTGTACCAAGCCCGGATTGGAAAAAACAGGTTAAAAATGAATCATGGTGGGATGGCGACACCTACAACCTTTCCATTGGCCAGTCGGATTTGCAAGTAACTCCTTTGCATGTTGCACTTGCATATTCGGCAATAGCCAACGGTGGCACTTTATACAAGCCTCAAATCATGAAGAGAATCATAAATGGCTCGAGCGAAAATTCAACCATTGTTCAAGAATTTAAACCTCAAATTATAAGGCAGAATTTTATTGATTTAGAAAATTTAAAAATTATCCGCGAGGGAATGAGAGACGGAGTTTTGTATGGTTCGTCAGTAATGCTTAATGATTTACCCGTGCCCGTAGCTGGAAAAACCGGAACCGCCCAAACCAATAAAGACGGTATTTTCAACACCTGGTCTTCAAATTTCGCGCCATATGACAACCCGGAAATCGTCTTTGTAACCACTATTGAAAGCGTCAACGGCTTGAGGGCCGCCACCTTGCCCGTGGCGCACGATGTTTTGCAGTATTATTTCTCTAAGAAATAATATGCCTACGAATTACGAATTTGAGCGAATTACGAATAATTTTTGTCCCGATACCCCGACTTTGTTGGGGTATACGGGATCCCGTATAAAATAATTCATAAAATTATTTTATCGGGACAAAAAAAAGAGGGGAACTAACTTGTTCCCCATCAAAGCCTAGTATTCCCACTTCGCGTTAATCCCCTTGAGCACGTTGCACTCTTTTTCAGTAAGAAAGCATGGCAGTGTCCGCCGGTCGTTGCCAAGCTTTCTTCCAATTAACCCTTTTTGTTCTAACTCTTTTAAGGTGCGTGTAACAGCAGGTGGAAGAATGCCAAGTTCTTTTCTTATACCACCCGGAGTAATCTCTAGCCCGCTCCGCAATAGGAAAAGAACATGGCACTGGCGTTTTTTCAGATTAAACATTTCAAGTATTTTCCTCAAACGCATAGAATTTTTCATATGATCTGCTATCTAAACATAGCCATTTTCAGACGCTTCCATGGGAAACCTCCTAAAATAATAGGTACTGAATTGTGGATTGTACTTTGAAGTGCAACACTCCAATCTTAACTCAATTTTATTCTA
>CAYIJR010000045.1:0-4253 GCA_964363825.1 uncultured Candidatus Saccharibacteria bacterium | reverse complement strand
TGTGCATGAATCAGATTCGGCGCCCGGGATTTCCAATAAAATTGTTTCCAAATGGGCGAAAAAAGTTTTTACTTCTTTTCCCCGGACAGAATATTTTGACTTGTCAAAAACACTCTTGGTGGGAAATCCAATCAGGAAAGAAATCACCGAGGGAAGTATCCAAGCTACAAAAGAAATTTTCAACTTAACCCTTGAAAAACCCGTAGTCTTATTTTTAGGCGGCTCTCAAGGAGCGCAAGCACTAAATGATTTTGTGTTAAGCATTTTAAATGATTTACTGCAAGACTACGAAGTTATTCATTTGTGCGGCAGCAAAAATTACCGGAGCGTCAAAATAGAATCGCAGGTTGTTTTGGATAAAGAATTGGAAAAATACTACCACTTGTGGGAATTTTTAGATGAAGTGCAGTTAAAGCACGCTTTAAGCGCGGCCAGCATTGTCATTTCCCGGGCGGGAGCCGGCAGCATTTTTGAAATAGCCGCCTGCGGCAAGCCCAGCATATTGATTCCTTTGCCTTCTTCGGCCTCTGACCACCAGTCAAAAAACGCCTACCAATATGCCAGCACCGGAGCGGCAGTTGTCATAGAACAAGAAAACATGACTCATAATTTTTTCATCGGAAAAATAAATTACCTGCTTTCAAATTCTGAAAAAATGGATGAAATGAAAAAAGCCGCTTTGCAATTTGCAAAACCATTGGCAGCCAAAGCCATCGCCCGCGAGATACTTGAGTACCTCGCGTAAATTACAAACCACAAATTCCAAATTACAAACAAATTCTAATGAACGAAATACAAAATCCAAAACTCTATGATTTAGAAGAAAGGACTGCAAAATTTGCTGAAGATTGCAGGGATTTTGTCAAAGTACTACCAAAGACCATTCCGAATATAGAATATAGCAAACAATTGATACGCTCCTCTGGTTCTCAAGCTGCAAATTATATTGAAGCCAACGAATCACTTAGCAAGAAAGATTTTTTAATGAGAGTAAAAATTTGCCGCAAAGAAACAAAGGAAAGTTGTTTATGGTTAAGGTTATGTGATACCAATAATATTCAGGAATTGGCAAAAGAGAGAGTGCGACTAACAAACGAAGCAATTGAACTAAGAAAAATATTTACTTCAATACTGGAAAAAAGCAAGCTGTGAATTTAGAAATTAGAATTTGGATATTGTTTGTAATTTGGTGCTTGTAATTTGGAATTTATTTAAATAACCATGTTAACAAAAAATAAAATAAAAAATTTAAAGGTAAGGGTGCGTTTTGCTCCTTCTCCGACAGGACCCTTGCACATTGGCGGCTCGCGCACGGCGCTTTTTAATTACTTATTTGCCAAAAAAAATAAAGGCAGTTTTGTTTTGCGCATTGAAGACACTGACAAAGAACGGTCGGAATTAAAATGGGTCCAGGAAATTATTGAAGAACTGCATTGGTTGGGGATTGAGTGGCAGGAGGGCCCCGATATTGGCGGAAAATTCAGCCCGTACAAGCAATCGCAACGGCTGGACATTTACAAAGAATATTTGGAAAAATTGCTGGCAGAAAAAAAAGCGTATTACTGCAACTGCGCCCCGGAAGAATTGGAAGCCAAACGCCAGGACCAGATGAGCAGGGGACTGGCGCCAAAATATGATGGCAGGTGCCGTGATAAAAATAATGCCTCAGGTGTCATCAGGTTTAAGGTTGCAAGCAAAAAAATAAAGTTCCGTGACTTGGTGCGCGGCGATGTGGAGCTTGACATGGGTCTGCTGGGTGACATTGTCATTGCCAAAAATTTAGAAACACCCTTGTTTCATTTTACGGTTGTAGTAGATGATTTTTTAATGCAGATATCCCACGTTATCAGAGGCGAAGACCACTTGTCCAATACCGCCCGGCAAATGCTGCTGCAAGAAGCAATGGGCTTTACAACGCCAACGTACGCCCATATTCCTTTGTTGTTAAACCCTGACAAAAGCAAGCTTTCCAAGCGCCAAGGAGACGTAGCACTAAAAGATTACCATAACCAGGGGTATCTGCCCGAAGCTCTAATAAATTTCATGGTTTTACTAGGTTGGAATCCCGGAACAGAAAAAGAAATTTTTTCTTTGCCTGAATTAATTAAAGAATTTTCTTTGGAAAAAGTGCAAAAAGCCGGGGCGGTGTTCAACATCCAGCGGCTGGATTTCATTAACAGCCATTACATCAAGGAAAAACCCATCGGCAAATTGGTGGCGCTTTGCCTGCCGTATTTGGCCGCTTTTGACACCAGCAAATTTTCCAAAAAAGAATTGGAAAAAATTGTTGACTTGCACAAACCCCGGATGAAAAAACTTTCCGACATTGCTTTATTGTGCGACTTTTTCTTCCAGGAAAAGTTGCAGTATGACAAAAATCTGTTACGCTGGAAAGAAATGGGGGATGGGGAAGTGATAAATTCTTTGCAAACGTGCACTACCATTATTTCCTCTGCTAAAAAAATGGACAAAAAAACTTTAGAAACCGTATTAGTCAAGGAAGCGGAGAAGTTAAACCCAAAAGACCGGGGATACCTCTTGTGGCCCCTACGTGTTGCCCTGTCGGGCAAAAAAGCCTCCGCCAGCCCTTTTGAGATTGCCGAAATTTTGGGCAGGGAAAAAACGTTGCAGAGAATCCAAGAAGCTATTGACAAGGTTACATAGATATGATAAGATTTAAATTAGCACAAATTACACATCTATAACTGAGTATAGGGCATTTACGGGTTTGCTTAGCTGTAGAAGTATTGAGGGGACTTCTATTAGTTATGCAATACCTGTGGGTGGCACATACATGGATGACCTTTGGTCTCGGAAGCAGATTGTGTAAAATATCCGGTTCGCCGACGCCTACGGGGTACATCGCGGCAATCGTGAGCAGATGGGTTTCCCCCTACCAATGATGTTGCTTTACTGCGTCGTGCCCGCATCGCCCAAGGTAGCAAGCCCCCGCATAAAAAGGGACGGCAAGGACGCCAAGAAGACTAAGAGCAAAGACAAAAGAACACGTGCCTCGACGGGCAGAGTTTCCTTAACCCTCAAAGGAAACTCTGCCAACTCTAACAAAGGAGATAAACATGGCATTGGAGAGTTGGAGAATAAGCGCGATGACCGATCGGAACAATGAAACGGGTGAAAGAGTAGAAATCGGAGGCGCTATTGCCAGAATGCAAATCTCGGCTGTGAATGGATCTCTCCACGAGATCCAAGTTTCTCCAATATCCGCCGAGGATATGGAAAACGAACGGTGGGATTGCCAACTAGTTCGTCTCCAGGTGGCGGATCGCGTGGTTTTTATGGAGGAGGAAGAAGCCACGTGCTTAATCCAACTTCTCGAAACAGCTTTGAAAGTCGGCGTCAAGAACCGCCGACAATAGGTTAATGGTTAACTTTCGCTCCTTGCAATCTGTGTGGTTGCAAGGGGCTTTTTTATTATCCGATTTTTTGTTAAAATTAATTCGTAAATCATACATCTTAAATGAAAAGTGGGGGATTCGTCAAAAATATCGTAATGGTAGCTGTCTTATTAGCAGTGGTGTTTTTGAGCCAAAGCCCGTCTTTTAGGCCGATTGCCCAAAATTTTTATAACCAAGCCAACCAAAGTATCGGTCCTTATGTGCAAAACGGGCAACATTGGTTTTCTGCCAATGTTTACCCCCGCGTGAGCGCGGAGGCCCAAAAGAGGGGAGAGGAGGCCTCGCGCGAGATCGCAACCCAAAAAAATAACGCCGCGCAAAATATCTGGGACACTATAAAAAATTATTTTGCCGAAAAGTTTTCAAAATTTTCCGGGACAAATGTGAAATAGGGTAATCCACAGCCGACTCATTGACAGGCCTTCCTCAAAAGGCCTATTATTAATACATAAATACATATACTTTGTCGCAAAATGTAGGTAAAGCGACATTGTATATCTATTATTATAAATAATTTATAAGCGGTACAAAGACACAAACACATGGAAAAGTCAGGTAAGCCAATTGCAAAACATATTCCTGATTTTTTGGATTACTGCGAAGTTGAAAAGGGTTTGCGTAACAACACCCAGAAAAATTACGAGCGATACTTACATAAATTCACCGGCTGGCTCGCATCCCAGTCGCTTGAAGGCCTGCTCCCCCATCAGCTTGAAAGCGACCACATCTGGAACTACCGATTATACCTTTCCAAGGGCCTCAGCCCATATACCGGCCAAACCCTTACAAAAAGCACCCAAAACTACTATTTAATCGCTTTAAGGGCCCTTTTAGGCT
>CAYIJR010000044.1:0-4284 GCA_964363825.1 uncultured Candidatus Saccharibacteria bacterium | reverse complement strand
ATTTTGCGCGATTGTTCGCCATATTTTTTACTAAAATACTTTTCAATTTCAGCCCTTCCCCACGCTTAAGCGTTTCTTGCATAAGATAAAAGCCAAGCGGCACCCATTCGCTGTTTGTGTATTTATCACCGATTACAATTCCTAAATAGCGATTTCGGTCCAATAGGTCGGTAAAATTTTCTATCACATCGCCAAACTTTGAGGTAAATTCTTCAACCGTTGCGGCATTACACAAATCTTCTTTTTTGTTGCTAAATTTTATTATGTCGTGATATGGGGGGTGCAAAATAATCATGTGGACGCTTTTTTGGCCATTTTTTTTGAGAGTTTCTAAAACTTTTTCGCGCGCTTCTTTTGTTGTGCTATCGGCAACAATGACTTCTGTAAAAACCTTTTCGCCATTCGGAAGTTCGCTATTTATATTTTGTATTGCTGTGCGTGCGACTTCTGGCATAAGTTCAATACCGATACCGTTTCGCCCCAATCTTTTTGACTCAATAACACTTGTGCCGTGGCCCAAAAAAGCGTCCAAGACAACATCGCCTTTTTTGGTAAACCTTCGCATCATTTGATTAGGGATTTGTGGAATAAAATTGCCGTGATAGGCGTTATTGTGCGCGCCGGATTTGTCGCGCTCGCCTATTAGCCACAAACTATCAGTAAGAATATCTTGGTATTCCTTCCATTCGTCCAGATTTAAGTCGTTAATTTTTGATTTATAATTTCCATTCATAGGTAATTGTATTGTATCGGATTTTTTAATTCATTGCAATTTTTCGCCACCGCCACGCTCGAGCTAGAAGCGAAACCCGTCACCTACTCGGTCGGAGCAAAAATCAGCAAAAAATAGCATTTTTATGCTGTTTTTTGCTGGCGGGATTAACTCTTGACCCCGCACCTATTAAGCACTTAAAGTATAAAACTCTGAAAAATTGATAAATTAGTTTTTCTGTGCTTAATAGGTGCGGGGTTGACTAAGGGTCTTGAAAATGCTAAAATTGAGGTAATTGTGGATATCTTCGAATGTCCGCAAAATGGTCGGATTATAGGCGTAATTTAAGTAATTAAGCGTATATTTATGGCCGAAAATGACAATTCTGTGCCTTTGCGAAAGCGCACGAAGGTTAGTATGTTTTTGCCAGCTGTGGTCCTAACCACCTCGCTTTACTATTCACTGGCTTTTACTACGGGAATAGTGGTGGGATATTTCATTTGCAAGATATTTTGCATTTTATTTGTCCATAATGGCAAGGTTGACCGCATTTTTTTAGATTATGGCAAATGGAAAGTTCATTTGCATCATTGGATTATTGGGATTATTATTTTAGCGGTGGTTTGGGCAATAGACTACTTCTACTTGCCGGCATTTTTAGCCGGGGCAGTATGCGGCATGATTATGCAGGATATTTATGATTATACCGATTGGCGCAAGGTGATTGTAAAAAACGAGGCGTACGAAGGGGAAAAATAAATTTTAGGTATGTAGAATGCCCCCGCGTGGGGCATTTTTGGTAAGGGATTGATAAAGGAGAGGTACCGAAGTGGACATAACGGGACCGCCTCGAAAGCGGCTAGCTCTAACGAGCACGTGGGTTCGAATCCCACCCTCTCCGCACCAGCCAAAAATCGCTCATATGAGCGATTTTTGGCTGGGCAGATTTGAATCTTTGACGAAATTGGGGTAGTATGACGATATGTCTCTTGTTGTCATATTGTTGCTATTAGTAATATTAGTTTTGGCTACGGTGAGCGGTTTTTTGTTTTTCCACTACAAAAAGATGAATGAAAAGATAGATTTGATCCTGGAAAAAGGGAAAATAAAAGACTTACGGAATGTGCTATTCAGCCACATTGAAAAGACCAAAGAGCTGGACGCAGGCCTAAAAGAGGCTTTAAGCAGAATAAAATCACTGGAAGACATTTCCAAAATAAGTTTTCAGAAAATGGGCGTGGTGCGGTTTAACCCTTTCAACGACATGGGTGGCAACCAGAGTTTTGCCATCGCCTTGTTGGACAGCCAGAACAATGGGGTGGTCATTTCTAGCTTTTTTGTCCAAGAAGGCAACCGCGTATACGCCAAAGCCGTCATAGCTGGCAAGTCAGAATATACTCTTTCAGGTGAAGAAAAAGAAGCAGTAGCCCGCGCCATCGGCTCGGCAAATTCCAAATAATAAATCCCAAATCACAAACAATATCTAAATCCTAATTCCTAAATTCAAAACGTGTTTTGAATTTTAAATTTTGGAAATTTGAATTTGTTTGTAATTTGCCAGTTTTCTTTTTGCCAAACATTTTTTGGCAAAAAGAGGGCACATTGTGATTTGTAATTTTAGTATTTTATGGTCAAAAAACCTAAAAAAACAACTGAAAATATATTTAAAAGGCCGCCGGTGGTGGTCGTTTTAGGCCATGTTGACCATGGAAAATCCTCGCTATTGGAAGCCATTAAAGACTTTAAAATCACATCAAAAGAATCTGGCGGAATCACCCAGCACATTGGCGCTTACGAAGTTGAGCACAATGATAAAAAAATCACTTTTATTGACACGCCCGGCCACGAGGCCTTTTCAGCCATGCGTTTGCGGGGGGCGGAAGTCGCCGACATAGCCCTGTTGGTGGTGGACGCGGCCCAGTCCGTCCAGCCCCAAACCAAAGAAGCCGTAGCCGCCATTAAAAAAGCTCAAATTCCCATGATCGTGGTTTTAAATAAAGTGGACTTGCCCACTGCCAACCCCGAAAAGATCAAGCGTGAACTGGCCAGTATTGATGTTTTGGTTGAATCCATGGGCGGCCAAGAGCCGAGCGTTGAAGTTTCCGCCAAAGAAAAAACAGGCATCAATGAATTGCTGGAAATGATTTTGCTGGTGGCGGATTTGCAAGATTTGACGGCCGATATTACGGTTCCCGCCGAAGGGCTGGTTATAGAGTCTTACATGGAAGCCAAAAAAGGCCCGGTGGCGACGGTGATTGTGCAAAAAGGCACCTTAAATAAAAAAGACATTATTGCCACGGATTTGGCCATGGCCAAGGTAAAGTCATTGGAGGATTTCCAGGGAAAAGCCATTCAAAAGGCGTTGCCAGGCCAGCCGGCGGTTATACTTGGTTTTGAGGCGGTTCCGGGCGTTGGAGAGCGATTTTTGACGTTTAAAGATGTTCCAGAAGCCATGGCGCGGGTCAAAGCCGCCGAAAAAAAATGGGAAACGGCAGGCGCGGTGCTCCAAGAAAATGCCGACAAAAAAACGCTCAATATTATTTTAAAAGGCGATGTGCACGGGTCCCTGGAAGCCATTGAAGGCATGTTAAAAAGCCTTCCCAGCGACCAGGTTATTTTGCGCATTTTAAAAACAGAGGCCGGGGACATTAACGAATCCGACGCCAAGCTGGCGGAAATGTCCAAAGCGCAGATTATCGGGTTCCGGGTGAAAATAAATCCGGGAGTTTTGCAACTCATGAAGCACGACACCCAAAAAAAGGTGCGCATTAAAACTTTTGACATTATTTACGAGCTGGTCCAGGAAGTCAGAAACGGCATGGAAAAATCTCTGGACGCCGAAAATGTCCGCAAAGAGGTGGGAAAATTAAAAACCCTGCTGGTTTTTTGGGCGGAAAAAAACCGCCAGATTGTGGGCGGCAAAATCACCGAAGGCGAATTTAAAAAAGGGTTGAAGGTGGATGTTATGCGGGACGACCAAAAAATTGGTTCTGGTAAAATTATCAACCTCCAGCGTGACAAAAAAGACATTGATTTGCTCAAAAAGGGCGACGAAGCCGGCATTCTTTTTGAAGGCAATGTTAAAATTGAAAAAGGAGACATCGTGGTGGCTTGGGTGGAGGAACGGCAGAAAGGAATACTTTAATTTAAGATTTGAGATTGCAGATTTAAGATTTTTACAAGTGAAAAGCCCGAAGTTGCCCCCGGGCTTTGTGCGTGATGCCAAACAGTGTTATTGCTTGGCTTTATAGAAAATGCTAACGATGAGGTAAATTCTACCCCCGTCCACCGCCGTATTAGTTTGGCGTTCAACAACGGTGATATCATTGTTTTTAGATAACCACTCGCTGATGTTTTGGGCGAATTCAGCAAAGCCACCGAGCCGGTTTTCTGCGCCTCTAAAAATGGCAACGGCTTCAGTGATCGGATGACCCTCTTCCATGTGTTTTAGGGCGGGGGCCATGAATTCATCTTGCGTCATGATCTTCTCCTACAAATTGTCAAAATAGGACCTATTCTGCTCCGTAGAAAACATCTGTATCCTAACGATCATCACATTGTGGGTAAATAAT
>CAYIJR010000043.1:0-4751 GCA_964363825.1 uncultured Candidatus Saccharibacteria bacterium | reverse complement strand
AAACGCACATCACTTAAGATGATGCGCCGCAAGGCTTGTGGGTTCAACTCCCACCTCGGGCACAAAAATTTGTTCGGTCATCCGACCAGACGCCCAATCGAATGACTAGGCAAATCCCACCTCGGGCACTTTAAAGATGGAGGTAGGCTAAGCCTACCTCCATGGAAACTATGGAACACTATTCTGACTTAGAAGTTCAAACATTGCACAAGGCTCCCCACTGGTCAAAAGCGATCGGCGTGGGAGTGGTGGTCATGGGTCTGGCTATTGGAACCGGCGAATTAATTCTTTGGCCGCATCTTATCACCAAATACGGCCCGCAGCTACTCTGGATGGCGTTGGTGGGAATTACTTTCCAATACTTCATCAACCAAGAAGTAGCCCGCCATGCCATTGCCACGGGCGAAAGCTTTTTCACCTCTTCTTCAAGGGTTTTTAAATGGTTTGCCCCTTTCTGGCTTTTTTCGGCCATTTTGCTGTATATTTGGCCGGGCTGGGCTGCGGCTATTGGCACTATTTTAAAAGAATTATTGGGTTTTGGCAGTCACATTGCCTGGGCCGTGGCCAGCCTTTTTTTAGTGCTCATGTTTACCTTTTTAGGCCGGGTGGCGTACACTTTTTTGGAAAAATGCCTGAAAATCATTATCCCCGTTTTTTGTCTGCTGCTCTTGATTAACAGCTTTTTGACCCTTTCTTTAAGCAATATTGCCCAAGCTTTAAAAGGCATGGTCAGTTTTGGCTATGTCCCAGCGGATATAGACATATCGGTTGTCATTGGCGCTATTGTTTTTGCGGGAGCCGGCGGGCTTTTAAATGTCTGCGTTTCACTGTGGTATCGGGACAAGCAGGCGGGTATGGCAAAATATGTCGGCAGGATTATCAATCCCATTACCGGCAGAACGGAAGCCGTGTCTTTTAAAGGGTATGTGTTCCATCCCAATGAAGAAAATTTGGCTAACTGGAAGGAATGGATGAAATTCATCAAAATTGACCAGGGATTGATATTTTGGCTGCTGGGGCTCGTTACCCTAGTTTTGTTAAGCTTGAATGCCTACGCGGTATTAGCCCCAAAAGGCATTATCCCGGAGGGATTGAATGTGGCGGTGGTGCAAGCCAATATTTTTGGCGAGCACTGGGGCGCTTTCGGATTCAACTCTTTTTTGGTCATGTCGTTTTTGATGCTTTTTTCGGTCATGTGGACGATTATTGACGCTTTTGCCAGGATTGTCAGCGACATTTTGTACGTCAATTCCCATACCGGGCCTTTCAGAAAATATTTAAAAGACCTTGAAAATATTTCCATAAGCCATTTGTATTATGGATTGGTGGTGGGGATTGTGGTGGTGAGCGCCCTGCTTTTGCCTTTAAAGCAGCCCCTCACTCTGCTTACGATCAGTGCCGTACTGGGTGGGCTGGTGATGGCCGTTTACACGCCCGTCCTTATTTACTTAAATAATTTCAGGTTGCCCAAACCTTTGCGTCCGAATTGGTTTACGAATTTTATGATGGGCTTGGCTGCTTTATTTTACTTTTCGGCCAGCGTTGCCATTATTTCACACTATCTTTTTAAGATTTTATGATACACAAAAAGCCCGTCCCGATTTATCGGGACGGGCTTTTTGGTTAAATTCACTTCCGCGTAATTCTGCGTTTTCGCCCACTGGCGAATTTCCGCGTTATTCTGCGGCCACAGGATTAGCTTTCTACCACTTCTATATTAACGGTTTTAGCTCCGAATTCTTTTGCGTCTTGACGGGTTGCAAACCATATATCGGCTTGATACAAACCCTTTCTTTTATGCATCCTGTCTTCAACTACAAAGATTTTACCGCCATATAATTCAGGCATTCTGATTTTTGTACCAAAAGGGAACATGTTATTGGCAATAATGCCATCTTCAACGTGCTTTCCTGAAGCGGTAATAAATGGCGTGCTGTCGGTTTGGTCAGGAGTGCTTGAGTAAGCCGTCACAACCATTTTCACCTTTTTGACCACTTCAAGGGCTGAAGCATCCAATTTGCAAATGGTCAAATGGCCGTTTTTAATCACATTTTCTGCTTTTAGCGTGCTGGCTGAATTGTTCAAATCGGCGTTGATTATTTGCGGCACAAAGATGCCATAGCATGCCAATCCGGCTATAAAACCTATCATAATTGAGCGAATTAACAATGATTTAGACATAGTTTTTAAGCTCTTTTAATTAAAAACCCCCTTTTCGGAGGATAGATGTATGTTAGCATATTCAAGCACCCTTGTCAATAGTTATGCACTGTTTATTCACAGGTGTCAACCCCGTTAGAAGTCTGGGCACAAAGGCAAAGATTTCTGATTTTTAGAACATTTATTTACCAAAAAATGATGCAATGATCATGCAAAAATAATTTTGAAAAAATTATTTTTGTTCAAGACTTCTAACGGGGTCAAGTCTTCACTTTTTTGTCAAAAATAGCTTAAAAAATAATAAAAAACCGCAGAAATCCTTTCTGCGGCCTGGCCTTAACTATCCCCTTCCCATTGTTCATCCTCTGATCTTTTTAATCCTTCTAATATTCCCCGTAACTCATCTCGCTCTCGACGCGTTGCTTCTAAGTCAAAAACGAGATACGTTACATCAAGTTGAATCTGGTCGGTTTTTTCCTGGGTTATTTTAACTACTTGATCGCACATTTTAATGTACGACTCCGTTCTTAAGATCAGGTAAAGGAGCCGGTCTCTGTAATTTGGGGGCAATGCAGTGACTAATTTACGCATTTCGGCTAATTCGGGTGGCAATGCGAAATTGGCGGCTGGCTGTTCCATTGCAAAACCTCCTTTTGATGTGGTGTGAATTCGTGTGCGATTTGAAAAAAAGAACTGTAAAATCCCCTTTATTTTAATTTATCATTTATAAAGCTACAAATCAAATAAGTTTTAATAAAAAATCCAGAGTAAATCTGGATTTTTTCTTTGAGCGGGAGACGGGATTCGCACCCGCGACATCTACCTTGGCAAGGTAGCATTCTGCTGCTGAATTACTCCCGCATTTTTTAACTTTGTGCCGGGGGCGAGAATCGAACTCGCGACAGCTTGTTCTTCAGACAAGTACTCTACCATTGAGTTACCCCGGCTTTATTATATTATTTCTGTGGACGCACCAGGACTCGAACCTGGAACCCCATGCGTGTAAAGCAAGTGCTCTGCCAATTGAGCTATGCGTCCGAATTTTAATGTGCTTGGTGCGCGGGACAGGAGTCCGTCCTGCTTTCAGCAGGACTAGAACCCGTCGGCCCACAAGTGTGCCTCTTTAAAAACCTCTCGGTTTTTAATCTTTTCCTACACGGGGAAAAATTCTTTTTCCCCGACCCCTTTTTGAGGTTCGCCTCCGTATATCGTATATATTTAAATATTTATACAATAAATTGCATAAATATTTAAATGTGCGTTTATTTGACGAAATCCGAACCTTTTTTGAACAGAACTGATGGCGCGCTTCGCGCGCCAAACTGAACGCTCGGGCGGGCAAAAAGGAAGGGGGTTGGGGGGAAGGAATTTTTGCCCGCCCTCGCTTTCCGCCGCCGCCGAATTTCGTGCCAGTGAAACTGGCACGCCGCCTAGGTTTTTATATCACCTGCAGTTCCATTTGTAAATTTTTTCTTTCTGCCTTTCCTGTCTTAAATAAATTTGGTTTTTCGTCCAACTCTTTTAGTCTTTTTTCTGAAATTTTTACGTATTTTTCATTAGCATCAATTCCAATATATTTTCGCCCTAACTTTTTTGCTGCCACCGCAGTTGTTCCACTTCCGACAAAGGGGTCAAGAACAACTGCATTTTTAGAAAAAGCCGACAAATTTATAAGATACTCACAAATGGCTATCGGCTTAACGGTCTTATGGTCATTGTATTCTCCCTTTTCTTTTTTTGTCGGCTTTGGCAGCAAAAAAGCTCTATCTATCAATTCGTTAATACTATCTATTGTAAATACATTTGCCGGATACATATTATCGCCAATTTTTACATTTGTGTTAAACATACCCACTTCGTACTTGAGCATATTGTTTAGATAGGTTTGGTCGGTGGGTTTTTGAGCCATCGCTATTGGTTCAAAACAAGATTTTATTTGCGGGGTTTTCCAGCCATTTAGTTTTTCCCTGATTTTTTCTTTTGCTTTCTCATCTATGTTCATTTTTTTAATGAAATGATCAACGCCCATTGCTTTGGCTTGATTTTGGGTATAAAGCCACATAAATGCGTCTCTTATTTCAAAACCAGCGTCATCTATTGCTGAAGCCATTCTATGATAAAGACGTGGGCTAGAAAAAGAAAAGAAAAAACCGCCCGGTTTTAAAATTCTAAAAATTTCTTTTGAAATATCTAAATACCAAGCATAAAATCTTTTTCCCTGCTCTCTATCAAATTTCATGCCAGCAGGCAAAGATTTTATTGTGTATTGGTTGTTTTGGTTAGACACTTCCTCATAATCCCAGTTATTGTCCAATTTATCCAAAAAGTATGGCGGGTCAGTTAAAACAACATCAATAGAATTTTCCGCAATTTGAGGAAGCAATTCCAACGTGTCAGCGCAAATAATTTTGTTTAGAAATTTATTATTTTTCATAATTACTTTTCTGAATTAGGATTTTTTCCGTTAAATTCATTGTATAAAATCTTGTAAACTTTTTGTCTTACATCTTTATCAAAATTTCTAACAAAATTTGCGTCTGCCAATTTTATAACTCTCCCTTTGTCATCATAAACCCACCTGTTTCTGTCGC
>CAYIJR010000042.1:0-4903 GCA_964363825.1 uncultured Candidatus Saccharibacteria bacterium | reverse complement strand
AATAGAATACGAAAACATTTGCTTCTATTTTCTATATTTCTAGATTCTAGATTCTAAAAGATGAGTAAAAAGAAAATCTATGACATTGTGCCGCCGAAGGTGGCCTATAAATTGGAAAATGTTGTCAAAGCCATGCCTGTTGGCGACAAACCCAAAAAAGCCCCTAAAAAAGCGGTTGATAGTTTTAAAGCCCCAGAAGAGCCAAAACAGTCTCTGTTGCCTCCCCAGCCTGCTCCAATTCCGGAGTTGCCTCCGCCCCAAAAGAGGCGTTTTCCATGGTGGGAAATTATCGTTGGGGGAACGGTAATAGTTTTGCTGCTTTGCATTTATTTATATAACAAGCTGCCCAAAGCCGATGTGGAAATTTGGCCCAAGACCGATGTTTTGAGTTTGCAGGAAACTATTAAAGCTGACAAATCCGCTGTTGCGGTTGATTTTGAAAATAAAATAATTCCGGCGCAATATATAGAAGTTCAGCAAGACGGCCAGCAGGAATTCCAAGCCACCGGCAGCGCCTCAAATGACGGCAAAGCAACAGGCACCATTACCATATATAATAAAATCAGCCCCTCTTCTTCGTTTACCCTAAAAATCGGCACACACTTTTTGTCGGATTCAGGAAAATATTTTGTGACGCTGGACAGGGTGGTTATCCCGGGAATGAGCAAAAACACGCCTGGATCGGTTACTGTCAAAGTGCAGGCGGAGGAATCCGGAGCGGATTATAACATCGGCCCATCTAAGTTTTCAGCGCCAAAATTATCTGGTACATCTTATTATTACAGCATTTGGGCTGAATCAAAAAGCGCTATGTCGGGAGGCTACACCGGCAAAGTAAAAAAAGTCACCAGTGACAATATTTCAGGTGCTAAAGACGTTTTGACAAAGCAATTATTAGACAAGGCAGAAGAATCGCTAAGGAGCAAACTTTCTTCAGATGACATTTTATTGGATGGAGCTATGACGAAAAATATTATTAATGCCAGCGCCGACGCAAAAGAGGGAGCGATTGTTGATGAATTCAAAGAAAGCGCCAAAGTCAAAATTTCCGCTTTGGTATTTAAAAAACAGGATTTACAAGCATTTGCCAAGGAAGACATATTATCTCAACTGCCTAACACCAAGAAATTTTTAGAAAGCAGCTTGGATTTAAGTTATACCCCCCAGTCAGTTGATATTACGTCGGGGACAGAAATGATAAATGCGCAATTGTCCGCTAAAACGTATTACAGCATAGATACGCTTAGCTTATTGGATTTGTTAAGCATGAAGTCAGCCGACCAAATAAAGCAGGTGATTGACCAAAGATACGGAGAAAATATATCAGAATTAAAAGTTAATTTTTGGCCATTTTGGGTAAAATCCGCTCCTCGGGACAAAAACAGGATAAAAGTTAACCTCAACTTTGAATAAGAAGGGATTTTATGCCAGATGTATTGACCCCGTTAGAGATTTGCGGTGGATATCTTGGCAACACAGAAACAATTGTTTCTGTGTTACTCTGTATTGGAAATGATGGTATTGTATTTTTAGATTTGCTTATTTAATGCCGGCAAATCTCTAACGGGGTTGACTAATACAAGTACATTTGTTAATATTTTAAATTACTGTGGAAAACGAACCAAATAGTCAAGATAATTCCAAAAAAATCGTAAAAATAGAAGGCAGGGTAATAGAGGCTTTACCAAACGCCTTTTTTAAGGTAGTATTGGCGGATGGTAGGGAAATTACCGGTTTTTTGTCGGGAAAGATGAGGTTAAACCGGATTAAAATTTTGCCCGGAGATAAAGTGACTTTGGAAATGACTCCCTATGACGAAAAAAAGGGGAGAATCGTGTATCGACTTAAATAACCCGTAACCAGTAATTCGTAACCCGTAATTACGGGTTACCGGTTACACGTTACAGGTTATAAGAATATGAAAGTTCGGCCGTCAATTAAAAAAATGTGTGATGGATGCAAAATCGTCAGGAGAGAAGGTCGCCTTTATGTTATTTGTAAAAAAAATCCAAAACATAAGCAGAGACAAGGATAAAATTAGAAAATAGAATTTAGAAAATAGAAAATAGAATTCGTCGTTTCGTATTCTATATTCTACTTTCTATTTTCTAGATTCTCACACGATGCCGCGCATTGCAGGAGTCAATATTCCTGAAAATAAAAGAATAGCAATCGCCATAACCTATATTTACGGAATAGGCAATTCTTTGAGTAAGAAAATTTTAAACCAGGCAAAAATTGATGAAAATAAAAAAGCCAAGGATTTGACGCAAAAAGAAGTCAATGATTTGCGCGACTTGATTGAAAAAAATTACAAAATTGAAGGGGATTTACGCAGGCAAGTGATGATTAATATAAAAAGGTTAAAAGACATCGGGGCATGGAGGGGCTTGCGCCACATGAAAAAATTGCCCGTGCGGGGCCAAAGAACAAAAACCAATACCAGGACAGTAAGGGGGAATGTAAGAAAAACCATGGGATCGGGCAGAAAACCAGCGGCAAGTCCAACCTAATATAAATCCCAAACCACAAATCCCAAATCACAAACAAATTCAAATACCAAAATTCAAAATCCAAAACACGTTTTGAACTTAGAAATTAGGGTTTAGATATTGTTTGTAATTTGGTGCTTGGAGTTTGGAATTTTTCAAAAGTGGGTAAAAAACACGTCATAGAAACAAATCAAGAAGATTTAATTAAGGAAAAAGAAAAAGTTGACTCAACTGTTAAAAAAGAAGTAAAAGTTAAGTCAAGCGACCGGGTTCAGGAAGGCAGGGTATACGTATCTTCTTCGTACAACAATACTATTATTACCCTTACCAATGCCAAGGGGCAGGTTTTGGTGTCAAAGTCAGCGGGGGCAGTGGGATTTAAAGGGACTAAAAAATCAACTTCTTTTGCCGCTTCAAGGGTTGCCGAAACTATTGCCAACGTGTGCAAAAAATTGGCTGTAGAAAAAATTGAAGTGTTTATCAAAGGCATTGGAGCGGGCAGGGAGTCAGCCGTCAGGACGTTGGTTAACCAAGGCTTGAATATTATTTCAATTAAAGACATCACTCCCATTCCCCACAACGGAGTTACGCCTAAAAAAGTAAGAAGGGTATAAAACAACATCTGACATCTAACATTTAACATCTGACATCTGACAGCTAATAATAACTAATATGGTAAACCAAATTAATCCAACGCCGCCAAAAACTTCTTTTAGTCCCGATAATCCTTCTGACAGGAAGTCTTTTGGCGCGGGTCCAGGGGGCAAAAAAAAGAGGAGCAAAACAGCTTCCGAATATAAGAAATCCTTGCAGGAAAAGCAGACTCTAAAAAGGCTGTACGGTTTGTCAGAAAAGCAATTTAAAAGATATGTCGAAGAATCTTTGGATAAAATGCAAAAAGTGGAAAATATTTCAGAAGAATTGATAAAAGCGCTGGAAAAAAGATTGGATAATGTGATTTTCAGATTGGGGTTTGCTCTCACCCGCTCCCACTCGCGCCAACTGGTTAACCATTCATATTTTTTAGTAAACGGAAAGCCGGTGAATATTCCATCATATCAAGTAAAAAAAGGAGATATGATTGCTGTTAAAGAAACCAAAAAGAAAAAGGGCGCATTTAAAGATTTGTCAGAAGTCTTGAAAAAAGTAGAGCCGCATAAATGGCTTGAATTAAATAAAGAGAAATTTGAGGGAAAAGTTTTAGCCGAACCAAGTTTGGCAGAGGTCAACCCTCCGGTTGAAATTTCATTGATTTTCGAATTTTACTCACGTTAACCGCATGGAACGCTTAGCAGGGAACAATTAACTAATGTTATGTTTCATGTTTCACGTTTCATGTTTCAAGTATTATGATTTCTTATCCATTGCCTCCAAAGGTAATCCAAAAAGGTAGAAACCAGGCAATTTTTGAAGTGCAGGGGCTTTACCCTGGATACGGCGTTACTATTGGAAACGCTTTAAGGCGAGTTTTACTTTCTTCTTTAGAAGGCGTTGCTGTCACCGAAGTGAAAATTAAGGGCGTGCCTCATGAATTTTCAACCATTCCCGGAGTTTTAGAAGACGCCATCATGGTAATTTTGAATTTGAAAAATTTGAGGTTTAAAATCCACGAAGGCAACATACAGAAGGTTGAGCTTTCGGTCAAAGGGGAAAAAGAAATAAGGGGGGAAGATTTTAAAATGTTCCCGCAAATTGAATTGGCCAACCCGGAACTGCACATCGCCACCATTACTGACAAAAAAACAGAATTGAATATTGAAATTACCATTGAAAGGGGAGTAGGGTACGAGCCCAAAGACCAGCGCAAAACCAAAAAATCGGAAATTGGGGCAATCGCCATGGACGCCATTTTCACGCCAATTAAAAATGTAAGCTTTACGGTTGAAAACATGCGGGTGGGTGAAAGGACGGACTTTGACAAGCTTTCATTGGAAATTGAAACCGACGGGACTTTAACTCCAGAAGACGCTTTTTACCAGGCTTGCGAAATATTGATAAAGCATTTCAATATCTTGTTTGAGGGTAACGCCGCTAATTTGCAGAAAGCCGGAAAAGTAATCATCCAAGAAAAGCCGGCCAAAGAAAAAAAGAAAGTGAAGAAAGAAAGCAAACCAAAAAAGAAAGCGAAAAAATAATCCGAATGAAATCCGAATGCCACAAATACGTATTCGGAGCATTAGGATAAATTCGTAGATTAGGATTATATTTATGCGAAAGAGAAACAAAGGCAGAATATTATCACGGCCAAAAAGCCAACGGAAGGCGCTTTTAAAATCGTTGGCGACCGGGCTTTTCTTGCACGGAAAAATACAGACCACCGAAGCCAAGGCCAAAGAATTGAGGTCGGTTGCTGAAAAGTATATTACCAGGGCCAAAGACAACAAAATGTCCAACCGCAGGGTGTTGGCGAC
>CAYIJR010000041.1:0-5161 GCA_964363825.1 uncultured Candidatus Saccharibacteria bacterium | reverse complement strand
CAGCTAATTTCTTATTGTAAAAATCATTCCTTTTTTGTCCCTTAATTTCCAAAATTAAATTTTCACCGCTCGGCATAACAACGATAAAATCCGGTTCGTATGATCTTTTTTCGCCTTCAATAAGATAGGGAATAACGAAACCAAGTTTGTAGTTTTTAACATAAAATTTTGAATATTTCTCCAGATCAATACAAACCGCTTTTTCCCAATCGGAATCAACGACAACATGGCTTATATGGCTTTTGCTTGTTCTATAAACATCTCTTGTTGTCCAACCTTTCACATCTCTTGTTCGTGTAAATGGCTTGAAATTATCAAAAATTGGCATCAATTTTTCTTCCTCATCTTTCCCCGGCTTAACTATTTCATTGAGTAATTCAATAATTCTATTTTTATATTTTGGCTCGCAAATTATTGTCTTTGGTATTTCTGCCGGAAATTTGATATATTCGTCAATAAATTTCTTTGAAATATTCAAAATTTGCGGGAAAAGGAATCTTTTATATTCTAAATTGAAGTTATTTGTAATTGTTGCGGCTATCTCGTATAAAGTAGATTGTAATCTTTTATTAAACTCTCTTTCTAAAATATCCTTTCTACCAACGCCACCAGCAGTGGATTTGCCGCTGAAAATAGGGTCAACCCCTATCTCAACCTGTTTAATCAAATCGTTTATTGGTATTTTTTCTACTTTACTCCAGTCAGCTTCTACTTTGAATTTTGCGTCCGCTATGTACCCGCCTACTTGCGGACAAATTATTTCCATTTCTTGCCGTTCTGCTAAAGCGTGGACATAAGTTAAAGTTTTTGGCGGTTTTGGCCCAGTTGTGGTTGTTGCGATTGGGAACATCTCAAATGGAACGCCAAAAATTTGCGCGTATTCCGGCTGGCTCAAATCGTCATAACTTGAACGACGAAGCGCGCGCCCAATTACTTGCTCGCAAAGAAGCCGCGAAGTGAAAGCGCGAACTCCTAAAATATGCGTTACATTTTGCGCGTCCCAGCCCTCGGAAAGCATAGCGACAGATATAACACAACGAATTTGCTCGCCGGCTTTGCCGATTTTCCCAACTGTTGAAACTTTTTTCCTTAATCTTTCCGCGAGATCTTGTTGTGTTTCTCCCTCTTCTCTTTCTTCGGCCTTGCTCAATAGTTCGCTGTCTATCCTTAATGAGTATTCGCCGTTACCATTAAAATTTTTGAATTCATCAATCACTTCCCCGTCCGCGATGTGTTTATGGATAATTTCCGCAGTACCAATATTATTGCAAACAATAATCATACAGGGCGGTACTTTGTTTCCTTGATTTGCCCACTCATCAAAAATTTTTTTGTAGCTTTGCGCTAACAAGCTTAACGGCTCATGAATGGCGTTAATAAAAGCTACTGCTCCCGTATATTCTCTATCCTCATTTAAGCCGCGTCGAGGTGCTAATGGTGAAATACTTTCCCATAAATTTCTATATCTCGGTTCGCCGCCTAAATTGTCCGCTGTTGGAATTTGTGGAATTTTAACCAATCCGGACTCAATCGCGTCTAACAATCCAAAATCGGAAATAACCCACGGGAACGGCGTGCCATCCGAAAAACCGGAGCCGGAAATATAAAAAGGCGTGGCTGACAAATCAAAACACTGCAAAATTCCTCTTGTCCTTGAAATTTTTTCCAATCCCTGAACCCAGATTGTCGCTTCCTCAATTTGTATCTTGCTTTCCGCGTCAATTTTTGTTTTCTTTGTGGCCTGAACGCCTTCGGGATTGCAACGATAGCAATGGTGCGCTTCGTCGTTAAGAACGACTATATTCTCTTTTTTGCCTAATTCTTTCAAAACTCGCGAAGCAAAAGCCGTGTCCGATTCTTTATATTTATTCTCTTTTGTTTTAATTGCGTTTTTTATTTCATCTTCCGGCGCGAAAATATGCCAGTTCGTAATAAAAATTTTTGCTTGCATCAATTTATCTAAAAAACTGGACGGGACAAGCTCAAATTTTACATAATAATTTTCAGGATTAGTCGGATATAAAACTTGCAGGCGTTCTTTTACAGTTAAGTTGGGGCAAACTACCAAAAACGAATCGGAAAATCTTTTGTCTTGGCGATAATGAATCTTATTAAGCGCTTGCCAAGCAATAAGCATCGCCATAATAAAAGTTTTTCCTGTGCCAGTCGCCATCTTAAAACAAATGCGGTTTATTTTTTCAATACTTCCGAGCGATTTTAATCTTGCCAGAATGTCTGCCGTTTCGTTTTTTGGTCCTTCCGCAAGCCAAATAGCGGTTTCCATCGCCTCACGCTGGGCAAAAAACAAAGGCATTTCTTTGTCATTATCGTTCCAGTGCTTTAGTAATTCTTTAGTAATTCTTGTTACGCCCGGATATCCACGCTTTCGCCAAGTATCGACTCGCTCGCGAATAATATTCACTAATCCTAAATCTTCTTCGGTTTGTTGACCTAAATCAAGATTAACTTGTTTGCTATCGCCAGAAAAATAAGTGGATTTTCTGCGGCCATCGCGAATCACCGGCTGATCATCGGCCGGAAAATGCCAATGCCGCTTCGGTTCTTCAAAAGCATTATTAATTATCGGATTTTTATCTAAAACATTGCTCATATTTATAATTCAATCACTTTGATAAGCTCTTGCCCCTTGATGTCAATTACTTTTATTGCCACCATTTTTGATGCCGGTATTTCAAACGGCAAAGATTCAAAGGTGTTAAGCGCCTCAAATTTTTCTTGGTCAATTACTCCGTGCAACGCTTTTTCCAGTTTTTGCCAAGCGTTATTATTGTTTGGGAAAAATGCCTGACGAATACAGAAAACCGAATTTTTATCATAATCAGTATCCAAAAACCATGCCGCAACTTCTTTTAATTCGTCAGATTTTACTTCTCCCGTTGTCGGGTCGTAATAATCAACACCGAGTAGTTTGACTATTGATTTCTTATCTTTTGCCTTTTTGGTTTCCACTTCCGGCTCGCCAAAGGCAGTGAATAATTGGTCAGTTTTTGATTTTTTCAATAAATCGCCAACGATAATATCTGGCGCGGCATACGCCCAAATTGTTTTTATGTCCACATTTTTTGCCAAAGAAAAAACTTCGGGGTCGAAAGCAAAGCCGGTGATAAGCATTTGCTTGAATCCGTTTCGTTTTGCTGATGTAATAGCGTTTAACGCTTGCTTCGCCGTAACCGGCCCGTATTGGGGACCGAAAACAATCGCCGTTTGCTCGGTTTTATTTTTAATTGTCCCTGTCGCGTGAATGCTGTCGCTCCCACCGCCATAAGCAGAAATATTTTCAAAAATTATTTTCTCCGCATTGCTGGAAAAAACGCCTGCTGTCTGTAAATTGTCAATCATTTGTTGGACATATCCAGTAGCACCGGATTTAGTCGCGCTGTCATAATGGCGAATATCGTCTTTGCGAGCTCGAGCATCAAGTGTTTGCGTTTCTTTTGGTTCTTCAATTGAATAAGACGGAATGCCTTCCACGGAAAAAGGGCCGGAAACGCGCACCGCGTTGTTGTCTATTTCCAGCTGGTCATATAAAATTTCCTGTTTTGGCGGTTCATTTTGGGCGATTGATTTCAAAGTAATATGCGGCACGGTTTTATAAATAAAGCCGGCGCCAACACCTTGCTCTGGATAAGCAAGCTTGTAATACGAATATTTGGCGGTTAAAAGTCGCTGACGAGCTAAAGCTAAAGCCACGCGTGAAGTGTCCATCGTAATCCAACGTCTGCCCCATTGTTCGGCAACATAAGCCGATGTTCCGCTTCCACAAGTCGGGTCCAAAACCAAATCACCCGGATTGGTCGTCATCAAAATACAGCGTTCAATGACTTTCCTGTTCGTCTGCACTGCATAAATTTTTTCTGTTGCCTTTGCATGACCAAAAACAGTATCAGTCCACACATTATGAAATTGCGTAACTGGAAAATCTTCCGGGAATAATTTCCCTAATGTACCGTCAGAAGATATTCGTCCCGATTCTTTTAATTTTTTAATTTCTTCATCACTAAAACTCCTTAAATCATCTGTCTTGTAGATGCCCTTCTCATCGCTCCGCGAGAAGACTTTTTGAATTTCAACTTGTGTTCTTTCACGAAATAGTTTGTGGACTTTTACGGTTTTAAGACTTTTTGAATACCAAATTAAATGGTCAAATAATCTCTGTATAGTGTCAGTATTTTGATTGGCGGCAGTCTGAAATGTAATTAAACCAACAAAATTTTCTGGTTCAAAAACTTCATCCATCAGTTCCCGAACATGATGCACATTTTCATCGGAAATTTGCACAAAACAACTGCCGGTTTCATTCAATAACTCTTTTGCCAAAAGCAAGCGGTCGCGAAGATAAGTCAGATAACTGTGTATACCAAGCTCCCAAGTGTCGCGGTACGCTTTGATTTGCTCCGGCTCGCGGGTTAAATCCTCGTCTTTTCTGTCTTTGACATCTCGCTTGTTCACGAACGGCTGAAAATTAGAATTGAATTTCACGCCGTATGGTGGGTCAATATAAATCATCTGCACTTGCCCGCGCATCATTTCTCGCTCCAATAAGCTGTTCATTACAACAAGCGAATCACCCAAAATCATGCGGTTCACCCAGTTAATATCGTGTTCGTAAAATTTAACCGCTTCCTGTAACGGCAAATCAGGATCGCCGAATAAATTAAGCTGATTTGTCCATTTTCCGTTTTTGAGCGTATTTAAAATCGCCGGCGTGCTGACTTTTTCGTGAGTATGCAAACTTACAGTCGGCACTTCAAAATTCGTATGCTCGGCTTTGCCAGCCCAAACCAATTGCGGGTCAAAATGCGGGTCGTAAGAATATTTTTTCGGCTTGTGGCCATTCTTCTCCATATCCGCCAAATTTGCCGGCGGAATATTTTTTCGCTTTTTGTCTTTATGCGAGTAAAATTCTATTCTTTTTGGTTGTTTAATTTTTCTTGGCATATTAAAAATCTTATTTTATCAAATCATCAACGCTTACATTCAATCCCTTGGCAACCTTCTTTAAGGTTTCAATGCGAGGATCGGGCGTTGCTCCGGTTTCAATTTTGGTCAAGGTATGCAAAGTAACCCCAGCCAGTTTTGAGAGTTTGTCTTGAGAAATACCGAGATTGTCTCGGTATTTCTTTATATTTTTTGCTATGGC
>CAYIJR010000040.1:0-5168 GCA_964363825.1 uncultured Candidatus Saccharibacteria bacterium | reverse complement strand
GGCGGATATACAAATGGTATTTAAAACATTAAGTTATCTGGTCTAGAGCCTAATTAATTATAATTGTAAAAAATAAAGAAGTAAACATACTGTACTGTATTTAAAATATGTGGTACAATGAATTTTGGTTGGGCAAACATGGTGATGCTGGCGATGCTGGCAATGTTGCTCAACAGTCCTTTACACGATGTAGAGAGGATGAGGTTATGAAGATTTCAGCGATCTTTCCGGTAATCCAAGATCCCAAAGCCGAGGTACTCTTGGTTCACTGCCTGGATCCACGCTTTGAGTGGGCTTGGATTGGGTTACCTGAGGCCCTGGGCCTTGAACCCGGAGAATCTGCTACCATCAGCATCGCTGGTGGGCCTTTGCCGCTTGCTTACCCGGAAGATTGTCGCAGTCGGGCCAAACAAACGGCCCAACAGCTCTTGTTCGCCCGCGACAAGTTTTCCAGAGTAAAACAGTGCATTTTGTTCACCCATGATGATTGTGCTTATTATTGCACAATCCCCTGTCATCGCACGGGCAGGGAAGATTTGGCACTGGCGGGAAGCCTGGCCAAGTCGCTGCTCCCGCATTGGGAAATCAAATTACAACATGTCACGCTCTTTGATCAAGGGCGGCAAATCCGATTTGATGAAATCGCGATTTCCGAAAAGATCATCAAGCCACCGGCTTACTGGTTTAAGCACCACAAACTCGTTCACACGCCGTGAGGCGCTATACTCAACCATGAGACCGCATAATGATTAGTGCGGCTCTTTTTTTACCTCAATAACTTAGCTCAATACCCTAAAAACCTGGGTTTTTGTTTTTTGTTGAAATACCAAATTGCAATGGAAAGAAAAATATAGTACGCAACCAACCAGAGCCAATGAACATTGGTAATAGTTTTTACCGCCCACGGCTGGGAAAAAATATCCAAAACTTTTAAAATATACTCCAGCAAAAATATACATGGCAAAGAAAAAATAAATCCTAAAAGGTTGGAGAAAACTCCCGCGATGGAAACCAAAAATCCCAAAATTGTCAATAAAGGAATAACTGGCACAACCAAAAGATTGGTGACAGGAGACACCACGGACAGCGTGCCGAAGTTATAAACAATAATCGGCAGGGCAAATATTTGAGCGGCAAAAGTTATGGAAAGGACATCCAGGAAAAACTTGGCAAGCGGTTTTAGAGAAAATTCTTTTGTAATATGCAAAAAAGAATCTATTAATGGCTTGGCATAAATAATTCCCAAAGAAGCCAAAAAAGAAAGCTGGAAACTGATGTCATATAGCAAAAGCAAGGGATTTTGCAAAAGCATCACAGCGCCGGCCAAAACCAAAGCCCGGAAACTGGTATTCTGCCGGCCCAAAACTCCAGCTAGCAATACAATGCTTCCCATAATGGCCGCCCGGATTCCAGACACCGGAAGACCAATCAGCAAAATATACAACCAAATCAAACCAACCGCAGCGTAAGATGCCTGCTGGCGCCATAAGCCCAGAAACAGCAAGAAACCCATGATAATGTCAATGAGTATTACAATATTACTGCCAGAAACGGCCGTGATGTGGCTCAACCCCGTGGCATTAAATTGGTTTTTCACATCTTTTGGCATGGTTTTGTCGTTTCCATACACCACACCCAGCAGAATGGCATCTTGGGGCGGAGAAAAATTCATGGTAATTGACTCCATTAATTTTCCTTTTAAAAAAAGAATTTTTTCGTATAAAAAAGTGGGTACCGTATAATCATGCTTTTCGGAAACCAACTCTACTTTTGGATAATCCATCACCGAATAAATCCCATCCTTCATTAAATAATTTTTGTAGTTAAAATCTTCAAACTGCGGCGGTGTTTTCAATTTGCCGGTAATTTCTATGGTGTCTAAGTATTGGTATTCGGGATATCGTACCGTGGTAACCAAAACCAAACTGTCGCCCGCTTTTAATTTTAATTTTTGCGACGTGTCTCTCGTATCCGGCTCGGCTACAATTTGCCCAGTTAAAGTGATTTGACTTTGCGCGTTATTTAATTCAGATAGTTTATCACTTGCAATATTAAATTCAGAAATTTGGACTCTCAAAATTCCTAAAACCAAAAACAGAAGAAAAAAACCAATCACTGCTAGTTCTTTTCTGGTAAAAAAGGACGTGGCGATGGAAAATCCTGCGCATAATAAAAAACCCCACAAAAATATCTGGGGAATGTTAATCAAAGACTCTAAAAATATCCCAACAACAAAAGCGATACAAAGGCAAAAAAGCGTTTTAGAAGGAGTCATTATTAAAACTTTGTAGCTATGACGGTGATTTTTATTTCGCCTTTCTTCAACGTGTTGTCTTTGACGGCGCCGAAAATAATCTGGGCTTTTGGGTCAACATTTTCGGTAATCACTTTTGCCGCCGCTTTTATTTCATTTAAAGTAATGTCGGCCCCGGAAGCGGAAAATAAAATTCCTTTTGAACCTTTGATAGAAAAATCCAGCAGTGGCGAATTAATGGCTTTTTGGGCGGCCTCAACTGCCCGATTTTCCCCTATTGCTTTGCCGGTGCCAAACAAAGCTTGGCCGGAATTTTTCATCACCGATAAAATAGAAGCAAAGTCAATGTTGATGATTCCGGGAGATAAGATTAAGTCTGTAATGCCCTGCACCGCTTGTTTTAAAATATCATCGCAAATTTCAAAAGCGTTGGAAACCGTGGTTTTCTCGTCAATAATTTGTAAAAGCTTGTCATTTTGAATCACCAGCAAAGAATCAACTTTTCCTTTTAAGTTTTCCATGGCTTTTTTAGCCACTTGCTTTCTCTGTTCGCCCTCAAAAGAAAAAGGCATGGTCACAACCGCGATAGTCAAAATGCCCAACGATTTTGAGATTTCAGCAATAACGGGAGCGGCTCCGCTTCCGGTCCCGCCGCCCATGCCCGAAGTGATAAAAACCATGTCGCACCCTTTTATCAAATCAGATAACTCCTGCTTGTTTTCTTCGGCTGCCGCCTTGCCAAGCGAAACATCCATTCCCGCCCCAAGCCCCTTGGTCACATGCTTGCCGATTAAAATTTTACTTGGAACTTTGCAAAAATGCAACGCTTGGGCATCGGTATTAATGGCAATTAATTCAACTCCTGCCTCATTAAACTTGGCAATCCGACTGACAGTATTTGACCCTGACCCTCCCACCCCCAGCACCTTAATTTTCGGTTGCATATAATCAACGAATTTTTAATTTCTAATTTTTAATTTCGAATAAATTTTGAATGATTGAATTTTGAAACGTGTTTCTATCATTAGAAATTCTGATTTTATTCGAAATCCGAAATTCGCATTTTCAAGGTATGAATACCCTGAACATTCTTCTAAACTTTGACCCCCAGCCCTTCATAAAACTAAACGAAAACCCCATCTTGCCTCCCCCTCCGCCGTAAAATTCATCCGCTCCCAAGACAAGCCCTGCCACGGTAGCCAAGACCGGGTCTGGCTCAAGCCCGGCAATGCTTTTTGGCACGCCTATTTGGCAGGTAAGCCGCAACTGTTGCTTGGCCAACTCTTTTATTTTCGGCAGTTTGGCGCCGCCGCCGGTCAGCACAATGCCTCCGGGCAGCATTTCCTGGCGGTTGATTTTTTTCAATTCCTTTTGCATTAAATCCAGGATTTCAGAAACTCTGGGTTCTATAATATCAACTAAATTCTTTTTTGTAAAAGACAGCGAGTGCGATGCGTCAAACACTTCAATTTTTTTCCTTGGTTCGCTTTTTTTATTATCATTTGCGGCTATCATGCAGGTGCCGTGCTGTTTTTTAATGTCTTCGGCAATAGCCACTTCGATTTTCAGGCCAATGGCAATGTCATTGGTTATATTCGCCGACCCGAGCGGAAAAACGGCAAAATGAATCAAGTCTCCCTCTTCAAAAACCGCCAAACTGGTGGTGGCGGCTCCGATGTCAATCAAGGCTACGCCAATTTCTTTTTGCTGCGGCGTCAGCACCGAGTTGGCGGCGGCCAGCGGAGACGGGACGACATCATCAATTTGCAGTTTGGAATTTAAAACCGCCTGGGTTAAATTTGTAAAATATGACTGGAAGTAGCACAGTAAAATAACTTTGGTTTCCAATCTTACGCCAACTAATCCAAGCGGCTGTTTTATCCCTTTTTGGTCGTCAATGATAAATTCTCTGGGAAAAACATCTAAAATGTCTTCGTTTAAAGGAATGTTGATGGCTTTGGTGGCTTGCAAAACCCGGTCAATATCTTCTTGGGAAATAATGTGGTCGGCCCGCGAAACAGAAATCAATCCATCCGACGGCGCGGCGTATAAATGGCTGCCGCCGATGTTTACATACACCGAATTAATTTTCCGGCCGCAGTCTTTTTCAACTCCGGACATTAGTAGCTGGATGTTTTTGGCGGTTTCCTCAACATTGACCACCGCCCCCCTGCGCAGGCCAAACGAAGGCATTTGCGCATAAGACAAAATTTCCCAGCCATCGGGCTTTTTCCGAGCAGTCAAGGATTTAATGGTATTTGTCCCCACGTCTAGCCCCGTAACAATGTGATCTTTTGCCATTATAGTTTTTAGTTTTTGGTTGTTAGTTTCAGTTGTATGGTTTTTAGTTAAACTATTAACTAATTAACCATAACCATTAACTAATAACTGATAACTATTTTATCTTTGAAACATAAAATTCTTGTTTTTGGAACATTTGTGCTTCGCCTTTTATTGATCGTTCGTGGTCGTAGCCCAAAATATGCAAAATACCGTGGATTAAAGTTTTTGCCAGCTCTTTTTTCAAGCTCAATTTTGAATCTTTGGCGTTTTCCCGCACCAAGCTGGGGCAAATGATAATTTCCGAAAATTCCTCTTTAAAATCTGACACTTTTTCAAAACTCAAAACGTCCGTCGGCTTGTCTTTCTTGCGGTATTTTTTGTTGAGTTTCTGGATTTCTGACGGAACAACAAAAGCGATAGATATGTTTTCCGTTCCTCTATTTTCGCCTTTTAAAACTTTTTTTGCAACCCCTACAAAAAACGTTTTGTCCACAGCAAAATTCGTAAGGTTGTTGATCTCAATCATTAGTGGTAATTTTGACCTGGTCGCTCGCCCTCTGCGGGGCTCGCTCTTTAGAAACCCACGGTTTCTAACGTCTCCGCGAAACAAGTTTCGCGGGACTGTTTTCCT
>CAYIJR010000039.1:2471-5317 GCA_964363825.1 uncultured Candidatus Saccharibacteria bacterium | reverse complement strand
AATCATTGTCGGTATGGTGAAGACTCAATAGGGGGTACTGCAAAACAAAAAGCGCCCGCCTAAGTTTTGCTTTTGCAAAACTTAGGCGGGCGCTTTTCTAAAACAAAATTACCTTTGCATCATTTTCTTTTTCATTTCCCCTATTACTTCAGCGGCAGTGTCTTTCCCGCCAAGGCCAATGGCAATGGCCGCTCCCAATGCCAACGCTCCGACAATTCCCCAGACAATTGCCATGTAAAGCGCTTTGATTAAATCGCTGGTTGGCAAAAGCTGTTCTAAAATCAAGAAAACGGTGAATATCCAAATTGCCCATCTGACAATTGAAGCGGCAAGATATCCATGTCCAACACTCATTCTTTCAACGCTAACCCTTACAATTTTCTCTATGATATCCGATATTATCACTGCAACCACAAAGATTAATGAAGCAATAATAACATTTGGAACATAATTCAGCACCTGGCTTAAAATCATTCCAAATTGGGCTAAATTCAAAATATCTACTGCAATCAACAATGAGACGATGACAAACACCCACTTAAATATCGCTCCAATAAATTCCGCTGGATTTACATGGACATTTGCTCTTTGCAATGCATTGTTCCACCCCTCTTTGTCAAAAAGCTTATTAAACTTTACCGACTTTAAGATTTCCGTAATAATCCTGCCAATGCCAACTGCAATTAAATAGCCGATGATAAATACTACTATCGCCAATATTAATTGAGCGATAAAAATGACCATGCTCTGCAAAAATGGCTGGATAATTGATAATGACCAATCGCTGTATGTCATTTTTTTAGAATCTAGAATCTAGAAATTAGAATCTAGAATAATTTACTAATTTTTATTGATTATTATATTTTTCACGAGAATCACGCATCGACCTTTAATGAAAGCTCTATTATCTAATTATCCTACTAATTAGCTTAAAAATCAAGATTTTGCCCTACTTTGCTGTGGATAAGTATTTTTGCCAATTTTCTGGCAAATCTACCGATAAATTAATGATTTTATCTTCTGTGGCAGTTTTAAAAGAGATATTGGTGGCGCACAAGGCAATACTTTTATCTGGCAAAATCTTTTTTGCGCCGTGTTTTACATCTCCTAAGATGGGATTTCCCATTTGCGCCATTTGGATCCTTATTTGGTGGAATCGGCCGGTTTTTGGCATAATTTTCACCAAACTGTACTTTTGATTGGATTTTATTACTTCATAAGACAGTTCGGCCGTCCGGGTTTTAGTCGCCCGTTTTATTTCTTCTAAAATCTGCTGGTCGCTTTTATTAGAAAACCCCTCTGCAAAAAATGATATTTTTTTGACTTTGCCTTTTATATCTCCTCTTTCCATTGCTGGCTTTCCCTCCACAATGCCGTGGTAAGTCTTTTGTATGGCGTGGTTTCTGAATTGCTCTGAAAGGCGCGAAGCGCCCTTACTCGTTTTGGCAAAAAGGATAATGCCAGAAACCGGCCGGTCCAGCCGATGCACTAAACCCAAAAACACGTTACCGGGTTTTTTATACTTTTCTTTTAAGTATTTTTTAACGTCATCAAAAATGCTCGGGTCGCCCGTGTTGTCGCCCTGGCTCAAAACACCCGCGGGTTTAAAAACGGCTATAATGTGATTGTCTTCGTAAAGTATGGCTAGGCGCCTTTGGGCGCCGCCACCCCGGCCTTCATGCTTAGGGGCTTGTATATTCATAATAGATGTGATACGGCTGAATTAGCGTAGTGTTGACAATTTTTCACACTTTTGTTTCCCAAGAAATGGGGAACACCAAAAGAAAGGGGGGATCCATGAGAATTGACATTTATGTCTTCTCAAAATCGAATGGAAAGGCGACGGCCGCAAGCTTTTTTAAAAGCTTTGATAGGCCGTATGCTCTCTCAGAAACAATTCAGGAGTTTCCTTTTTCCAGTTACAATGGACTCGAGATTATGGGAAGGGTAAGGGATGTTAAAACCGAAAACGGATTTACCCAATTATTCGAACTGGAGTCAGAGATGGCAGAAGATGATCTGCGCGATTGTCTTCTTAAACAAGGCTGGAAAGAAATCTCTTCTCCTGCCCTGGAATAACCTTCGCCCCCAAGTCCCGTAAATTCGTTTACGGGACCTTCTCATTTTTCTTCATTCGTAAATCTTATATCATAAATCATACGTCTAAAATCGCTTTAATTCTCTCTGCTTCGTTTTCAACTATTGGGCCATTATATTCGCCGCTGTGTGCATGGGCCTTCAACCGGCCTTCGCCAAGGCTTCGGCGGTCACCGTATGAAGGCTTTTTCTGGTCAAGGTGAAGGTTAAACATGTAATCATTGGCCTTGACCAGCCCGTCCGAAGCCTTGGCGGAGGCGGGTTTAATGTACAAGTGAAATCTCGGATAATCATTTCTGCTTACTTGTCGCACAATAGAAAATTCGCCTGGATTCTGGAAATACGCCGCCTTATAGCCAATAGTTCTCATAACATCGTTAATTCCCCTGTTTAAATTTTTGATAATGAATTCCATGTAAAATTGACAAATTATTATTTATATAATAAATTATAAACAGCATAACGAGCAAGCGGTTTGCTCAAAACATCTTTCAAGGGAGCATTATTATGGAAGAGAACAAAATTTTGATTGATGTAGCAAAACTCGAATCTTTACTACCAGAAAAGCGAATCTTAGATTCTAAAGACCTGCGTGAGTTCTATGGATTTTTACTGCGGCTATGGGAACAATCAAAGGGCCTTCCAGATGATTTTCGGCATAAAATTTTTGCCCTCGGACACTACTTTAATTATTACATAGCCGGTTCTCCGGGACCCTATCGTCCAACTAAGTTGCAAGCTACTGAATC
>CAYIJR010000039.1:0-2461 GCA_964363825.1 uncultured Candidatus Saccharibacteria bacterium | reverse complement strand
TATGCTCTTTTGCCAAAAAGAGAGGGCTAAGTCTCTCTCACAGGTTCAATCCATGACTAGGTGCATATTACACCTGGTCTTTTTTTAATGCACGATTATCCATGCTTGAATTCGATTACATCACCATCATGGACAATGTATTCTTTACCTTCCGTCCTAATTAACCCTTTTTCGCGAGCGACGGCAAAGCTGCCTGCTTTCAGTAAATCTTCCCAAAAAATGACTTCTGCTTTGACAAATTTTTGCTCAAAGTCCGAATGAATAACACCGGCCGCCTGCGGAGCCAAGTCACCCTTATGAATTGTCCAGGCGCGCGTTTCGTCTTCGCCCGTAGTCAAAAATGTTTGCAAGCCCAACAATTCATACGATTTTTTAATCAAAATATCGGCGCCGGACAACTCTGAAAATCCCAACCCAATCCTTTCTTCTTTATTTAATCCTTCCGACTCATATTCGCTGGCAATATCCAAAACCACATAATTTTTAAGCTGTACGACGTCTGACGTCGTACAGTCTTCTGGCTTGCCGTTTAGCAAATATAGCCGGGGTTTTAAAGTCAGCAATTGATACTGTTGAAGAACTTCTTTTTCATCTTCTGTCCATTCCTGTTCAACCAACACTTTCTGTTCTTTCAACAACTTTTGTGCTTTTTTTATAATATTAACTTGCTTCTCCGTCCATCCCTTATTCGTACGAATTAGCCTATCAAAGCTTTCTATTCTCTTGTTGACCGTTTCCAAGTCTTTTACGATTAATTCCACATCCAGAATTTCCTTGTCTTTTAAGGGGTTGATTTCTGTTTGTGTATTAATAATATCTGGGTTTTTAAAAGCGCGAAGGACATATAAAATGGCATCTACTTCTCTAATGTGTGATAAAAATTTGTTTCCCAAGCCCTCGCCTTCACTGGCGCCTTTTACCAATCCGGCAATGTCCACAAAATCCACCGTGGCATAAATTTTTTTGGCTTTGCCCGCCGTAGCTTCATGCGGAGGCTGGGCGGATTTGTTCGAGAGTTCCCATAATTTGTCCACCCTTTCATCTGGAACCAAAACAACCCCGACATTGGGGTCTATGGTGGCAAACGGATAGTTGGCAATCAGCACCTGCTTTTTGGTAAGTGTTTTAAATAGCGTTGACTTGCCCACATTGGGCAACCCAACAATTCCGATAGATAAAGCCATGGTGGACCTGGCGAGAATCGAACTCGCATCTCCGCTTTGCAAAAGCGGTGTGCTACCATTATACCACAGGCCCCTCGTTGAAAATCCAAAATCCTAATATCTAAATTCTAAACAAATTCAAAATTCAAATATTTAAAACGTGTTTTGGATTTTGGTGATTTGATATTGTTTAGGATTTAGGATTTTGTGCTTTGGATTTAGTTTATTTTATTTTCAAAATTTTTACTTTTAACTTTTTGCCGTTTATTTCAAAATCAAATTCATTGCCAACTTCTTTTCCCATTAATTTTTGGCCTAATGGAGATTGGTATGAAAGCTTATTTTTTAAAATATCGGCTTCGCCGGGGGCCACAATGTGGTATTTTTCTTTTTTTCCGTCAAATAAAATGTCAATTTCCGAGCCGACTTGGATTTCCCCGCCTTCTTTTTTGGCAACCACAATGGCGTCGTTGATGGCGTTTTCCAGCTGTTCAATTCGCCCCAACAAAAAAGATTTAGTGTTGCGGGCTTCGTGGTAAGCGGAGTTTTCTTTTAAGTCGCCAAAAGCGGCGGCTTCGGCAATAAGCTTTACAATTCTGCGCATTTCCTTGGTTTTCAATTCGTGTAGCTCCCCTTTTAATTTTTTCAGCCCATCGGCCGTAAAATACTGCGTCATTTTTTGGTTAATTCAAGGTAAGTATACATTTTTTTTAATTTTTTTCAAGTTTTATATAAAAGAAAAAGCCATCTGTATTTCAAGACGGCTTTAGGAAAATTTTGCCGGATAACTGCGGGTGTCCGATCGCCGTATATAAAAGAGCCGCTAACACAGCAGCCTAGCCAGGTTTCGGCAATCGTTGCCTTTTCAACCTGCCTGGTTATCCGGCAATTTCAAAGCGGAGAAATCTCCGCGTAAAAGAACAGAAAGATGCTGGGAAATTAGCAATAATGCAAGATGGGTGCCATTCCCGAGCATACTACTAACTGCCCAGCCGTTTATGAATTTCAAAATTCATAAACGGCTGGGCAGTTTCATCAAAAATATTGGTTTCTTAAAGTTGTTTCGAATAACGGGTTTTTAAGATGAACCACGTAAAACACCTAAGGTTAAAGAGAATTTCTGGTCTTCGCCAAAGCTTCGACCGTCCCGATTTACATCGAGGACGTGCGCCTTAGCGAAGAAGAAATTTTTAAATCCCAGTAACCAGAGTCAACACTCAATATCCTGGATAAATCCAAAATATTTAAAAAAATGATCCACGACCAGCTTCCGCTAGCCGTGCCTTGTTACGACTTAG
>CAYIJR010000038.1:0-5565 GCA_964363825.1 uncultured Candidatus Saccharibacteria bacterium | reverse complement strand
TATAATGTAGCTAGAGCTTTTTGAGTAATGGAGATTTTGTGCTTAAAGAAAAAATTAAGCAAATTACGAGCATTTGCGAAAAGCTAGGCGCCTCTGAAGAGATAATAACAACTCTCACAAATTTTAAAAGAAGCGAAAGCATTTTAATTCGCCCGATAATAAAAAATAAAAAAAGCGCTGTTCCAAACGTTTTTCGAGTACAACATTGCAACCCGTACGGAGCAAAACCATTCAAAGGCGGGTTTAGATTTCATCCAAACGTTACAATTGAATTGCTTCGAGCACTTTCAATAGATATGACTGAAAAGTGCGCGCTTGCTAGAGTGCATTTTGGCGGAGCAAAGGGCGGACTTGCCATTGACCCCAGTCAGTTTACCGAAAGCGAACTTCACAGTATAGTAGACGAAATAACAGCTGCCTTTTTTTACTCTAATGTCATGGGACCAGATAAGGATGTTTTTGGACCAGATGTCGGCACCAATTCTCAAACCATGAGATGGATACACACTAAAATAGGCGAGTTAAATGATGGCAGAATTCCCAATGTTGATGCGGTAGTAACAGGAAAACCTGTGGACGACGAGGGCTGCCCAGGAAGAGAAGACGCTACTTCAAGGGGGGGTCTTATCGTTTTAAAGAGATTCTTAAAACTTTCCGAGTGCTTGCCAGAAAATGGAGCAACGCTCGCAATTCAAGGCTTTGGAAAAGTGGGAGAAAATCTGGCACGTCTTGCAAACCACCAAAATGCTTTTATGCAATTTAATTTTAGAGTTGTAGCAGTAAGCGACGTAAATGGAGGAATTTTTAATAGAATTGGATTCGACTTTAACTCTATAAGCAAATGGTACAAAGAACATAAAACTTTTCTTGGATATAAAGAAGCGTTTGAAATTTCCAATAAAGATCTTCTTTTGCTACCCGTAGATGTTTTAATACCCGCCGCTATTGAAAATCAAATAACCGCAGAAAATGCTGGGAACATACGAGCAAAAGTAGTACTTGAGCTAGCCAATGAAGCAATAAGCGAAGAGGCATATAACATTTTGGAAAATATGGGAATTCATGCAATTCCGGGTATTGCCGCAAATTCGGGCGGAGTGGTGGTGTCTTTTGAAGAGTGGGCCTTAAATCGCGGTCCAAAATGGCACGAAACTGATTTATATGACATAGAAACAAAAATCCAAAAAAAACTAGTTGAAATAATGAATGATATTATCATAAGGGTTTTTGAAAAAAGCCAAAAAGAAAACTGGTCGCTCAATTCTGCGGCGCACAGCCTGGCTATTGAAACTCTCTACGAAAAACTCAAACAAAAACACGGATATAAATGAGATTAAAAGACCTCGATATAAATCGAGGTCTTTTATACTAACAAAAAAAGCGCGGTTGCCGTGCCAATTGGAACCAGCAAATTATCGTCCACCCAAAAAGATAACTGGTCAAAAATTGCTGTAAGTAATGCGCCTAATATTATTATTTTTAAAGATAAATAAAGAGGGGTCAAAAGATGCAAAAACCAGCCCGCAAAAAAAGAAAACAAAACCACAACGATAAATCCTGCTATGGTTTTGTCGCCCACTATGCGTTTTTGCGGCAGATAAGCAATGTTTGCACTAAATGGCGCAAGAGTATCGCCAAGGATAAAAAAAACCAAACTCAAAGCCGCTATTTCCTTTGGAAACAAAGCCACCACAAAAAAAGAACTGAACAAAAAAAGTGAGTATCCCGAAAAACGAAATTTTTCTTTGCTTTTAGAAAAGATTTTTTTGCTGAGATATTTTTCATTTAAGGTCGGTATAAAAAACCTTGCTAAATCAAAAACAAAACTAATCAAAAGTAAAACCGCTAAAATTACTAATATTAATGTGTTTGATAACCAAATTAACCCGAGCGGAAAAATTAATGAAAATAATTTAAGATAGTGCCTTATAGAAATTTTAACCGGATGGATAAAACCCAAATAATAAATCAGTATACCCAAAAATAGCGCCAAAGAATAAATTGGGCTTGAGTAAAAAAGAGAAATTAAAAAAAGTCCGTTGAGTGACGCAGCGCCCCTGCCGCCGCGAAACCCAAGATAAAACGGAAAAATATGCCCCAGCACCGCAGCAAGTCCAACAATAATAGCTAAATCCGGATTTATTTTAGATAAACTTAGGTAATAAACCAGTGGTGCCTTTGCCAAATCCAGCATCGCGGTAATTATTCCAAAAGCCGGTCCCACAATACGGTAAGTATTGCTTGCGCCGGTATTATGACTGCCAAGTTTTCTAATATCAACACGTTTTATAACTCTGCCAAAAAAATATCCGGGGGAAATAGACCCAACCAAATACCCGAACAAAATATAATAAAACATGTTTTCCATAAAAATTTACAGATTCTTTTTTACTAATATCCAAAAAACTCTTTTTGCTGCCAAAAAAATAAATGCCCACAAAAATGGCAACCACAAAGGCATAATTCCAAAAAGAGTTGTTCTACTGAAAGTTTCTACGCCAGTATTAATAAAAAAATATTCACCAATCATTGAGCCAAAAAAACCGATTGTTAAAAACAATAAGTCGGTTTTTTCTTTTTTTAGCATTATGGATACAACAATAACACCCGAGTAAATAGCCGCGAGAATATAATCATTTTTTATGAAAGCAACCAAACTGATCATGGCAATAACCGCAAAAACATACAAAACAGTTTGGGTAATCCGCATGGGATAAATTATAACATTCTTGTGTTTTTATCAGAAATTCTTGACCAGAGATAATGAATTGGCGAAAAAATCAGGCGTGGTCTTTTGAACCACGCCTTGTTAAATTCTGAGGGGTCGAGCACTTAACTCAGCCGCCCCAAAAAGTACGTGACTTCGTAGACAATGGACCCGAAGCCACCTAGAATAAAGAGAACCGGAAGAACACAATCCGATGCTTGTTCACGCTCTCTGTTCTTCCAAAAATCCTCAAACATCGCAAATCCAGAAATCAACAAAGCTAAACCAATTGCTGATAGACTCATGATTTTACCTCCTTTTTCTATCTTTTAGTATACCATATTATTCAAGTTTACGCAATAGCGCGTGGTAATGTGCAAGCACATATGGCAGTTCTCCCCATGCACATATTGTGGAAAATAAAGCTAAACAAGTTATCTTTATAATTTTTGAGCTATAAATTCTTCCTTCCAATAGCGAACAATTTTTCCTGATGAACTAGATATTGGTTTTCCAAGCCTTTCTTCATAATCAAGAATGCTCCATCCCGCATCCTCATATAATTTTTTCAACACACCCGTTCGTACAAGATGTGGTCGCGTCCCTTTTTTGTTTTTGTTTGTGTAGTTCGAAACCACATTTAATCCGTTATTTTTCGTATACTCCTGCATTGTAAAAATAGCTTTTTTCTGACTTTGGTACGGAAGGAAATGTAATATCATTGTCGAAAGAACAACATCAAATTTCCTTTTTGAACTAAATGTAATGGCATCGTCTCGTCGTACCATTACTGGAAGTTTTTGGAGCCGCGCGAGTTCTTTAAGTGCGGCAAGAACTTCTGTTCTATTGTCTACTGCGATAACGCTAAAGCCATTTTTCGCAAGAAAAAGAGCATGTCTTCCCGCGCCACAGCCAAGGTCAAGCGCCGACCCCGATTTTTTATATCGCAATACCTTGCGAACTATTGGCCGCACTGAATTGATATTGAATAAGTTAAATGATTCTTTCATGGATATTTACTTTGTTGGTCGGGCTACTGGGAATTGAACCCAGTCTACAAGACCCCCAGCCTTGCGTACTACCAATATACTATAGCCCGTTTCGGCAGACGTGTTTGTTGAATAGTGCTCTCGGGCAGACTTGAACTGCCACCACCTCCTTCGGAGGGAGGCATTGTATCCAATTCAACTACGAGAGCTAAGTATGCCTGTCTGCCACACAAGATGCCCCAAAAGAAAACGGCTTAATAACCGCCTCAAAGCCAAAACCCTTGACCATACCCACTACGGAATCTATAAAATCTTTTGTAGGACCGTTTTCTCCAACATCTATATGAACCTGATCGTCCCAGAAAAATTCGTCGCCGAGTTTTTCTTTAAGCCTTCCGCGCAACTCCTGCGCTAGTGTTATTGAGTGAATCGCTTCTTGGTAAATTCTGTCGCGTAAGCTTCCGCATTTTGTTTTTTGTGATCTTGTCCAAAAATGAATTCCGCCATTTCCCACACGCCATATTGTAATTGCAGTTATAAAATTTACTTCGTCTTTTGCGGCTGAATCGGTGCCCACAATAATTTTATATCTTCTTTGGGGAAGAAGTTTTACAAAATTTTGAATATTTAAAACAACTTCTTCTAAATTTAAAGAATTTCCCAAAACATTAAAAAATACTGAGTTGTTCGTTGTTTCTTTTTTCTGCATATAATTGTGCTTTCCAGTTTACGGACACCGGTACTTTATTCATAGCATTTCTTGCAAAAAAATACACCCTCCCTTCTTTTGCGCCATATTCGTAAAGATTTTTTGTGATTTCAACGTCTTTCAGACAATATTTTTTTATTTCCTCTATTTTTCCTTCTTTAAACCATGTAATCGCCTGCATGCCGTCTCCAGATTTTTTAGTTTGCAGTGTATTTTGCGCCAAATTATCCAAAGATATCCGAAAACCCGCGCCATTCTCAACGTCGTTCATTAAATCCAACGAAGGCAATTCTTTTAAATTCCAGGAAATATACGGCTGCAAAACGGGGAGGTCAAAGTGGTGAATATTAAAACCTATGATTTTGCCGTGTTTCTTGTGCGCAAGCTCGCGAATAATTTTTTCAAACTCAAAAAGTTCGTGTTCTTCAAAAGCTTGATATTTTTCGTCGGCGTAAAAATACGCGCCCAAAACAGAAATTCCTAATTTTTCCATATTGATTGCGCCGCCAACTTCCTGAAAAGATTTTTTTGTCTCAATATCAAAAACAATATCATTTTTACCCATGAGTTGATTTATATCACATTAAAGAGGCAAATCCAAAGCGTAGGCGCCGGCGCCCAAGACAGCAAGAGCTAAGGCAGATAGAAGCAAAATTAAATCAAATTCGTAGCCATTTACAAGCCCTTTGTGGCGTTTTACTTTCCAAATTGCTATCAGCATATCAAACGCCAAAAGCAAAGCCACGGCTTGAGTAAATAATCCAACAAAAAGCAAAATTCCTCCAAAAAATTCCACAATTCCTACAAATATTACCCAAAATTTCCCGGGCTTTATATTTATTGACTCAAAAAATTGCGCGGCGCCCAAAAATCCTTCTTTTTTAAAAAGCTTAGGATACCCGTGCGCGATAAAAACAGCCGCCAGCCCAATTCTTAAAAACAACGGCCCCAACAACCCAAAATCCAACAACTGTGGAAATAAACTTAACATGAATTTATAATAACAGATATGACTACCGGGGCAAGGGATGTGTTGTGGCTATTTTTTATCCTTATTGTGATAGGAGTTGTTTGGAGTATGAGAGGTGATGGTTTTAACTTTTCGATAAAAAGCGGGCCTCGCTTATCTCCCTCCAGCAAATCAGAAATAATCTCACGCC
>CAYIJR010000037.1:0-5582 GCA_964363825.1 uncultured Candidatus Saccharibacteria bacterium | reverse complement strand
GATAAACAGATCCAGAATCTGTTGTCCTACCATTAGACGATCCCGCAGCTTAGTTCCCAAGCAATTGATCTAATAATTTTCTTCCCTGGCCTGATTTTAAAAAATTCTCCCTTTTCCTGGCCTCTTTAAGGTTATAATATTTCTCCGTGTGAATTACTTTCCACGGTATTCTTCCCTTTGTGTAACGACATTTACCGCAATTATGTTCAAATAGTCTTTTTTTAACATCCATAGAAACACCAACATACCTGGTATTATAAGAAACACTTTTAATAACGTAAACAAAATTTTCCATATTTTGGATTCTTCGCCGGAGGCGAATCCGTCCTTTGGCGGAGAACCTAGATAACAAGGTCCAGAACCTTGCGTACTACCGTTATACGACCCCGCAAAATTAAACTTTCAAATGTTTTCTGACAACAATGTAACTTGCCGCGACTCCCAAACCGACGCTAAAACATAACTGAACCAAGATAATCAGCCAAAGATTGGAAATAAAATAATCAGAGAGGTTGAACCCCGGCATCATCACCGAAACCGAACGAGACAATAGGTACGACAGCAAAATGGTAATGATAAAACAAACGGCAAAAGCAATCAGCCCGAAAATAGCACCCTGGATGACGAATGGAGAGCGGACAAACCAGTTGGACGCGCCGACAATTTTCATAGTGGCAATTTCGTCGCGCGACCGGTCAATGATTAGTTTTATGGTATTGAATACCACCATTACCGCAATTAAAATCAACAGCGCGAACAGTCCAAGCCCAAATGTTGTAATGCCCGATGTTATGGAAAAGACCTTATCAATGGTATCTTTTTTTTGGGAAAAATCAACTTTCTCAATCAAGCTGCTTAATTTATTTTCTTGCAATATCGCCGAAATTCTTTCATATTCCGCGGAATCATTGCTTTTTGTCGTAATATTTAAAGAAGGCAGAAAAGGATTGGTGCCCACCTCTCCCAGCGCATTTAAAAACACTTCGTTGTCTTTATGCTTTTCCCTAAAGTCATTCAAGGCGTCTTCTTTTGAAACATATTCCACGTTTTTTATGTCTGAAGAATTTTCCATTAACTCATTTTTAATACCCAAAATATCCTGCTCTTGCACATCTTCTTTAAAATAAGCCGTGATGTCAATTTTGTTTTGGATGCTGGAAATTAAAAAATTACTGGCACCCTGCATGAAAAAAAGGCCGGTAATTAATAACGTGGTCACCACCAATACAAAAACGGCGGCGATGGAAATGCCTTTGTTGCGATAAAAATCAGTAAAAGCGAAATTTAGAACTCTGTTGAAATGTGACATAGTAATTATCAGCGAATTTGCGAATCGGTCACGAATTTTCGAATGTACGAATGTGACGTTCGTTTAATTCGTAGTTTCGTAAATTCGCAAAAGATTGGTAAATTCGTTGATTAGATAATAAAACGGCCTTTTTCTTCGTCCCTTACCAAACGGCCGCCTTCAATCGTAATCACCCGTTTGCCTAATTTATTGATGATTTCGCGGTCGTGAGTGGACAAAATGACGGTTTTTCCGGCCCGATTGATTTTTTCGAAAATGGAAACTACTTCGTACGTATTATACGGGTCCAAGTTTCCCGTCGGCTCGTCGGCGATAATAATGTCCGGGTGGTTTATTAAAGCCCTGGCGATGGCCAAGCGTTGTTGTTCGCCCCCGGAAAGCTGGCGCGGGAAACTGTCAATTTTTTCCAGCAATCCTATCGCCTCTAATACCCGCGGAACCTCCATGTCGATTTCTTCATCGTCTTTTCCTTCCACTTCCATAATATATGCCACATTTTCATAAACGGTTTTGTTATGCAAAAGCTTATAATCCTGGTGCACGCCTCCGATGCGCCTTCTCATTTTTTGGAGCCCAACATCATCTAAACTGCTAATGTTTTGCCCGTCAAAAAAAATATTCCCGTGGGTCGGTTTTTCTAATCCCAAAATCATTTTAATCAATGTGGTTTTGCCGGCGCCGGATTTGCCCACGATAGACACAAATTCCCCTTCTTTTATTTCAAAAGAAATATCTTCTAAAATAATACTGTCGGGCTGGTATATTTTTGTGACATTTTGAAATTTAATCATTGTTTACTGGAATCTTGAATTTAGTATCTGGTAGCTTGAATGGAATTTTGAATTTGGAGTTTAGGGTTTTTTATTCTATATTCCGTATTCTATTCCAGATTCAAGATACAAGGTTCCAAATTCACACATGCATTAACGAGCTATCTTCAATTCAGCTTGGATAAAACTATCCAATTCCCCGTCCAGCACTCCTTGGGTGTCTGAGGTTTCGTACTGGGTGCGCAAGTCTTTGACCATTTGGTAAGGGTGCAGTACGTAAGACCTGATTTGGTTACCCCAACTTGCCCCCACACCAGAACGAGAATCGTTTTCTTTTTGTTTATTATTTGATTCAGATTGTTTAATTCCGCCAGTTGGAATACGGACACCGCCTCGTTTGGTGTGGGGGTGAACCGAAATTTGGTCTCCCTTAATTTCTTTTAATTCTTTTTTTTGATTTTCTTCTTTCAATTGGTACAGCTTTCCTTTCAGTATTTTCATGGCATTATCTTTGTTTTTTCCCTGCAATCTTTCAGATTGCGATGCCACCACCAATCCCGTAGGCAAATGCGTAATCCGTATGGCTGATTCGGTTTTGTTGACATATTGGCCGCCGGGTCCCGATGCGCGAAAAGTATCAATTCTTAAATCTTCCGGCTTTATTTCTCCGCCAGAGGCGGATCCGCCTTCGGCAGACAACTCCGGCAATACTTCAACCAATGCAAATGAAGTGTGGCGTAACTTCTGGGCCGAAAAAGGTGAAATGCGAACCAAGCGATGCACCCCTGTTTCTTTTTTTAAAAAACCATAAGCGTACCTTCCTTTTACTTCCAGTGTTACGGACTTTGTGCCAATTCTTCCTTCCGGCCCGCCGGCATCGCCGAACGCCTGGTGCAACACCTGTACTTTAAATCCTTTTTTTGCAAAATACTTTTCGTACATTCTTAAAAGCATTGTGGCCCAATCTTGTGAATCCTGGCCGCCCGCCCCCGAAAATATTTCTACGATGGCATTATTTTTGTCATACGGCCCAGACAAAAACATTTTAAATTCTTCTTTTTCTGTTTTTTCTTTTAGCTGGCCATACTTTTTCGCCAACTCCCCTTCCAAACTTTGATCACCCTTGGAAATTTCTTCAAGTTCTTTCAAATCCGCTAATTCTTTTTTCAACGACTCCATACCCTCAATTTCTTCTTTCAATTCATAAATTTGCTGGCTTATTTCAGCCGCCGCCTTATTGTTTTTCCAAAAATCCCCTGATTGGGTTTTTAATTCTAATTTTTTTAATTCTTCTTCTTTAGAAGCAACGTCAAAAACGGTCCATTATATAATGGATCTTTTCTTCTAATTCATTAATTTGGGAAGATTCGCTGGCCATACATATAATGGATTTAATTATTAGATACTATGTTACTCTGACCTTTTTTAATTTTATCATATTTTTTGAAAAAATCCAAGTAAAAAGGAGGTCGCAGAGCAAAGCTCAATGCGACCCCCTAACGGTTAGAGTTAAGCTAGCTTGCGCTACTTGCACGGGTAGGCCCGAACCATGCAATAGCATTATTGAAAGCCGGACTGTTTCGCCTGCCAGGAGAAAATCGGCGAACCAATCTCTTTAAAGCACTCTGAACCGTTTTGAGAGCGGGACCCCCCCAAGAACCCGCCCTCCTGATTTGTTCTGATTTAATCATACTACACACAAAAACCATGTCAAGTCTTCACCTTCCACACAATACGTTTACCAACCAATATTACAAACCGCAACATATTTAATTACTTTGCTTAAATATTGACCTTAGGGTGAAGACTCAATACTTTGAGCCGCTTGCAAGAATTGAACTTGCGTCCATGCTTTACGAAAGCATTGCTTTGCCACTAAGCTAAAGCGGCGAGTCTTTATTTTTTTATAATCAACAAACGACCTTCTTTTGCTCTTTTGCTAATTTGGCGGTTTTTCCTACCATTACCTCGGTTTAAAGCTGCAAATGTGGGAGTTAATGAATCACAGTTGGGACAAAGTAACCGCAAATTATTTTCAGTATTATTGCGCCAATTTCCATCTATATGATCAGCAACAAGCGGAACTTTTCCAGTTTTATGGTTAATCTTTGACCACCCGCAAAAACAACATTTATCATCAAACTTTATTCTTAAATATTTTTTAATAGTATCGGAAACTATGCCGATACTATTTAAACCTATTATCTCCCCCTCCTTCCATAATTTAATATAATTTTGATATTGATAGTCTTGTTGGCAAACATTACTACAATATTTATAACTTGGGCGCTCTGGTTCTTTGCCACATACAAGACAATTTTTTCTTGGTTTTTTAGGATTTGGCATATTGCTCCATAATACACTAAATAACGACCAAACTCAAGAATAAAAGTGGTCGCATATTTAAATCCCATAGAAGCTACTCCTGCTTAATTTTTAAAATTTTACCACGGCATTGCATTTAAATCAACAAAGGTGGTACGATTAAATTGGAACAGGGAGTCAATTGTTTTGCACTTCCTTGCTTTGTACCTTTTATAAAGGATTTGCTATGAACGCAAACTGCATCGTTGGAATCCTCGTCAGCCTGATGGTTGCCACGACCGCTACCGGCCAACAGCCCCTAAAAAAAGATACTCCTCCACCTATTCGCGCCGTCGCTGTTTTCCGGAATGGAAGCAAGTGGGTAGTTATTGTCTTGCCTGAAAAGATTACCGTTGCAACGAAATTCGGCAAGCAAGATATCCCTTTTTCAGAAATCCAAAAGATTGATTTTGCGCCCACCGCCAAAGACAACGACACAATCCAAGCCGCTTTTCCTGTAAAAGGACACATTGCGGGAGATGCTTTTGAGGTTTACTCACCGATTTTCGGGAATAAACCTGTCAAATTTTCCGACCTCAAAAGTCTCTATACGGGGCATGGACGGGAATACAAGATCGAATTAGATGCCTTAAAGTATGGAAGCGACACCAACCAGTGGTTGGAAACCGGCGTTATGATTCGGCCGAATACCCGGCTTCAAATTACCGCCGATGGCCAAGTGGACTTGTGGCCGCAACAACCAGGCCAGTATATGGTCGGACCCAAAGGATACACTACTGCCGGCAAGGGAGGAATCTTTATGGCCGGGGCGTTGATTGGACGCATTGGCTCTTTGGGCAAAGCGTTCCTTGTGGGAGAGAACTGCGAATGCGCGCCTTCAGAGGAAGGAACGCTATATTTGCAGATTGTAGCCAGCCCGTGGAACAATACCTCTTCTGGTAGCCATGTGGCAAGGATAACCACAAGTTACAAAATCGGACCTTAGGGTCCTCACCGCTTTCTCCCTTCGGGAAGCAGGCGGTTTTTTATTTTAGAGCGAGAGAGGGAATAGAAATTACAAGCCGCAGTTTGTAATTTATAATCCCGAAAGAGCGAAGAAAATATGCTTTGCATATTTGAGCGAGTGAGCGGAGTCGAACCGCCGTTTATTCCTTGGGAAGGAATCGTAATAGCCGTTA
>CAYIJR010000036.1:0-6152 GCA_964363825.1 uncultured Candidatus Saccharibacteria bacterium | reverse complement strand
TGTCCAAAAGTTCTACGTCTGTTTTCGGACAGATTCCGAATTTCATCAAAAACGGTTCATTCTCCGCCTGCCAGTACTTTATCGCCTCAACATCTTTATACCTCAAAATGGTTTTCTCAATATAGCGAAGCAAAAACTCTTCTTGCTTTTTGTCTTCATAATTCGGAGCCCAACTTGGAATATGACACTCGGGCCAGCGGGGCAAACGGCGGCCAACCGCTAAAATAATCTCGGCATTTCTTTTAACGGCTTCATTTATCTGAAAATCCAGGTCTTTGAAATCAAATTCTCCTTTCCTCGGTTCAACCTGGGACCAGTAGGCAATTAAACGAATATTCCTGACTTTCAAGTCGTCCAGTATAGCTAAGTATGATTTTTTCCAGTCCAAACCAAGTTCAACGGCATAGGGTTTGGAAAAAGTAACCCCAAAAGTCATCTGATCTTCGGGCGCCTCACTGACAAAAAAGTTCCAAATCCAAAGAAAAACATAAACAGCCAAAATTAAAATAGCTAAACAGATTAAGATTTTTTGGATAACTTTAAAAAAAATTTTCACTGAAGCAAAATCATTAAAAAGCCGGCAGCTACAAAAGCAATACCCAATAATTTATATGCCAAAACTCCTCTTTTTAAATTCTCGGCAATGGCCGGGATTTTATTTCTAAAAAATAGGGTTAAAAAGAAAATAAATAAGAATTCAACCCCTAAAAGGGCATTAACCAAAGAAACATTTCCTAATAAAATTGCATAATAAACCAAGAGAAATCCTATCGCAGAAAAAACTTGATTAAAAATGAAGGTGAATTTAGATTTTGGCGGTGCTTGTCTAAAAGAAAAATAAACTTCCTCTCTTACTTGGCTAAAAAGCAACGAGATTAATGCGCCGCCAATAAAACCGATTCTGGTCCAGAAAAGCCCGTTTAAAAAACCGGCTTCAGTAAAAGCTAATTTCAGGAGGACCAACGATAAGCCAAAAAAGATGCCGGAAATCAAGGCATGAGCCATAATGCCCTTCCTTATTTTCCCCAAAAACAAAATTCCCAAAATTAAAAACGCGATGGCAAAAAAATTAGAGAGCAAAAATACTTCTTTGAGAATTAAAAGAGAAAAAACATAGGTAAATATGGCAGTCAAAGCTCCGACTTTGGTTGCGGCAATTGAAGCATCGCTTAACTTAACTGTCTTAAAAATGAATACATTACCAAGAAAAAAGGCGGCGCCAGAAACAAAAGATAAAACAAAAAAGCCGAAATCGGGCAAGTCAATAACAGGAACCAGAACAAAAACAAAAGAGCTTAAAATGGCGGTCCAAAAAGCATAAGCAAAAGGTCGGGGAATTTTAGTTGATAAAAGATACTTATCAATTACAAAAACAGAGGCGTTAACAAAATAGGCAATTACGGCAATGTATAACCAAGCCATCAGATTTCTAACTTATTTTCTTTACAAATTTTAGCATATTCATAGGCCGATGGTCTTATTTTCCGCTCCATAGTTTCATAGTTTAATTCGACTAAACCAAAGCGAGGCTCAAAGCCCTTATCCCATTCAAATGTATCCAAAAATGACCAGTAAAAGTACCCGCGGATATCCATTCCTTCCTGGATTGCCTTATGAACCCATTTTAAATGCTCCTTTATAAAATTCGCGCGCTTTTCATCTTTAGTATCAGCCAAACCATTTTCAGTAATATAAACTGGCTTATTATACTTTTTTAGTTCAAGCAAAACATGATAAATGCCTTTAGGATAGATTGGCCATCCTAGAGCTGATTTTTCTTCGTAAAACCTATAGCCAAAATGCTTGTGAAAATAATAATTTAATCCTATAAAATCCTGGTGCTTAAAAATTTTCTTTAAAAAATAATGATTCCAAAATAATCGTCGGTGTGACTTAAAAATTATTCCCGGGGTATCAAAGTCAGCATTATTTTTAGCAATCCCAATTTGAGAATCGGAATCTACTTCTTTTATTTTTTTATAAGCTTCTATGTGTGAGTAAATCAAATTTTTCATTATTTTCCGGAATAAAAAAATATTTCTTTTAAATGGAGGCCAATCCTTTTTTATATATGATTCCCAAAAATAAACCATCGGTTCGTTAATAGTAATCCAAAATTTTACCTGATCGCCTAAATTTTTAACGACGTGTTCGCAATATCTTGAAAAATAAAAAGGTGATTTTTTGTTCTCAAAACCGCCGAGGCGCGAAAACCATAAAGGCAAAGTAAAATGCCAAAGCGTAACAAAAGGTTCTATCCCCCGCTCGCGGAGTGCAGAAATCACTTTTCTATAATGTCCAATCTCTTTTTCGTTAAATCTCCCCTCTTCCGGCTCAATCCTTGCCCATTCAATTGAGAAACGGTGGGCGTTTTGGTTCAGTTTTTTAACAATGTCAAAATCTTCTTCATAACGATTGTAGTGGTCAGTGGCTTTGCCGGCGGCCGGAACTTTGCCCTGTTTTGCTGCTTCGGCCCAGTCATTATTTTCAATCCCGCCTTCCACCTGATAAGCCGCAGTGGCGCTACCCCAGAAAAATCCTTCAGGAAATCTGTACTCCATAAAATAATTTTAGCATAAAACAAAAACAGCCGCTTCGGCTGTTTTTGTTTTCAGAGTATTTTCTAAAGTTGATTTAAATTAGCGTCTATATTCTCAAATTCTTTGTTTATGTCGCCCAAATCAATCTGCTGTAAATCCTCCTGAATCCTGGTAGTGGTGTCTCCTTCAGAAGCGCCTGGAAGCTGGGGCAAATTCCCTAAATCGCCTCCTGACTGCCATAACCACCACAAAATCAGTATTACTACTATTATTATAATTGTCCAAAATAATTTTTTCATAAATTTATAAAATTTCTAAATTACGGTGTTGGAGTCGGTGTTGGTGTGGGTGTTGCAGTAGGGGTAGGGGTAAGTGATGGACTAGGCGTTGGGGTTTCGTCTTCGTCAACTCTTGGCACCTGAGCTAAAGTAGTCGCCACGCGTCGGACCGTCTCAAAAGCGGCTCTGACCTTTTCTCGGACAGCCGCTAAATCATTATGCAAGGCCTGGCGGGCCCGGCCGACTTCAACTTTCAAGCTTCCCTCTTGACCGCTGATTGTCGGCGTATAAGTTTTACCGGCTTGGACTTCAACTGCTAGCCTGGCTGAGGTAATCGCCCCTTCCGCCGAAGTTATCATTGTCCGGACCGCTGAAACATTCCAGCCCTTGGCCTCGGCTTTATCGGTTCGGCTTTTTATATTAACTAAGGTTTTTTCCAACCGGTCTAAAATATTAGAAAAATGGTTCATCATCCGCTCATTCAGTTCGTTTAGTTGCTGGGCAACTCTTTCAACTATCCTCTTTTTCTGCTCGTTTCTAATGCCCTGAAGTTTGTTTTTCAACTCTACTCTTTTGGCTTCAGCTTGCTCCTTGGCTTTGGCTTTCGCCTCATCTAACCTGGTCTTAAATTCTTCTTTTCTTTGCTCTTCAAGAGCCCTAAATTCCTCTTTTCTTCTTCTAATTTCGTCTTGGCTGGCGTTTCTTAAATTCTGAAGTTGAGTTCTGGCTTTGGCCTTTTCTATATTTATGGTTTTTTTCTCCTCTTCTTTTCTCTCTAAAACATTTTGCCTAAATTGCTGAATTTCTTCCTTTAGCCGGTCCTGTATCGGCGTCGGCGTTGGGCTCTGCGCCAAAACCGGTGAAACAAAAAAGAATAAACCAATAATAAAAGAAATAAAAATATTCATCCTTTATATTAGATTAAAACACTTAAAAAATGGCGGCAAGCTCATTTATCCACAATAAGCTTGCCATACCAAGCGGCACCAAGATATTATCATCAGCCAAAAAAGAAAGTGGTTTTGATGAACTTATAGATATTTGGTCCAAAAAAGCGGTTAGAAAAGCCGCCAAAACCAAGACCTTAAAAGAAAATGAAACCGGAGTCAATGAATTCAAAAATAACCCAGTTATAAAGGCAAGGGTAAGAATTAAGAAAAAGCCGCCCCAGGTTTTTCCAGGCAATGTTTCTTTAGCCACAAAAACCGGCCCAAAGGGCGTAAATACATCACCAACAATAAAAAGTGAAAGGGACAGTACCGCAATATCTTTTGGAAAAAACCAAAAAAGGATAAAAGCACTGAATAAAAAGAGGGTGTAGCCGGAAAATCTTTTTAACTCTTTTTCTTTGGCCAGTTTTTTTAATCTCAAATATCGCTTGTTTAATTCAGGAATTAAAAAGCGCATAAAATCAAAACCAAATGAAGCAATGAATAAAACTAAAACAAGACTGGCAAAAAAATCGGAATAAAGGTAGCCCAAAGGTAAAACAAGGCCAGCCAGTTTTAGAAACTTTCTTAATGGAACTTCACCAAGAAATTCTTTAACTATTGTACGCTGGGAAACTGCGATTGCGTAAAAAATGGTGCCGACAAAAAGAATTAATGCAAAAACCGACTGACTGAAAAATAAGTTCGTGGAAGCAAGACCGTAAAGCGAAGCCACTCCCCGGCCACCGCGAAAGCCAAGGTAAAAAGGAAAGATGTGGCCGACTACGGCCGCGATTCCGATAAGAATGGCCAAATCAGGATTTATTGCAGAAAAATTAAAGAATAAGCCCGAGAGGGCGAAATAGTAAACAAGGGGTGATTTTAAAAAATCAATTGCGCCGGTTATTATCCCATACCCAGGACCAACGGTTAAATAGGTATTAGTGGCACCGGTATTGCGACGGTTATATTTTCTTATATCGATTCCTTTAACTACTCGCCCGAAAAAATAGCCGGGTGAAATTGAACCAACTATGTAACCAAAGAGAAACAAATACAGAAAGTCCATTCTAATTTCTAATTACTAAATTCTAAGTTCTACAGCGTTTTTGCAACTTCTAAAACATGCCTCACCAGAGTCTCGGTATATCCGGCTTCGTTGTCATACCAGGAAAAAACCGTGCCCAAATCACCATCCACCACCGAGGTCATACTCAAATCAATAATGGCACCGTGGGGATCATTGATTATATCGGTTGAAACAATCGGTTCTTCGGTAACTCTTAAAATTCCTTCCCAACGAGCTTCTTTTGATGCTTTGCGGAAAATTTCATTAATCTCTTGAACTGTAGTCGGCCGGTCAGCCAAAAAAGTAATAGCCGAAATAGAACCACTGATCACCGGAACCCGAAAAGCAACACCGTCAAAGTTCAAATTCTTAACTGCCCGAGCCACGGCAATTGCAGCACCGGTAAAAGTCGGGACAATATTAACGGCCGCAGCTCTAGCTCGCCGGAAATCTTTTGACTTTGCTAAATTATCAACCAAATTTTGAGTAGCAGTGTAAGCATGACTTGAAACTAAAAACGCTTTTTTCACACCGACCGTCTCCTTCAAAATCTGCATCACTGGCGAAGCGGATTGGGTGGTGCAGGAACCGTTTGAAGAAATCTTACACTTGGCAAAATCCTCATTATTGACTCCGGGCAAAACCGTTTTTCCCCAATCATTGTCATCGTCTTTGGCCGGAGCGGAAATAACCACTCTTTTTGCGCCGGCATCCAAATGGACTTTGGCTTTTTCAAAACTTTCAAAAACACCGGTTGATTCAAGAACGATATCAATATTTAAATCACGCCATGGCAAGCTTGCTGGCTCTTTTTCTTGAATGAATTTTATTTTCCCCCCATCAACGACAAGATTTTCGCCATCACCTGCCTGCGCAGTTAGGACCTCAACTTTCCTGTCCCATTCCCCATAAACACTGTCATGTCTCAAAAGGTAAGCCAGCTGTTCCAAATCACCTAGATCGTTAATAGCAACGAGTTCAAGTTCTGGCTTGGTTTTCCTGTCAAAGGCCGCCTTAAAAAAAGCCCTGCCAATTCTGCCAAAACCATTGATTGCGATTCTGACTTTTGCCATATAGATGAATATTAAAGAAAAGTCCTTTCTACTGCAATCTGTAAATTAAGGCTGTGGCTCGTAAAAATTCAATCGCCGTAGTAATATACGTCTCTGAATTTTCACTTCGCCTCGCTCTTAATTTCCAGATTTCGTTACGAAAAACCTTCCTTTAATATTCATCTACTTTTTCCCGTGAGTTAAAACAACTAGGCCTGACACAGCTAAAACAATGTTTTTGAAAACAAACTCGCCGGCCAAGGTCAGCATCGGAAAATAAGGGT
>CAYIJR010000035.1:0-6459 GCA_964363825.1 uncultured Candidatus Saccharibacteria bacterium | reverse complement strand
GCAACGGGAAGCCCGGAAGAGGACCCAAGAAATCCTGCTGTGAGTGCCGATACTGGGGGGGATAATGTCGGCGACTGCGCCGGCAGGGGAGCTGATTTGTTTGAAAGCACTGCTGCCGAGAATATAGGCGCAAAGGCACACCACCAACGACCCCGATCCGCCTTTGCTGAAAACCAATTTTGGCATCATAAACAGCGCCAGAAAAAAGCTCTGCAAAAAACCAAAGGGTATTTTAAACAATACATCAATAAAATTTTCAAAAGAAAAATACCGCCGGATTTTGCCTGCAACAATAGTGTGGGCTTTAATGTTTTCCTGTGCCAGCAAGAGCAGAGACAGCTCGTCTTTGGGGCCGATGTAATGGATCTCCAAATCGTTTCCTGGATGCAACCTTTTTATTTCTCTGGCAACGGCTATGACTGGCATTAAATGCCCGCCCGTCCCCCCGCCAGTGAATAGTATCTTCATAATTTTAGAATTTAGAAAATAGAAAGTAGAAAATAGAATACGACGTGCCAAATTCTATTTCCTAATTTTAATCTTACCAAACTTGACATTCCCCGGCAACTATTGACATAAGTATTATGAAGTGCTATAGCCAAACAAAGGGGTAATTGTACCTCTTCGTGAAAACGAACAAGGGCAGAACAAGAACCCAACTCCGCTTTTGATCAGAGCCCTGGTGCGCGAAAGCGTCCGGGGCTTCATTTTTTATGTAAATCCGCCATGAACCCATATATCATACTTTCCAAAGCTTTGAAAAATGTGATATATATCCGAAATATAAAAAATCCGCCCTTCGACGAATTCTATTTTCTACTTTCTATTTTCTAGATTCTAAAACTACCCGTTTCTTGATATATTCAATAATATTCCCACGCCGATCATTTCAGCAATAAGATGGGAGCCGCCGTAAGAAAAAAATGGCAAAGGGATTCCGCTTAGCGGCAATAATCCTAATGCAGATCCAATGTTAAAAAATGCTTGGAATACAATCCAGGTAGTAATTCCTGCAGCTGTTAATTTTGAAAATTTTTCAGTGCTTTGCTTGGAAATTTTAAAACCCTGCCACAAGAAAAATAAAAAAGCTAAAATTAAAATTGAGCATCCAATGATTCCCGTTTCCTCGCCCAAAATAGCAAAAATAGAGTCCCCCATGGCTTGGGGTAAAAATCCGAATTTTTGAGTTGACATGCCCAATCCTTTGCCAAAAATCCCTCCCGACCCCAAAGATATTAGAGATTGTTTTAATTGTAGCCCAGTGCCCAGTGGATCAGTTTCAGGATGTAAAAAGGTCAAAAAACGTTGCACGCGGTACGGCTCAATTTTAATGAGCACCAAAAGAGCAGTGGCGCCCGATGCTATCAGTAAAATGGCGTGCCAAATAGGAGTGCCGGCCGAAAAGTAGATCGCCGCCAGGGCAACACTGATGATTACCAGTGTGCTGACGTCTTTTTGGAAGTAAAAAATTATTGTTATTAAAGCCAATAAAATCAAAAATGGCAAAAAAACCTTAACAATATCATGGTATGTTTTTTTGGCTGATATTAACCATCCCTTTTTTATATTTTCAGAAAATTTGTTGGAAAGCCAGGCCGATAAATACAAAATGGCTGTGATTTTGAAAAATTCCGACGGCTGCAAAGTGACCCATCCAATGATAATCCAGCGCTTGGCGCCCCAGAATTTAGCGCCCAAAAAAGGAACAAAGACAGCAATTAAGAATAATATATTTATTATTAAAAGCGCCAAAGAGATTTTTTTTAAAATATGCAAAGGGATTTTATAAGCAACCAATCCCGCAATTAATCCGATGGCCAAGGCAACTAGCTGGTGGAAAATATAATAATTAGTGTTGCCAAAATTCTGCATGGAGGCCGGAGCCGAAAGTGTAGCCAAAAAAAACATGCCGGAAAATGCCAATACCGCCACCGCTGCCAGAAAATAATAATTAATATGATTACGCATAATATCGCGACCCGAAGGCGAATTATTTAACGGGGTCAATTTGTAGATTGGAGTCGCTTTAACTATCGCCTAATTTCTTGACGAAATATTTGAATTGGCTGCCTTTTTCCTCAAAACTTTTCCACAAGGAATAACTTGGCGAGGCGCAGGACAGCAAACAGATACTCCCCTTTTTGGTGTGCTGGTAGGCAAATTTTACCGCATTTTCCATTTTATTTGTTTTTAAAATATTTATTCCCTTTGGATTTTTTATTATTTTTTTTCCGCTGTCTGGAAAAAGCACAATATTCTTTATTTTATATTTTTTTACGGTTTTTTCCAAATGGGAAAAATCATATCCGCGGTCCTGTCCGCCCAAAAAAATCGTATCTATTTTTTGTATTGATTTTATTGCCATTATTGTTGACTCTGGAGTAGTTGAAATGGCGTCATCATAAAATTTAATTCCCTTGAATTCCCCAACGAATTCCAGCCGGTGCGGTAAGCCCTTAAAGTTCTTCACCGCTTTTTTAATTATGGCTTGAGGAACAGCCGAAAGTTGCGCCGCGGCCGCGGCCGCGGCGATATTACTCTTGTTATGCTCGCCAATTAAATTACTTTGGTATGCGTTTTTTGAAAATGGGACCGCTGTGCCTTTATATTCTTTTAGCCAGCTTACGGTTTTTTTGTTGTATACAAAGTAATTTTCAGGTGTTTGAAACTTTATAATATTTTTTTTGGCTTCGTAGTATTTTTTTACATTTCCATGAAAATCCATGTGCTCTGGGAATAAATTTGTGACAACGGCGATGTCTGGAGAAAACTTTATATCGTCTAATTGATAACTAGAAAGCTCCAAAACAAAAATCGCATCTTTTTTAATAGGGTTCATAAGATATGCCAGCATGGGTTTGCCGATATTTCCCAGCAAAACCGCGTTTTCCCCGGCTGTTTTTAAAATTTCGTAGATTAAAGAAGATGTTGTACTTTTTCCTTTGCTACCTGTTACACCAATGATCCTGTTTTGCCCGGATAATTTTGAAAAAAACATATTCGTGGCTGTGGTGTAAGGGATCGTCACAAGCTCTTTTTTAATGCCAGGCGTTTTAACCGCAATATCAAACGCGGATTGCTTTTTTAAGTATCCTCTTTCCTGCTTTTCATCGGCAATGCCGATTTTTAGATTGGGATAATGTTTTTTTAGATATTTTTCTGTTACCTTCCCTTCTTTTCCATAGCCAATAATTAAAGCGTTTCCCATTCCCAAAAATTTGAATTGCTCCGGGATAGAATTCTCTTTTTGAGTTTTAAAAACCTCTGGCGACAACTTGGCGGGCGCGCCAAGTTGTCGCACAATAGAACTGTCTGCGAATTTTTTCTTTGCCAAATGCAGGGCGGTTTGGGCTTCCTCAAAAGTTCCAACGCAGTCAAAGGGTTTCATGGTTCCCAATCCCAAAATATCTTTAAATAACGGTAATAAATTTTTGTCTTCGTACAAATTCTTACCGAAAATATGTAGCAATTCTTTTTTAGGTAAAAACGCTGAAAGTAAGGTAAAAGCAAAAACACACTTGGCGCATTGGCCGCACCATAATCCCTCGTTCTTGCCGCTTAATCTAAAATTTGAATTGCAGCTGGAAAAGTATGGAAAGTATTTTTTATAGCGGGCAAACATTTTTACAATCCGTATTTCGTAGAACGGCCGCAGTAAAGAAAAGTAAAAAATGTCCGGGCTGATAAAATTTTTGACATAATCCTGGAATAGTTTTTCAAATTCAAAAGATTTACTCCATTGGTGATTAATTTCCAGGCCCTTATACTTTAAATTTCCAAAATTGCTGCTGTATTCGTTTCCCATAATTACGTAAGAGTAATTGTACAGCGCGGCGGCAAATACGCCCAAAAATGCGTATATGGCTGAAATAGGAATGTGGCCGTTGTATTGGTGTGGTTGGAAAACTTGCCAATCTAAAAACCGCTGGATTTTTAAATCTCCAATGCCGATGGTTTCAATAATATTATTAATCAGCGCGGATTCTTTATTGGTTTGGACAACAAAAGCCGTGATGTCAAAACCGTTTTGTTTTAATAATTCTGCGGCGACAATTGAGTCTTTCCCTCCCCCGATTCCAACGAGGCATCGATTGTTTATTATTCTAAAGTTCTTGAGAACTTTGGAATTTGTTTTTTTGTTATAGGGGAATGTGGGAGAAATTTTTGGGTCTAAATTATTTTTATAAAAAAATTCTCCAAGCCCTTTTTTGTAAACCGTATTCCAAAAGTCAGCTTCGGGTTTTGATAGAATATACGGCAATTTTATTTTTGTTGGGCAATAAAACTTGTAATAACTTATGCCTAAAATAATATGCAAACTTTGCAGTAATTTTTCCAGCAGTTCTTTAGGAATCATGGCGGTTGGCGTTTTGGGTAATAAAATAGTTTCAGTAAATATCAGCGGTTCTTTGCCTAAAAATTCCGTTTTGTAATTAAAAACCACCCGCCTTTGCCCATCCGAAGCCTTTGGCGAAGGAGGGTTTTTTGCGGAATCAAACGCGTAATAAGTAAATTCAAAAACAGTGGCTTTTGCATCCATGATTGACCAATTATATCAAAATTTGTCTATTTTGCCAAGAAAAAAAAGAGCAGTTTTTAGACTTGCTCAAGTCTCTTGTCTATTTTATGTTTCACAAGTGAATTCAAATCCACCCTCCCCAGAAATCCTTTCCAGCATTTCAAGAAATTCCGCCATATCTTCGTCCAAGCTCCCTCGGATTTTCCACCCCTCTTGGTTCTCCAAGAAAGCGTGACATACGTCGGATAGATGTCCAGTCTTAACCTCAATTTCCACGTAATTTTCTCCGACGATATGGGTAACGCCGTTGATTTCCAGCCGATTGCCCCCGATTCTTACAAGCTCGCCTTGTCTTGGCAAGGCTGGTAACTCGAATGCCTTAACCAACCACCATGAATGGTAGGCTTCCTCGGGAGTAAGCAATAGAAGAATTTTCACTGGTTTGACCCCTTTGTATTAAAAGAATCTATGTTTTCTGATTTTGCCGTTTCCGACTCGTCAGGGCGAGAGTAATATACTCCCACTTCAGAAAAATCTTTCTAAGAAAAATTCCTCTGAAGTGGGGGCGAGCCACAAGTTTGTCCTGCACTGTTAAACATTATTGGATAGCCTTTTGAATATAATCACGAATAAAGAAATTAAGACAATAATTCCAATTACCCACAAGTACCATTGTTTTACAAGATTCATAAATGGAGAGTCAACCAATGATGCCGTGGCAATATTTGGTTTTTCAATGTTTACCATCAGCGAATCTGAATCAGTAATATCGCCGGAGTTTGCAGTGGCAGTAATTTTTACGCCATTTTTTTCATCGGTTGAAATAAAAGTTCCGTCAAAAGAAATAATTTTAGATGCGCTTTTTTCAAGAGACCCCAAATTAATGCCAGAGGCAATGTTGCCTTGGACAAGAACATTATCAACTTTCAAATTATTAATATTGGTATTTTCTGCAAAGCCGGCTTTTAACATCACATTTTCCATTTTTGATTCAGAGATATTTTTAACGGTCACCAAAAAATTAATGGTTTGGTTGCTTGAGCCATTGATTTCTTTTGACCAATTTGCTTCACCAGCGCTGTTTTTACCCAAAATAGAAACGCTTAACTGGTCGCTTTTTACCACCTGCTTAACCATGGTTGCCGCAGCTGGCCTTACAGATGATGCGGGTTGCGCATATGCCGGCTGTGTTGGAACGCAAGCGCCGTTTTGGCAGGCTTGGCCTGACAGACTGCAGTTTTGGTACATGTCTTGCTGGGTTCCCTGCGAACTATACCAGTACACGGAACTATTGACGCATCCTTTGAAGGCACGGGAAGCATAAGTTGCGGTAACACAGGCATTGCCAGAGCACATCTGGTTGGAAGCGCAGGTTTGGTACAACTGTTGGCGGTTTCCAATGTTGTCAAACCAGTACAAAGAGTTTCCAACGCATTTTAAGTAGTTGATATTTGTATTGGTGGCGCTCTTTTTTCCATCTTCAACGCATTTTCCATAAACGCAGGATTGATCCGAAGCGCATGAATGCTGGTGCTTTTCCACGTCTAAAGTTAAACAATGGGCATCTGCAGTTCCTGGATTTTCGCAGGTATACGTTCTGTATTTTTGGTACACATTATTTCCATCGCATTGTTGCCCCCCGATAAATTGGTTTGTTCCGCATTCAGAATTGTTATTGCAAGCAACGTACCAGCAGTTTCCGCCAGAGCATCTTGTTTGGGCATTAGCAATAATTGGATTTGTTGCGTAAAACGCCAAAACCCCGAGGCATACGAGCCCGGTTAACAAAACGAATATGCGGGTATTTTTTGTCATATTTTTGTAAAATATCACTATTTTTATTATGGTTCTATTGTATCATATATCAAAGTCCTTGTCAAGTCTTCACGGCGCTGTTTTAATAATCTTAGTAAAGTACCGGGGCTTTGCGAATTAATCGC
>CAYIJR010000034.1:4078-6621 GCA_964363825.1 uncultured Candidatus Saccharibacteria bacterium | reverse complement strand
CGAACGGCTCAACGCGTTGAGCCGTTCGCGGCCGAAAACGCCACAGAAAACCTGATTCTGCAGGCATTAAAAGAAGAGTCGCTTTACATTGACAAAATCATAGAAAAAACAAAGTTAAGCGCTCCGGCCGCCGCCTCCACCCTTGCGTTAATGGAGATCTCTGGTAAGATACGAAACTTAGGCGGCAACGTATACAGTTTAAATTAAAGTTAGATATAGTACCCTACTTTTCACGGCCGTGAAAAGTAGGGTACTATGGGAAATAGGCTATGAAGCTGCCAATTACCGATCAATTCTTGTGGGATGTATATCAGTCTCTTGATAAGAGCAAAGATATTTTGGGGGTAATTTTTAATCCTCATCCTCGAATAGGCGATCTTTGGGCTGAAAAAAATCCGGTTTTTGAAAAGTATAGAAAAGATAAAAATAAATTAAAATTCAGAAAATTGATATACCGGTTAAAAGTAAATAATTGTATTAAAGTAAAAAACTTAGAAGGTAAAAAAGCCATGATATTGACCAAAAAAGGACTCGGCAAGGCACTTAGGGTAAGTTTTATAAATCAGGGGAGAGAAAAAAGAAAAGATGGAAAATGGATTATGTTGATGTTTGATGTCCCGGAGAAATATAGGAAAAGCAGGGATTTGCTAAGGAGTGTTTTGCATAATTTAGGATATAAATTATTCCAAAAAAGTGTTTGGGTGACTCCATATGATGTTTCAGAAAAAACTGAGGAATTGTTACAAATGTATAATCTAGATGAATTTGTAAAAATATTTTTAATTGAGGAAATTTAACGTACCCTACTTTTCACGGCCGTTAAAAGTAGGGTACTATTAATAAAAATAAATAATCATATTGAATTACATTCATATAATAAAGAGAATAAAACCATGCAATCATTGGTAATAGTGGAAAGTCCGACCAAATCTCGGACCATATCTAAATTTTTAGGGAAAAACTACAAAATTGTGGCGTCTTTTGGGCATGTGCGGGATTTGCCCAAAACCAAGCTTGGCGTTGATGTTGATAAAGACTTTGAGCCGCAGTATGTTGTTCCGTCCAAAGCCAAAAAAGTGATTGCCGAATTAAAAAAAGACGCCAAATCCGCCAAAGAAGTAATTCTGGCCACTGACCAAGACCGCGAAGGTGAGTCTATTTCCTGGCATTTAGCACAAGCCCTTGGATTAAAAAATCCAAAGCGGATTGTCTTTCATGAAATCACCAAAACCGCCATTGACCAAGCCCTAAAAAACCCTGGCGAAATTGACATGAATTTGGTCAACGCCCAGCAAGCGCGACGTGTGCTGGACCGGCTTGTAGGATACAAAATTTCGCCCTTTTTGTGGAAAAAGGTGGCCAAAGGATTGTCGGCCGGCCGCGTGCAATCGGTAGCCGTAAGATTGGTGGTTGAAAAAGAAGAAGAAATAAAAAAATTCGTGGCGCAAGAATACTGGACTGTCGAAGCACAGCTTCAACAGCAAATCCAAAATTCTAAATCCGAAACCCTAAACAAATCCAAAATCAAAAATCCAAATAACCAAAACGAATTTACTGCCCAACTAATTAAAAAAGACGACAAAACGATTGATAAATTGGAGATTAAAGACAAAACACAAGCCGATGAAATTTTAAAAGATTTAGAAAATGCTGAATATATAATAGAAAGCATTGAAAAAAAAGAAACCAAGAAAAATCCCCTGCCGCCGTTTACCACCAGCACACTCCAGCAAGCTGGTGCCAACAAATTCGGCTATTCGGCCAAGATGACCATGTCGCTGGCCCAAAAATTGTACGAGCAAGGGCATATCACTTACCACCGAACCGATTCCCTTAATTTATCACAGATGTCTTTGGATGCTACTGAAAAATTTATCACCGATTCTTTTGGAAAAAATTATTGGAATCAAAGAAGGTTTAAGGCAAAAGGCAACGCCCAGGAAGCCCACGAAGCTATCCGGCCAACTTCTGCTAACAAAAGCCCCGACGCATTAAAAAGCGAATTGGATGGCCCGCAGTTAAAATTGTATACCTTGATTTGGCAGCGGTTCATTGCCTCCCAAATGGCCAGCGCCGTTTTTAACTCAACCAAAGTTGAAATTTCAGCCCTTCGACCTGGCTCAGGGCAAGCCAATAGTTACACCTTTGGCGCCAACGGGCAAATTCTAAAATTTGACGGGTTTTTGAAAGTTTATCCCATGAAGTTTTCCGAAAATGAAATGCCGGAATTGAAAGAAAAAGAAACAGTGGAATTGGTAAAAATAAATCCTACCCAGCACTTTACCGAACCCCCAGCACGGTACAACGAAGCCAGCTTAATTAAAGCCCTGGAACTGCACGGCATCGGCCGGCCGTCAACCTACGCGCCTACGTTAAGCACGATCCAAGAAAGGCATTATATAGAAAAAAATGACCAAAAGCGATTTGTCCCCACTGAAATGGGATTCATCGTCAACGATGTATTGGTGAAAAATTTCCCGGAAATCGTGGACATTGATTTTACCGCACGCATTGAAAAAGAGTTGGATGAAATTGCCGAAGGA
>CAYIJR010000034.1:0-4068 GCA_964363825.1 uncultured Candidatus Saccharibacteria bacterium | reverse complement strand
AAAACGGTAAAAGATTTTTACGACCCATTTGCCAAAAATTTGCAGTCAAAATATGAAGAAGTCCCTAAAGAAAACTTAGACATTAAAACCGACAAAAAATGCCCCAAGTGCGACAAAGATATGGTTGAAAAAATGGGGCGGTTCGGCCGGTTTTTCGCCTGCACAGGCTTCCCCGAATGCAAGCATACTGAGTCAATTATAACTAATACATCAGCACAGGCTATAAAAATAGACCTCACATGCCCAAAGTGCAAAACCGGGCAAGTCGTTGCCAAAAAAACCAAACGAGGCAAAATATTTTACGGCTGCGATAATTATCCAAAATGCGATTTTGCCGCCTGGGACAAACCCATTAACGAATTCTGCCCGACCTGTAACTCAATTTTAGTTGAAACCAAGGCCGGAAAAATAAAATGCTCAAGCAAAACGTGCGACTATAAGAAAAATCAATCTTGAAAGAGAAGGCAGTTTATGATAAATTTATCATAAACTGCCGAAGTGGCGGAACAGCAGACGCAGCGGACTCAAAATCCGCCGATCGTAAGATCATGAGAGTGCAACTCTCTCCTTCGGCACAAGAAAAAAGGCTTCGACCGCGGTCGAAGCCTTTTGGTTTAGATTAAAAATTCCTTCAGTTTCTCATACACTGCCCCATTGTTATCGGCCTTGTAGACGCAAATCTTAGCAAGGGTAAATGACAGTTCGGCAGCCGGAAACGCCGGGAATTCTTCTGGCACATGGCCTTCTTTGTATCTGGCGAGCGTCACATGCGGCCGGTAAAGATTGCCAGCCAAATCGTACCCAGTTTCCCGGGCATTTTTCTGTTGCTCTGGTGTATAAGGCGTAAAGTATGCCTCTTCAAAAGGGTTTCCCGGATTTAATCGATACGGACTGGCTTTGGCAATCAGCGCTTCCTGCAACGCCATGAAAGCCGGCGACTTGCGGTATGATGCTTCAAGATACCGGCCTTCGGTCATGAAGTACCCTGTATGGTCGCAGGCAAACCGCTCAAAACCTTTTAACACTTGGCCCGCAGTTTCCACCGCATCAGGAATTTTTTCGTTGGTAAACCTGGCCATGTACACTGTCATGTGGGCAAACTTTGTCTTGCCGTCCAGCACAAACATCGTGCCTTCAGACTCCAAAGCCTGGCTTATTGCAACGCATTGCATTCCTACCTTTTCAGGAGGAATAATGCAGACATTGATGATGGTTGAGTTTTCCGGCGGACTTTTTTTCATGGTTTTTCTTTTTACAAAGAAGATAATTTTAAGAAAAATTAATTTTTCTAAATAATTTATTTAAAATCAAGCCCATCACGATCCCCACGACGGCCCCGGCTACAACATCTGACGGCCAGTGCACCCCCACAAAAACCCTGCCTAAAACTATAAAAAAGCTGGCAAGGTAAAACAAAATTCCTGCTTTTTTGTGGTATCTGTAAATAATGGTGGAAAGGGCGAAATAAAAAGAGGCGTGGCCAGAGGGAAAAGCAGTTGCATGGGGGTCGTAAGAAATAAGAAAATTAACGTGATTATTATTTACAAAAGGCCTCAACCTGAATTTAAGAAGATAAAAAGACTGCACTAACACAAACCGCACGAATAAAGCGGCGGCCAGCGCCCCCAAAACCATCCGCCAGTACTTTTTGAAATCTTTAACTAAAAATACCGCCAGGCAAAAAAGCAAAACATACCCCAAGTACACCGCACAGAAAATTCCAAGAGCATCAAGCCACGGCCAGCGGCCGGCAAATCCATTGATGAAATTAAAAATTTCTAAATCTAAAATCATTTTGGAAGAGGGAATTTTTTGCATAACGCCTGAACATCTTTTTTGACTTTTACGGCGCTTTTTGGATTTGCAACCGCTTCATTAATCCATGCAGCAATCTGTTTCATTTCTTTTTCTTTCATGCCCCGGGTGGTAATGGCGGGAGTGCCGAGGCGAATTCCTGACGGCTTGAAAGGCCCGGCCGGGTCAAAAGGAATGCTGTTTTTATTAATGGTAATTCCTGCCTTTTCCAGTAAATCTTGTGCCTCGGCTCCCGTAATATTTTTATTGCGCAAATCAATCAAAAGCAAATGGTTGTCGGTGCCGCCGGAAATCAAATTAAATCCATATTTTTTTAATTCTTCGGCCAGCGCTTTGGTATTTTTCACAATTTGGGCGGCGTATTTTTTAAATGCCGGCGTTGATGCTTCTTTTAGACATACTGCAATGGCGGCAATGGCATTTTCATGCGGCCCGCCTTGCAGCCCGGGGAAAACCGCCTTGTCAATTTTCTTGGCTAAATCCGGGTCTTTGGCCAACCCCTTTTTAGTAACCATAATAATGCCTCCGCGCGGGCCGCGCAGGGTTTTGTGGGTTGTAGTAGTCACAATGTGCACAAATGGCACCGGGCTTGGGTGCGCGCCGCCGGCCACCAACCCGGCAATATGGGCAATGTCGGCGGCCAGGTACGCGCCCACGGAGTCGGCAATATCAGCTATTTTTTTCCAGTCAAAAATTCTGGGGTAGGCTGATCCCCCAACCCAAATTAATTTTGGCTTGTGCTCCTGCGCCAATTTTTCAAATTCATCAAAATTAAACAGCTGCGTTTTCTCATCAAGTCCATACTGGATAGCCTTATAAAACTTGCCAGAAAAACTTGGCTTGGCGCCATGAGTCAAGTGCCCGCCCATGGGCAATGCCATGCCCATAATGGTGTCTTGTGGTTGGCAGGTTGCCATGTATACCGCCGCATTGGCGGGCGAACCAGAATGCGGCTGGACATTAACATGCTCCACACCAAATAATTTTTTGGTCCGCTCAATGCAAAGACTTTCCACTTTGTCTATAAACTGGTTGCCGCCATAATATCTTTTTCCTGGATACCCTTCGGCATACTTGTCCGTCAAAATTGATCCCAGTGCTTCCCGCACCGCCGGTGAACAATGGTTTTCGGAAGGAATCATTTGCAGAGAAGTTTTCTGCCGCTCGGTTTCCAAGGTAATCAATTTGGCAATTTGCGGGTCTTTTTGTTTAAGTTTCATAATATTTAGATTCTAAAGCGTTAAATATTTTTTTCTTTATTTTATAACTATTTCCATGGCTTATCAATCCTAAGTAGGAGTTTAAACTTTCTTTCTTTGGACTGCGCGATAATTTCTTAAACATCCTGTTTTTAGTCTTTGTCCTTAAAACCCTGTGGCTATAAAAATTGACCCAGCCTAAAAAATCCATCCCCGAAGCCAGCGTTTTTATAAAAACTTTGTCGGGATGCAAATGAAGTTTTAATTCGCTGTGCAAAAAATGGTTTATCTTGGGAATCATCAGCTCCAAATCTTTTTTATTATCAGAAAGGATAAGAAAATCGTCGCAGTACCGGATGTAGTACGTTGCCCTTAAATGATGCTTGGCAAACTGGTCGAATGTATTGAGATAGATATTGGCAAAAATTTGGCTAGTAATGTTGCCCATAGGGATGCCCGTTTTTTCTGCAATAGAGTAACTGTTGATAATGCTACCAATCAACCAAAGCGCATGTTTATCGGCTATTTTCTTTTTCATCAAGCTAATCAGAATATCGTGGTTAATTGAATTAAAAAACTTTTTAATGTCGCATTTTAATACATAACAAAGTTTGGTGTTATTTTGGCTTGCCTTTTTGAAAAATGCATCTAAGCGCCTTACTGCCCGGTGGGTTCCTTTTCCAAGCCTACAAGAGTATGAGTCAAAAATAAACGTGCGGTCAAAAATAGGGTATAATTTTCTGAATACTGCGTGGTGTAATATCCTATCGCGCACACAAGCTTTATTGATTTTACGCAACTTGGGATCTTGAATATAGAATTCAGAGTAAAATGCATGTTCATAATACCCGTCCCGCAATTCTTGGTGTAGCAAGGATAGTTCTTCCCGATAAATCTTTTCAAAGAATATTACATCTGCCTTGCTTGTTTTACCTTTTTTAAACTCATGCCACGCGGCAAACAAATTTTTTGACGAAATGATTTCTTCAAAAAGACTTTGACTTTTACGGGGGGGGGGGGGGGGGGGGGGGGGGGGGGGGGGGGGGGGGGGGGG
>CAYIJR010000033.1:0-6916 GCA_964363825.1 uncultured Candidatus Saccharibacteria bacterium | reverse complement strand
AATTTGCCCAAAAACCGATGCTGTATGATTATGTCAACGGCGGTTTTATGGTATTTAAAAAAGAAATTTTTGACTATATTAAACCGGGCGAAATGATAGAAGACGCGCTGGCAAAATTAATTCCCCAAAAACAATTAGCGCTCTTCAAGCACGAAGGTTTTTGGTATGGCATGGACACCCACAAAGATTTCTTGCATTTAAACGACCTTTGGGAAAAATCTCCCAAATGGAAAATATGGAAAGATTAAATCCAAAGAATATTTTAGTTACCGGTGGAGCTGGATTTATCGGAAGCCACTTGGTAGATGAATTGGTTAATGAAAATTATGCCGTTTTTGTCGTAGATAATTTATCAAGCGGCAGAAAAGAAAACATTAACCCTAAAGCCACATTTTATCAACTTGATGTAAGAAGTAAGGATGTTTTTAATATTTTAGAAAAAGAAAACATAGACACTGTTTTTCATTTGGCGGCAAAACCAATCGTAGAAGACGCATACCAAAATCCGCTTGAAGCTATCGAGGTAAATATTATTGGCACTGCAAATGTATTGGAAGCCTGTAGGAAAAAAGGCAACCTGCAATCAATTGTGGTTGTTTCTTCTGATAAAGCTTATGGCACATCAGACAACCTTCCCTATAAAGAAACTCATGCCCTGAAAGGCGGCCATCCTTATGATGCATCAAAATCTTCTGCCGATCTTATTGCCCAAACATATGCCAAAACTTATAGCATGCCAGTTGTAATTACCAGATTCAGCAACGTATTCGGTCCAAGAGATTATAATCTTTCTCGAATTATTCCAGGAATAGTAGAAGCGGCCATAAAAAATAAAGAGTTATCTATAAGAAGCGACGGAACTATGGTTCGCGAATACACCTATGTAAAAGACATAGTAGATGGCTGTATAATACTGGCTCGCGATAGGAAGAATTTCGGCGAAGCATTTAACTTTGGATCAAAAAACATATTTAATGTTATTGAAGTTATAAAAAGTATTGAAAAAATATTACATGTGAAAGTAAAGTATAAAATATTAAATATTGCAAAGAATGAAATACCGGCGCAGTATCTTGATTGGTCAAAAGCAAGAAAAAAGTTGGGCTGGGAGCCAAAAAAAAGTTTTAAAGATGGAATTAAGGAAACGTTTGATTGGTATCGCAGACACTTTGAAAATTAGATAAAAAAAGAAGCGCGGCCTTTTGGAATCGTCCTCCGAAAAATGGAAAGAGCCATGGAACAACTAACTAATATGATAACAAAATATTCATAAAAAGTCAATCTGTAAATTAAGCAGCATATGTGATATAAGATATCATACAAATCATGATGAGGGTTGCCGATTACATTACGAAATTTATAGAAAACCTTGGGGTCAAGGATATTTTTATGCTGACCGGCGGCGGCGCTATGTTTTTAAACGACGCGGCGGCGCAGAATAAAAATATCCGCGGGGTATTTAACCACCATGAGCAGGCTTGTGCCATGGGAGCTTTTGCTTACAGCAAGTATACTGAAAACTGGGGCGCGTGCTATGTAACCACCGGGTGTGGTACTACCAATGCAATGACTGGATTAATGGATGCCTGGCAAGACAACGTGCCCGTAATGTTTATTTCTGGCCAAGTGAAAAGGCAGGACACTATCGGCCATTTTGGCCTTCCTCTCAGGCAATATGGGGTGCAAGAAGTTGAAGTCATTCCTATTGTCCAGTCTTTGTGCAAATATTCAGTTTTGGTTGATGACCCCGAAAAAATAAGGTACCACTTTGAAAAAGCTGCTTATCTGGGAACTCATGGCAGGCCTGGACCCGTATGGCTGGATATTCCTTTGGATGTCCAGGGAGCAAAAGTAGATGAAAATAATTTGCAGGGATTTGACCCGTTTGAATTGAAAGAAGAATACAAGACAAGCCCTAGCCAAGATGAACTAAAGTCATTGGAAAAACTGCTGCAAGAGTCTAACAGGCCTGTGATTATTGCCGGACACGGCATACGTCTGGCGCATGCCTTGCCGGAATTCCGCGCATTTATAGAAAAATACAAAATTCCTTTTGTGGGCACTTACTTGGCTACTGACTATGTTACAGGAGACCATCCGCTCTTCATAGGCAGGACAGGATTAAAAGGAGACCGGGCGGGAAACTTTGCCATGCAAAACAGCGACCTTATTTTATCAATAGGCAGCCGGCTCGGAGTAACGGTGATAGGATACGACCCAAAGCAGTTTGCCAGGGAAGCTAAAATTGCAGTTGTTGATATTGACCCAAAAGAGCACCAGAAAAAGACCATAAATATTAATTTATTCATAAACGCCGACGCTAAAGAATTCTTGAAAACATTTACCCCTGAAAATATCGGAGATTTTTCAGAATGGAGAGAGCGGTGCGTTTTTTGGAAAAATAAGTACCCTGTCTGCCTGCCCGATTACCGCCAAAGCAAAGATGGGATAAATCTTTACCACTTCATGGATGAACTTTCAAAAGAGCTTGCCGAAGGGGCGGTAGTTGTATCGGATGCCGGATCAGCCGTTTATGTGCCGGCCCAAGGCTTTAAGGCTAAAAAAGACCAGCGGTTGATTTTATCCGGGGCCCAAGCAGAAATGGGTTTTACTATTCCTGGTTGCATTGGTGTGGCCTTAGCGCCCAGCGCCGGGCCGGTGATTGGCATTACCGGTGACGGGTCATTCCAAACCAATATCCAAGAATTGCAAACTATCGTGGAGTATAAACTGCCCATTAAATTATTTGTCTGGAATAATGGCGGATATTTATCAATACGTTCAACCCAAAACCGGGTTTTCGCGGGACGTCTGTATGGCACCGATGCAACTAACGGAGTTTCTTTGCCTGACACTCAAAAAATCGCCAATGCCTACGGCATATCATTTGCAAAATTAGAAGGTTCTGAAAATTTGGGAGAAAAAATAAGAAAAGTTTTAAAAACACCGGGTCCCGTAATTTGCGAAGTAGTGTGCATTAAAGACCAAGAAATTGTGCCGACTGTTTCTTCAAAAAAACTTGAAGACGGACGGATGGTTTCTAAGCCCTTGGAAGACCTTTATCCATTTTTAGACAGAGAAGAATTTAAAAAACAAATGATTGTAAAACCATTAGATGAATAACATATTACCAAGAAAAAACAAGCTTTCCATTTTGGAAATGCAAAAAATGAAGGGCCAGCAAATGCCGCTGACGTGGATTACGGCCTACGACATGCCCTTTGCTTACGCGGCCGAACAGGCCGGCATTGATATGATATTAGTGGGAGACAGCGGAGGCATGGTCCAGTTGGGATACAAAACCACCAATCCCGTTACCATGGACGAAATGATTACTTTGGCCAAAGCCGTACGGAAAGGGGCGCCAAATACTTTTATTATCGGCGACATGCCACAGGGTTCATATGAAGCGAGTCCGGAAGACGCTGTCCGCAATGCCATGCGTTTTATTAAAGAAGCAGAATGCGATGCTGTCAAATGCGAAGGCGGAGGGCGCGTGAAAGATAAAGTTAAAGCCATGGTTGATGCCGGAATTTTGGTTATGGGGCACCTGGGTTTAACGCCCCAAAGCACGGCAAGCTTTGGAGGATATAGGGTCCAAGGTAAAAATGTAGAAAGCTTTGAAGAAACCTTAAAAGATGCTCTGGTCCTTCAGGAAGCAGGCGTATTTGGTATTTTACTGGAAGCTATGCCTAACGAATCGGCCGGACAAATTGTGCGGCAATTAAAAATCCCTGTCTATGGCATTGGCGCCGGCGGCTCAACGGATGGACAGCTTATTATTATGCATGATTTGATGGGTTTTTATCATATATTTCGACCATGGTTTGCCAAATGTTACGTGCCGGAAATTTTAAAAGATTTTGAACAATATCTGTCCCAGGCTGGAGACTTGCGGTTGTTGGGTCGCGAACACCGTAAAGACGGCATGCAAATGATGGCAGTTTTGGCCATTGCCAAATACATAGAAGAAGTGCGTTCGCGTCTATTTCCGGGACTTGATTATACTTACCCAATAAAACCGGAAGAATTGAATATATTGAAATCTTCCAAAATGTGGAAAAATTAATTAAAGACCTAATGCGTAAAGATTTTCCTACTGCAAATTGAACCTTTCGGCGGGAAATTTGTAAAATCTTTGCGGCTTATCCTTTAGGTAAACCTTGCCAATTTTCCAACTTCCCCGCACGAAATTTTCAATTTTCGTTACGGAAATCTTTACGCATTAGGTCTTAAGAATAATTTTCAGTTACATGTCAGCCGGCCGAAAGAAAAATATTTTATTAACAGGGGGATCGGGATTTATTGGCAGGAATATTATTGAGTACCTTTCATCAAAGTACGATATTTCTGCGCCCCCAGAAGAAGATCTGAATTTACTTGACGGATTATCCGTCGAGAGTTTTTTTAAAAATCAGAATTTTGATGTTGTTATACATGCAGCTAATATCGGCGAATATAATGCGTCAGAAAAACCCAATGCAATTTCTGTTAAAAATATCCGGATGTTTTTTAACCTTGTTCAACAGCTGAAACCGCATCAAGAAATGATTTTTTTGGGCAGTGGAGCCGAATATGATAAGCATCGAGATATTATTTTCATTACTGAAGATAAGTTTGGCGAGCGCATTCCAACGGATAGCTACGGTTTTGCCAAATATATTTGCTCAAAATATATAGAGCAATCAGACAATATCATCAATTTGCGTTGCTTCGGCGTATATGGGAAGTATGAGCAACGCGCCCGTTTTATTTCTAATGCCATAATAAACGCCCTCAACCAAAAACCGATTATCATTCGTAAAAATGTTTATTTTGATTATTTATGTGTGGACGATTTAGTAAAAATAATAGATTTTTTTATTTTAAATAAAAACAAACACAAGTTTTATAATGCAGCGTCCGGAATTCGCATAGATTTAATCACACTATCATCTTTAGTAAAAAAGATTATGGGGCGCAAGGAAGAAATAATCGTACAAGAACATGGCATGGGAAAAGAATATACCGCCGACACAAGCCGACTAAGCCAGGAAATTAATATTAATTTGACTTCTCTTGAAGAAGGCATTGGAAAATTGGCTGAATATTATAGAAGCCAACATTAGACCTGTTAAATAATATGAAAAATCGCTACAAAATAACCTACGCAAAAGCAGTACACGGCGAAGAAGAATTAAAGGCAGTCACCGGTGTGCTCAAAAGTCATGCCACAGCTATGGGGGTGAATGTGCGCGAGTTTGAGTCGCGCGTAGCGGCGCTTTTCGGTAAAAAAAATGGTGTTATGGTAAATTCCGGTTCTTCGGCGAATACGATTGCAGCAAGGCTTCTTTCATTGCCAAAGGGTTCGGAAATAATCACGCCAGTCTTAACCTTTTCCACCACCATAGCTCCTTTTGTTCAACAAGGGGTCGTGCCGGCATTTGTTGACGCGCTCCAAGGGACGTATCAGATTGATGTCAATAAAATTGAGGAAATGATTACAAAAAAAACGAAAGCATTAGTCATCCCTTCGCTTATTGGAAATCTTCCGGACCTGCCTCGTTTGCGCGCCATCGCCAAAAAATATAAACTATACTTTTTAGAAGATTCGTGCGATACGCTCGGCGGAACGTTTCATGGGAAACCCACAGGGAGTTTTTCTGATATTTCCATTACGAGCTTTTATGGGTCTCATATTATTACCGCGGCAGGAAATGGAGGCATGATATGTGTCAATAAAGCAGAATGGAACCGCCGAGCGGTCATTTTGCGCGGGTGGGGCAGAATTTCTTCTATGATAAGTTCAGAAGATGTTGCCAAGCGATTTAAATATCATATACAGGGCCAGCCGTACGATGCTAAGTTTTTATTTGAGGAAATCGGATACAACTTTCTTCCCAACGAACTTGAGGCGGCTTTCGGTTTGGCGCAACTTAAAAAGCTCAATGAGTTTAGAAAGATACGACAGCAAAATTTCCAAACCTTGAGAGCATACTTTAAAAAGTATGAAGATATTTTTGTTTTACCCGAAGAATTACCCGGCGCCAATACCGCTTGGCTTGCTTTTCCTCTCATGATTCGCCAAGGGGCGCCGATTTCCCGCTACGAAATAGTAGCATATTTAGAGAAACATGGAGTGCAAACAAGGCCGGTATTTACGGGGAATATACTGCGGCAACCGGGTTTTAAAAATATATTAGCAAGGCGAAGTAAAAAGGGTTATCCTGTGGCAGATGCTATCATGCAAAATGCTTTTCTCATAGGGTGCCATCATGGAATTGGCAAGCAACAGTTAGATTTTTTGAAAAAATTATTTGAAAAATTTCTTAAGACAAAACACATAAGTCCTAAATAGCGCCTATATGAACATGCCCAAAAAACCTTTATTAAGTATTGCTATCCCTACTTATAACAGAGCAGGATTTTTAAAAAATCTCTTGCGCCAGGTTGTGCCCCAAGCAAAAGCATTGGGGGGGCTGGTTGAAATATGTATTTCTAACAATGCTTCAAGTGATACTACTCGCGAAATAATCATGAGCTTTAAGGATGCCTATCCAGATTTGATAACATATCATGAGAATGAAAAAAACTTAGGCTATGATAGAAATATACTTAAAGCGATAGAATTGGCAGTTGGAGAATTTATTTGGACTTTTGGAGACGACGATTTGGTTAAATATGGCGGATTGGACGAAATTATCAAATTAATTAAAAAAAGTTCAATTGAAAAAACTGGGTTAATTTTTGTCAGAAGAGAAGAATATTTCATTGATAAGAAAAACGGGAAAAAAATAATTTGCTGCAATACGGTTGATAAGTTAAAACCGGAAATATTCATGATAGATAAAAAAGATGTTATGGGGATGTATACTGCAGATCCGGGATTTATGTCGGTATTAATTTTTAATGGCAGAATTCTTAAAAATATTATTAA
>CAYIJR010000032.1:3550-7288 GCA_964363825.1 uncultured Candidatus Saccharibacteria bacterium | reverse complement strand
TGATTTATTTGGCGGGCAGAAAGATTTAAAAATAAAGCTAATTAAAACGGTGGGCAATCCAGAAGAAAGGTTTAATGAAGATGCTTTGCGGATGCTGCGGGCGGTGCGGCTGGCAACAGCTTTGGATTTTAAAATAGAAGAAAAAACGGCCAAAGCGATCAAGAAAAACAGCTTATGGATTGAAACCATTTCTAAAGAAAGAGTGCGGGACGAATTGGTAAAAATTATTATGTCAGACAAAGCAGCTGATGGAATTGAATTATTAAGAGAGCTTAACCTTTTAAAATTTATTATTCCCGAATTGCTGGAAAATTATGGCGTGGGCCAAAACAAGCATCACATTTATGACTGTTACCAGCATGCTTTAAAAGCTTTAGAGTATGCGGCCAAGAAAAAGTTTAATTTAGAGGTGCGTTTGGCCGCGCTTTTCCATGACATTGGCAAACCCAGGGCCAAAGTCGGCCAAGGCGTCAATTCCACGTTTTACAATCATGAAGTGATTGGAGCCAAAATGGCTTTCCAGATTTTAAACCGCCTGAAATTTTCCAAAAAAGAGGTTGAAAAAGTGGTAAAACTAATACAATACCACATGTTTTACTACAACGTTGACGAGGTTTCGGAGTCTTCGGTGAGGCGATTAATGCGGAACATGGGACCGGAAAATATGCCAGAATTATTGCAACTACGAGAAGCCGACCGGATTGGCAGCGGCGTTCCTAAAGCCGAGCCATATAAGCTGCGTCACTTAAAATATATTATTGATAAAGTTTCCAAAGACCCCATTTCTGTCAAAATGCTCAAGGTTAATGGCAAAGACGTGATGGAAATTTTGAAAATTGAACCAGGACCTAGGATAGGACAAATTTTGGATGTCCTATTGGGATATGTGTTAGATGACCCAAAGAAAAACACCAAGGCATTTTTGGAGAAAGAAATTAAAAATTTGGGCGCCGTGCATGAAAAAAAGCTGAAAGATTTAGCCGAAAAATCAAAGGAAGAAAAACAAGAAGTCCAAATGAAAGAGGACAAAATGACGAAGCAAAGGTATTGGGTGTAGGGTCGCTCGGGATTGCTTGCAAAAGAGCGCGGCGTCGTCTAAAATAATATGCTTCGCATAATTTTAGCCGCGCCTAACTCTCGCCTCGCCACAAAGGGCGGGGCTCCGAGGTGCTCTTTTGCCAGCAATCCCTCGCTTTGAGGTTTAAGCCATTTGAGGTTTAAGCCAAAGGAATTTTATTAAATAACAACCGGGTGTCGTATAGTGGTAGTACGCAGACTTCGGGAGTCTGATGCTTGGATTCGATTTCCAGCACCCGGACAAAAATTATGAACAATACAGAAAATAAAAACCGAGAAATTGAGGTAAGATTTTTGGAAATAAATTATCCAGAGTTTTTAAAAAAGTTGCACGAAAAAGGAGCCGAAGATTTAGGAGAAGACTTTTTGCGCGAGATTATTTTTTATGACAAAGAATCAAAATGGATTTATGAAGTAAAAAAGTTTGTACGTATTCGCCAAACCAAAAAAGCAGTATTGCTTTCCTTTAAGCACCACGAAGAAGATTCGGCAACGGGTACAAAAGAAATCGAGCTGGAGGTTTCTGATGTCGAAAAAACAAAAGAATTTTTGGAGGAAATTGGATTGGTCGCTTTTCGCGAGCAAGAGAAAAAACGGCATACATTCAAACTAGACGGCGTGATTATTGATATTGATACGTGGCCGTCAATCCCAACCTATGTTGAGCTGGAAGGCCAGAGTGAAGAAGATTTAAAGAAAGTTGCCGCGATATTAGAACTTGATTGGAAGAATGTTGTTTTTAAAAGTGCGCGGTTTATTATTGAAGAGCGCTATGGCATTCCGGTTTCAAAACTTCACTTTTTTACCTTTGACAGGATTGAATAATCTATGTTTGGCGTAGATTGGCACGGGGCTATAAACGAATAATGCTTAGAAACGCAGATAAGAACTACCCGCAAAGGAGATGGAGCAACAGATGTTTGACAATATGTATATAACGTGTATACTTTATGTATACACTATACATATGATATATTTGAGTTTTTTAATGAACTAACGCGTATATAACATATAAATAACGTATATACACTTTACACATATATGCTTAAAAAAATAGAAAATCCTAATCTTTCAACGATAGATAATAAAAAAATTGCAGAGCTTTTCCAAAATAAAAGTGTTCAGGAGATGATTCAAAAATCTCTATCTCCTTATGCTCACTGGGAAAAAATAAAGCACTGGCAAATGCCAAACGGTGTTAATCCTATAGAATTATGGGCAGTAATAAAACTGGTACGCAGTATTAACAAAAGGGTTTCTGTTATTCTTGATGAAAAAGGCAAGCCATTTAGTTGGACATCATTTTTGCCTGGATTGAGTCAATTTTTGCACGATGTAGATATGCGGCTTGGCGGCAATTTATTTTTATCAGGCAACCAATTGGATGATGAATTTCAACACCGCTTGCTTAGCCGCGGAGTTATGGAAGAAGCTATTGCATCTTCTCAACTTGAGGGTGCGCATACTACTCGTAAAGTTGCCAAACAAATACTTTTAGAAAAAAGGAAACCCAAAAACAAAGATGAACAGATGATTGTTAATAACTACGAGGCTATGAGACTGATAGAAGATGAGCTAAAAAATAAAGAATTAAGTGAAGATATTTTATTGTTTTTGCACAGAGTATTAACAAAAAACGTTTTAAATGAACCTGAAACTGGGAGATACAGGAATGATAAAGATGACATCATTGTTGGTGATGGCATAGGTGAAATATCTCATATCCCGCCCAAGGCAGAATTTGTTAAAAAAGAAATAAAAAAATTCATTAATTATGCCAATAATGAATTAAAAGATTTTGAATTTGTCCATCCCGTAATTAAAGCGATAATGCTACATTTTTGGATTGGCTATTTACATCCTTTCGTTGACGGGAATGGCAGGATAGCTCGTGCGCTTTTTTATTGGTATTTGCTTCGGGAAAAGTATTGGGCTTTTGGTTATATTCCATTATCAAAAGTTATTAAAAATTCCCCAGGCCAATATGGTAATGCTTATGTTTTTAGCGAACAAGATGATAATGATTTAACTTATTTTATTGCATACAATGTCGATAAAATAATTCAAGCTATAGAAGAGTTTGATGTATATGCAGAAAGGAAGTGGAAGGAAAATGCCTACATGGCTAAATTATCAAGGGGCAAATATAAATTGAATGATAGGCAGATTCAACTTTTAAGGTATTACTACAAAAATAAAGATGCGACTACTTCTATAAAAACTCATATGAAGATCAATGAGACTTCTCGAATTACTGCCATGAAAGACCTTAAAAAATTAGAAGATATGAAATTCGTTAATTCAAAAAAAGTTGGAAAGACTATTTATTACTATGGAACTGAAAAAATTTCGGAACTCTTTAATTAAATTTATTGAAAATTCCGCGGCGCGCAAAAGTGCGCCGCGGCTTGGGCCTGTAGTCCAGTGGTAAGACGCGGCATTCGTCCCGATGGAAAATTTATACTATAAATTTGCCATACGAGGATCCTCGATAGTTTTGGTGGGCCCGTGGTCTAACGGCATGACATCACATTCGCATTGTGGAGGTGGGAGTTCAATTCTCCCCGGGTCCACCAAAGCTATCGGGACATTGCCGGAGTTTGGGGCCCCGCCCATCGAAGATGGGCGAGGCTCGCCTGACGAGGCTCCGTAGCTCATTTG
>CAYIJR010000032.1:0-3540 GCA_964363825.1 uncultured Candidatus Saccharibacteria bacterium | reverse complement strand
AAAATGTTGGGGTTAATGGGCGTGGGGTGCGCCCCCCCCCCCTTCCTGCGCGCCGAGGCTCGCCCAAGTAAAATTTGGGCGGCGATTCTCCCCGGGTCCACAAAATAATATTTACTCTGTACCATGCTCCGTAGCATGTTGCGTAGCAAATTATATTCATTGAAAGCTATTTTGTGGTCTTTGTTAGAAAAAGTTAGAATCTACTACAAGCAGCTTCGGACACCGTGGGGAAAAACTTGACTTACGCGTGTTTTTTGCTATTATTAACTCATGAAAAAAACAATGTTAGAATTTAGTCTTCCGGTATCTATTTTACGGGAAGGAAAAAAATATATCGCTTATACCCCAGCGCTGGATTTGTCTACCTCGGGCAATACCTTTGACCAAACAAAAAAACGATTTGATGAAATAGTCCATCTTTTTTTTGAAGAAATTTTTAAAAAAGGAACTGCACAAGAAGTTTTAATGGAGTTAGGGTGGCAGAAAATTCATGAAAAATGGAACCCGCCGATTGTGATTTCCAATGAATCACAAATTGTCAGATTGTCTTATTAGTATGGCAGGCATTAAACCTATTCATTGGAAAAAGTTTGAAAAGTTTCTTTTCTTCACTGGATGCAGTTTTGAGCGTGAAAAAAGCGACCACAGGATTTATTGGAGAAAAGATTTAAAAAGACCAATAGTTATTCCCAGAGAAAGCGAGTTGCCAGTATTTATTATCAGGAATAATTTGAGAATTTTAAAAATAGATGCCGCAGAGTATTTGGAAATTTTAAAAAGAATTTAACTGCTTTGAAAATAGCCCAAAATTACATCAAGGGCTTTTTTCTTGAACTATCGATTTTTTTAACAAAGACCCAAAAGACCAAAAAATTACTTTATGCCTTCGCAAAAACAGCAAAGTAACATTGTTTATCCAAAAGTAACGCTCTCCGATGTCCTCGGGGCTTTTTGGCGCGGCATGAAACCGCAAAAGTGGAAACTGTTGGTGTTGGTTTTAGGCATCATTTTATATAACTCGGTTTATATTATTACGCCGTTGTTTTATAAACATTTTTTTGATGTGATTTTTAGCGGCGGCGGCAACATACTGCTGGTCACTCCAATTCTTCTACGGATTATCATATACATTGGATTACTCCATGGTTTGGCTTGGTTGTTTTCGCGCATTGCCGAGTTTGCCAACAACATCTACCAACCCATGACCATGGCCAACTTAAAACAGCAGGCTTACAACCACTTAATAGAACATTCTTACGGTTTTTTCACTAATAACTTCGTCGGGTCATTAGTGCAAAGGGTCAACCGGTTTGGCCGGGCTTTTGAGCGCCTGTTTGACAATGTCATCTGGAATATTTTGCCGCTCTTGGTTAAAATGTGCGGCATTCTTATAGTACTGTTTTTCATTAACGTCTGGATTGATGTGATTGTGTTTTTATGGATTGCTGTTTTTCTTTTCTTCAATATTTTATTCTCCCGCTGGAAATTAAAGTATGATATCAAAGCGGCTGAAATTGATTCAAAAGCCACGGGGTATTTGGCTTATACAATTACCAACCAAAACACCGTCACCCTTTTTAATGGTACTGCCAACGAGAAGAAAGGCTATAAAAATGTAACCAGCGAACAGGCCAAGCTTACCCGTTTTACCTGGAATTTGGACGCAATTATTAACGCGGTGCAAAGCGCCCTTTCTTTCGGCATTGAGTTTGTACTATTTTATTTTGCTATTAAATACTGGGGCATGGGTATTATTACCGTTGGCGTGTTCGTATTACTTCAATCTTACGCCGGGACTTTAATTGACCAGCTGTGGGGTTTTACCAGGATTGTGCGAGACATGTACCAGGCTTATGCCGATGCCAAAGAAATGGTGGAAATTTTACTGCTACCCCATGAAATAAAAGATGTTCCAAACGCAAAAGAGCTAACAGTTGAAAAAGGCGAAATTGAATTTAAGAATTTGAGCTTTAATTTTCACGAAACCCGGAAAATTTTGGAAGATATTAATTTAATTATCAAGCCCGGTGAAAAAGTGGCGCTGATCGGCCCGTCGGGAGCTGGCAAAACCACCTTTGTAAAATTATTGTTGCGGCTGTATGTGCCAACTGCGGGGGAAATTTTAATTGACGGGCAAGACATTCAAAAAATAACCCAAGAAAGTCTGCGCAAAAGTATTTCCATGGTGCCCCAAGACACGATTTTATTCCACCGTACGCTGGCCGACAACATTGCTTATGGAAAGCGTGATGCCAGTAAAGAAGAAATTGAAAAAGCGGCGACACTCGCCCACTGCGATGAATTCACCAAAGACTTGCCATTTGGTTTTGGCACCTATGTTGGTGAACGCGGCGTCAAATTATCTGGAGGTGAGCGCCAGCGGGTTGCCATAGCCCGCGCCATTTTAAAAAATGCGCCGATTTTGGTTTTAGATGAGGCCACTTCAAGTTTGGATTCGCATTCAGAAATGCTGATCCAAGACGCCTTGAACACATTGATGACTGACAAAACGACTATTGTAATTGCTCACAGGTTATCCACAATCCAAAAAATGGACAGGATTATTGTAATAGACGGCGGAAAAATTATTGAGCAGGGCAGTCACAGCGAATTGCTGGCTAATGAAAACAGTTTGTATAAAAAGTTATGGAACTTGCAGGCCGGCGGGTTTTTGCAGGAAGAAGACGCCGAAGAGATTTCAGAAAACGGCGAAGAAGAGGTGGTATCTTACTAAAAACGTGGTAAAATAACATATATGAATTTCCTTCCAGAATTTTTAGCCGTTGCGGCAATCCACTTACTGGCTGTCATGAGCCCAGGGCCGGATTTTGTGATGATTAGTAGGAATAGCTTGGTGTACTCCAGAAAAGTCGGCTTGTATTCAGCTATTGGTTTGGGGCTTGGGATTTTAGTGCATGTCACCTATTCGCTTGTAGGAATCGGACTGATTATTTCACAATCCATTTTGCTTTTTTCGGTTTTAAAATTCATTGGAGCGGGGTATTTAATATACATTGGTTTTAAATGCTTAGGAGCAAAACCCTTGCATGTGCAAAATACTGCTGTTGAAAAACAAAACGACATGGGAAAATGGGCAGCTATTCGCATGGGATTTTTGACCAATGTTTTAAATCCAAAAGCCACCTTATTTTTCTTTGCCTTGTTTACCCAAGTTATTAATGCGCATACGCCCAAAACAATCCAAGTTTTATATGGCTTGGAAATGTCGATAGCAACATTCTTGTGGTTTGCTTTTGTTGCCACTATTTTGTCGCATAATATTATTAGAAAAAAGTTTGCATCCATCCAGCATTATCTTGAAAGATTTTTTGGCATAGTTTTAATTGCGCTGGGCATAAAAGTTGCATTGTCATCTTCAAAATAGTTTTATAATTAAAAAAAATAAAAATATGGAAAACGATATTGCAAATCAAAATATAGTGCCTAAAAGAAATTTGCCGCGGGATGTATTTTTGCATCTCTTGGCCATGGTAACTTTGTATTGGTCAGCGGTCAGTTTTATCACGCTTTGCTGGCAAT
>CAYIJR010000031.1:0-7609 GCA_964363825.1 uncultured Candidatus Saccharibacteria bacterium | reverse complement strand
AACATTGAATCTTTAAAAACCTTTGAAGACCATATTTTAGTGAAAGATTTAGTTTTGCCAAAAGAGGTGATTGTATTAAAAAACCCGGAGGAAATAGTGGCATCTGTATTGGCCCCAAGAAAAATTGAAGAAGAACTGGCCGCTGAAATTACAGAAAATGTTGAAGATATTGAAAAAGTGGAAAAGGAGAAAAGGCAAGAAGATATTGTTGAAGAAGTAAAAGAACCCGCGCCGGCGCCAAAAGAAGAAAAAAAATAATATAACTTACCAAAAAGCCCTGTCAAATAAATATTTGACAGGGCTTTTTAAATTGTTCATAATAGGGGTGTGGGTCTCGAACAGAATCAATTGAGCTCTCGTATATTGCTTGTATTCAAGGATTGAGGAGTGAAACGATGCCAAAGCATCGTTGAGCTCCGAAAACGCAGAAGATAAGCAATATACGAGAGCCCGAGGGAAGCCAAAAAATGGCTGATTTCTGCGTTACGACTTCGTCAGCGTAGCGCACGGGCTATGCTTCCTCGTCGTGCCTTGAAATCATCTCATTTTTTAGCTTCTTCAAGCTGATTCTGTTCGAGTCCCACACCCCTAAGAAAATATGGATATAAAATTTATCAAATTATCTTTACTGTCGTTGTTATTTTTAGTAGTACCTATTTTTGTTTTTGCCGAAGACTTAGAGGCTATCTGCCAGCAGCTTTTAAATACCGAAAACTCTTGCCAGAATGTCAGCGCCGCCGAATGCCAAGCCAGTCTGCAAAAATGCGCTAATTATTACGACCAGCAATCAGCTGAAATTGCCAAGGACATTACTAAAACCACCCAGCAGAAAAACACTTTGCAAAACGCCGTTTCCTCCTTAAGGAAAAAAATCACCGGCTTGGAAGCCCAGATAAAACAGGGGACGCTTATGGTAAAAGATTTAAATATACAAATAAACGATACCCAATCCTCTATCAACAGCACGACTTTAAAAATCGAAAGTTCTCAAAGCCAGATTATTACGATATTAAGAGAAATGTATGAACAAGACCAAAAACCTTCCTTTATTATTTTATTAGAAGGCAGTTTGTCTGATTTTTTCAGTAATGTGGCGTATTTGGAGAATTTAAGCGCCAAAGTTTCAGACTTGCTGGAAAGCACATCCAACCTCAAATATTATTTGGAAAATCAAAAAGAAAAGCAGGAAACCGAAAAAGGCCAGTTGCAAAAAACTTTGCAGATCCAAAACTTGCAAAAAAAAGAAAACGAGCAGAATAAAAAACAACAGGAAGGATATTTAAAGCTTACTGAAACCCAATACCAGCAGCAGTTAAAGGACCAGCAGGAAGCCCAAAAAAAAGGTTCGGCTATTAAGTCCAGGATTTTTGACTTGCTGGGCGTTTCAGATGCGCCAAACTTTGAAGAAGCTTATGCCATTGCAAAATATGTGTCCGGGGTGACGGGCGTCAGAGCCGCCCTTATTTTAGCTATTTTGACCCAAGAGTCAAATTTGGGTAAAAATGTCGGCCAGTGCTACTTGAAAAACACACAAACGGGTGATGGGGTGAAAATAAAAACCGGGGCCTTTTCCCCAAAAACCATGAGCCCGAAAAGAGACGTGCAGGTTTTCCTGACACTCATAGACAGTATCAATAAAGGCAAGGGATTGGCCAGAGATGCTTTGTCAACGCCGGTTTCTTGTGTCATTTATTACAATGGCGCGCCATACGGTTGGGGAGGGGCTATGGGGCCAAGCCAATTTATTCCTTCAACATGGGTTAATGCGGGGTATGGTAAAAAGGTGTCAGATATTACCGGTAAAACTTCGGACCCATGGGATATAAGAGATGCCTTTTTGGCAACGGGTTTGCTTTTAAAAGATAATGGAGCAAAAACCAGTGAATTTAACGCGGCCATGAAGTATTATTGCGGCAACAGTTGTTCAAAGTACGATCGTTTTTACGGTAATTCCGTCATCAGTATTGCCAACCAGTACGAGGCGGATATTAAGGCAATCGGAGGGTAGCGGTGCTTCGCTTTTAGTTTTAACACGATGGGGCTTGACGGGGTTTTGTTAATATGCTAAATTAGATATAGAGGGTTTTGGTTATCCGGCGAACCGAATGAGTCCTCGAGGACTCTAAACCAGCGCGTTAGCGCAAAAATGGCGTCGGAACCTCAAAGTTTTTCCGTTTGCATTTTTGAGGTCGTAAGAAAGCCGCAAGCGGATAGTTCGGGTTTGACCTACCAACTCGAACGAAACCAAACAATTTGTGGCTCCGGAAGAGTTTGTGCATCCTCTTCCGGAGAAATTTTGCTCTTCATAATTGACGGGCAATCGGTAAAGTCCTTTTATGGCCGCTTGTCTGTCAATTCTTCAAACCATAAGCCGATGTGAAACTCTGCCTGGGGGGCTTGTTCACCCTTTCCGAGAGAAGTACCATCGGCTTTTCTCATACAAAAAATCCTATATATCATACTTTCCAAAGCTTTGAAAAGTATGGTATATGATTAAAATAAAAAAATCCGCGGTTAGGCTGCGGATTTTTATTCTACTCATTACCAACTACAAACTACTCACTTTTAATTTTACTGAATGCCTTGAAAATTGGCTCCATTTTTCCTTCCACAATGCTTTCTAAGTCGTGCCAGCTTTTTCCGATGCGATGGTCGGTAATGCGGTTTTGAGGGTAATTATATGTGCGGGTTTTTTCGGCGCGCTTAGCCCAGCCGATCTGCTCCCGGCGCGCTTGGGTTAATTTTGAAACATCGGCTTCCTGCTGGGCTTGCAACAACCGTGCCGCCAAAATATTCATGGCGTTTTCTTTATTTTGCAGTTGGCTCCTTTCTGTCTGTGAAGTTACCACAATGCCGGAAGGCAAGTGGGTGATGCGTATGGCCGATTCTGTTTTGTTGACGTATTGGCCGCCCGCTCCTGAAGATCTGTACGTGTCTATTCTAAGGTCTCTGGTATTTATATTAATATCCATTTTTTTAGGTTTTTCCAATACGGCAATAGTAACCGTTGAAGTATGCACCCGGCCCTGTTTTTCTGTTTTTGGGATACGTTGGACACGATGTACTCCGCTTTCGTATTGCATCAAGTCAAAGACTAAAGGTCCCGTGAATTCAAAGACAATTTCTTTATATCCACCAATGTCAGACTGGTTGGAGTCCAACATTTTTTGGCCCCAGCCTTGCGAGGTGGCATATTTTGAATACATCCGGTACAAGTCGCGCACAAAAAGCCCCGCCTCGTCCCCGCCGGTCCCAGCCCGGATTTCAACAATTACTGATTGTTTCTCTTGATTTTCCATAATATTGAGCTAATATATCATAAATGTCAGTTTTTGGAAACAGCACCTTAAAAAGAGGCAAATATGATTACTTACAGATTGTTTTTCAGGAATATCAATGGCGAACCCTGCCAACAAGAACTTTACAGAGTTTTTGACGACCCCGATGATGAAGCCACTCTACAAACCTACGATACTGCTGCAAAATTGCATTACCGGGAATGGCGGAAAAAAAGTTTTCATTGCACGGATATGAAATTAGTGCGCACATTGCCTGTCGGATTTGAAAATTCTCCATGGCACAATGTTATAGTTGCTGCCAATGAAGCTTAAAAAACATAATGCGGTTGGCAAAGCCACCCGCATTTTTTTGCGCAGAGTATTGCCTTTATTTTAATAGTTTGTTAATATAAACAGCATGAAAGCTGACGTGCATCCAATTTACTTTCCAAAAGCTTCCGTCAAGTGTGCCTGTGGCAACACGTTTTTTGTTGGTTCAACGAAAGAATTCATAGAAACGGAAATTTGCGCCCAGTGCCATCCTTTTTACACTAAAAAGGAAAAAGTTTTGGATACCTTAGGCAGGGTGCAGAAATTCAAAGACCGGGCATCAAAGAAAAGCGACAAACCGAAAGTAAAAAAGTTAAAAGTACGTAAGCCGAAATAGAATATAGAATCTCGTATCTTGAATTTGGAATGGAACACGGAATAAAGAATACTAAATTCTAAATTCGCCATTCCATTCAAGCTACTAAATACTAAATTCAAGATTCAAAGTAATATGGCCAATGATGTTAAAATAAATTTAAATGTGGAAGAAATGACCAAAGCGGGCGTGAATTTCGGGCACACGGTTTCCAAACTGCACCCAAAAATGAAACCCTATGTTTCGGGCATTAAAAATAATGTCCACATGATTGACTTGGAAAAAACCGCCAAGGAATTTGAAGGAGCTTTAAAGTTCATTGCCAGTTTGGCGGCCGAAGGCAAAACCATCCTTTTTGTTGGAACTAAAATCCAAGTGAAGGCATTGGTAAAAAGCGCGGCCGAAGCCTGTGGCATGCCGTATGTGACGGAGCGCTGGCTGGGCGGGACATTCACTAACTTTGAAACCATTTCAAAACGCGTAGCATATTTTAAAGATTTGGAAAACAAAAAAATGGCCGGTGAATTTGAAAAGTACACCAAGAAAGAACGGCTGAATCTTGACAGGGAAATTGCATCGCTAAAAGTCAAATTTGAAGGCATACGGAATATGTCCAAATTGCCGGAAGCCGTCCTTATTTTAGACATTAAAAAGGATTTGACTTGCGCCCGCGAGGCCAGGAGAAAAGGCATTAAAATAATCGGCGTAGTGGACACTAACATTGACCCGACGCTGGTGGATTATCTGATTCCGGGCAATGACGACGCGATTAGTTCAATTAAATATATTTTAGAAAAAATCCAGGAAACCATTTTATCTTCTAAATTATAGGATTGTTAACATTAATACAACTGGAGGGGGGTCGGGTAGGGTCGCGAGATTTGTCTGCAAAGCAGAAAATCTCGACCTGGGAACTTCGGTGCCCCCGTGTAGGAAATTATTCAAAACAGAGGGTTTTGAAAGAGCGATTTCTGAAATAAAATCGCGACCTGCCTCTGTGACTTCTATGGCTAACATTGAAGAAATTAAAAAATTAAGGGATGAAACTGGCGTTTCGCCTGTGGAAATTAAAAAAGCTTTGGACCAAGCCAATGGCGATTTGGAAAAAGCCAAAGAGATTTTGAGGGTTTTGGGCAAAACACTGGCGGGCAAGAAAACTTCCCGGGAGACTACCCAGGGAATTATCGATTTTTACGTGCACCCAAACTTAAAAACAGGAGTATTATTGGATATACGCTGCGAATCCGACTTTGTGGCAAAATCGCCGGATTTTAAAAATTTGGCTCACGAAATTTGCTTGCAAATTACGGCTTTAAAGCCGTTGTTTGTATCTGAAAATGATATTCCGGCGGAATTTTTGGATGGCGAGACAAAAATTTACCAAGAGCAAGCGGCCGGGTCGGGAAAGCCTGATTCTATTGTGCGACAAATGGTGGAAGGGAAGTTGGAAAAGTACAAAGCATCAGTTTCCTTGTTAAGCCAGTCGTGGATTAAAGACGATTCTAAAACCATAAAAAACTTGGTTGAAGATACCGTCGCCAAAGTCGGGGAAAACATTGAAGTTAAAAGATTTACGATTTACGATATATGATTTACGATTTGCGGACGTCGTTTAAAATCTTAAATCTCAAATCGTAAATCTTATATCAAAATGATTGAATTAATTGTCTTTATTATTTTTTTATTTTCGCTCCTAGCCATAGCTTTTATTTTGCTTAAGAAGATTCCAGCCCTGGCTGCTTTGCCCCAGAATGGGCATCATGGCATTAAAAAAAGCGAGTTTATCTTGAATATAGAAAAAAGAATAAAAGACTTCCATTTTAAATTTTTCCACAAACAGGTTTTTTTGCACAAAATACTTTCTTTTATCAAAGTGTGGATTTTAAGGATTGAAACAAAAATTGACACGAGATTGCACGGCATACGGAAAAAGGCGCAGGAAATAGAAAAGCAGATTAAAAAGAAGAAGTAAGCATTCCCTGCCGATGTAGCTCAACAGCAGAGCAATGCTTTTGTAAAGCATAGGTTGTGGGTGCAAATCCCTCCATCGGCTCATTGTGCGACAAAAAGCGCGTAAAAGCACGCTTTTTGTGTTACAGGGCTTGACATGGGGTTTGGCTAGAGTAATATAATATTATAACTATTATATATACATCAGATACATATATGCAAAGCATATATTTAATCACTCGGTCGGAGTAATAAACTGCGGTTTCTTATTCCTCCCTCCTTCATAAATATGAAAACCCTTTTAAATATCAAGGTGGATAAAGTAGAAAAAGAAAAGGCCAAGCACATTGCCGCTCAAATGGGAGTTCCGCTTTCTACTATCATTAATGCCCAGTTGCGCGAGTTCATCCGCACTCGTGAGTTTTCGGTTTCGCTTGACCCTGTATTAAAGCCGGAAATCGAGAGAGAGTTATTGAAATTGAGTAAAGAGTATCATTCCGGCAAGGGAGAGAGGGTTAAGTTTGTAAAATCGGCAGAAGAAGCAAAAAAAATGCTTTCCTCTAAATAATATGCAGGTTGGTTTTCGTAAACATTTCAAAAAACAGTTTGAAAAACTTCCAAAAAAGATTCAGGGGCATTTTTATAGGAAGCTAAATATATTTATCACCAATCCGTTTCATCCGATATTAAACAACCATAAGCTATCTGGTAGTATGAAAAATATGTGGAGTATAAATGTTACCGGCGATATTAGGGCTATTTATGAACAAATTAATAAGACCAGTGTTTTATTTTTAACTATAGCAAACCACAATAATTTGTATGAATAGGCTGTGGGGGGTATTGCTTGAGGCTACAAAATAACTACGCTAATGGGAATATAATAATAGTTTGGTTATTGAGGGTTAAATTTTATGGAAGATGTCATTATCGGTAAAGGCAATCTATGGGGGAAAGGAGTATATGCTAATAGAAACTTTAAGAAAGGCGAAGCAGTGATTCAATATCACCTAAAACCATTAACCGAAAAAGAGTTTGAGGATTTACCCGGCGATCAAGAGGACAAAACATTCACTCATATACACTGGGGCCAACGATATCTTTACTCAGAGCCGGAACGATATGTAAACCACTCCGAGAATCCGAACACCGTACAGGATCTTACTAAAAAACAGGATATTGCTTTAAGGGGCATCGCCAAAGGAGAAATGATTACTTGCGACCATACAAAAGACGATATTTCATGACAGCCCATGATAGCCTATTGACATTGAATTTATTTGGAATAGAATGGACAATGTGATTTAAAATTTGAGATTTATGATTTCAGATTTTAAGTAATATAATTAAAATATAAAAGATAACAAACATATTTTAGAAAACTTATAGTTTTGTAAAATATCCACGAAAGTATTTCTGTAAATATTTTCGTGGGTATTTTTTTCTGAAATTGATTGCAGGGAAAGCAGATTGATAACTTAATAATGCATCCCAATATAATGAAACCGATTATGTTGGGGATTTTCAAATTGCGCGGTAAGCGTAATTTGAATTCTTAAAGTTGTTTCGAATATGTTCTGGCAGTGGCCATAACACCACTGATTTCCGCGGATTTTAAAACTGATTTTCACTGATTTTATCAGCGATTATCAGCAATAAATCAGCGGCAATCGGTCTATAATTTGAGAGTTTGATCCTAGCTCAGGGTGAACGCTGGAAATGTGGATACCGGCAT
>CAYIJR010000030.1:0-7971 GCA_964363825.1 uncultured Candidatus Saccharibacteria bacterium | reverse complement strand
AAGAAACAATCACCAAACAATATTCAAATTACAATATTCAATATTCATAACGCGTTTGAATTTTGGGATTTGAGTATTGGGATTTGTTTGGTTATTGTATCTTGGTGTTTGTATCTTTCACCCCACTTCTTTACTTTTCCTATCAATTAACTCCTTGATTTTTTTCCCAAATTCGTCAATCAGTTTTTGCAGTTCGTCTTTGCCGTGGAATTTATCGTCTTCGGTGATTTTTTTGTCTTTTTGGGCGGTTTGGATTTTATTCCAGGCGTCTTCCCGCCAATGGCGCATGGTCTGGCGCGCTTGCTCGGCTTTTTCATTTAAGATTTTCAGCAAATTGTGGCGGTATTCTTCGGTGAGCAAAGGCAAACTCAAGCGTATGAGATTTTTATCAACCGCCGATGACATACCCAACCCGGACTTTAAAATGGCTTTTTCAATGGGCTCAATATACGAAGCGTCCCAGGGCTGGATGACAATTTGGTTGGGCTGTGGGCAAGAAATAGCCGCCAACTGTTTTATAGTATATTTTTCACCCAAATAATCCACTTCAATGTCTTCCACCAGCGCCGGCGAAGCATGCGAGGTCCTGATTTTGGTAATTTCGCCTTCCAAAAATTTGAATGCTTTTTCAAATTCCGGTTTTACGTTGTCAATAAATTCTTTGTACGTCATAAATATAATCCTAATCTACGAATTTATCCTAATGCTCCGAATACGACGTTTTTAATTCGTGGCATTCGGATATCATTCGGATTCAATTCGGATTATAGTTCTAATAATATTACTTCCAGTGCCAGCTTGGGGCTGGAATTGGTCGTGGCCACTTGACGGCTGATGGTTTCAATAAGCACTAATATTTTTTTAAGTTTTTCAATAGAATACCTTGGTTCTTCCCCTTTTACAACACCTATTTTTATCAGTAATAAATTCCTGAAATGCCGTTGTAAAACTTCCAGGATTTTTTGGACATTGCCATTTTCTAAATTGACATTTTTGGTAAACAGGAATTTTTCAGCCAAATCATGGCCAAGGACAGGTAGTAGATTTTGAAGAATTGCTTTTTGCTCTGGTGAAAGCTCGTACTTTTTTGAAGGGAAAAATTTCATTATTTGGCAGCGGGAAACAATGGTGGGCAAAAGGGTTTCCGATTTGGAAGACGCCAGAATAATCAGCGTTTTGCCCTTGGGCTCTTCAAGAGTCTTTAAAAAACTTTGCTGGGCTTGCGCATTCATCCTTTCGGCATTTTCTATAATCACTGACTTCCAACCGCCGTAATAAGATTTATAGCTCAAAAAATTATTGACCTGCCGGATTTGGCCAATGTCAATTTCCATCATATCTTTTTTATTTTCAATGGATGACTCGCTATTCTCTGACTTTACCGCCAATAAATCCGGAAAACTGCCTCTTTCTATTAATATACAATTCTGGCATTCACGGCAAGTCTTTTGTTTAATGTTGGGTTTTAAACAATTTAGGGATTTCACAAATTCTTTGGCAAAAGCCAATATATCAGCTTCCTTGGGCCCGGAAAAAATGTAAGAATGCGAAAGCTGGTTTGCCTCAAATTTATTTTTTAAAAACTCCCATTGCTTTTGATGCTCCATGTCAATTTATTTTATTCATCTTAACAAAGTTATTTGAGCAATAAAAGACTTGACAATTACTTTGATATATGATAAATTTAAAAATAAATTCGGTCCCCCATATTAAGGAGCTACTGCACATGAACAATCAATCGTCTTGTCTTGCGTCCATCTGCATGAGCATGCTCATGCTCATTACGATAATCATGCTCATGCTAATTGGCATCGGTAGTCGCCTCAAGAGCATTGAAGAAAAGCTGGATAAAAATTCACCAGTTATAACACAAAATCAAGCCGGGTCAAACCTTACGCCCCCGGCGCGCAGGCGCGCGGTGGGCCGCTTTTTTTTATTCAAAACTCAATATTCAATTCAAGATACAAGATACAAAATTCAAGATTCTATTTTTTAGACATCACCACCTTCTTATACTCCTCCAAATGTTCCAAAACCGTGCCCGTGCCTTTAATGACGCAGAACAGGGGCTCTTCAGCCACAAAGCACGGCACGCCGGTGCTTTGGGCCACCAGTTCGTTGATTTTAGGCAGCAATGCCCCGCCGCCGGCCATGATAATGCCTTTGTTCATAATGTCGGCGGAAAGCTCGGGCGGGGTTTCTGACAGGACTTGTTTTACCGCTTGCACAATTTCGGCCAAGACATCGGAAATTGCTTCGCATACTTCGTTGCTGGAAATTTTAATGTTGCGCGGCAAACCCAAAATCAAGTCGCGTCCTTGGATTTCCATAAACCGCGGCTCGCGCTGGGGCAAAGCCGTGCCTATTTTTATTTTTATTTCTTCGGCCGACTGCGTGCCAATGGCCAGGTTGTATTTTTTCTTAATGTACTCGGTGATGGCCGCGTCAATTTTGTCGCCAGCCACACGCACCGAATGCGAAGTCACAATTCCGCCCAAAGAAATGACTGCCACTTCAGACGTGCCCCCGCCAATGTCAATAATCATGTGGCCGGACGTGGAATTAATGGGAATGCCAGCTCCAATGGCCGCTAAAATAGGCTCTTTGGCAACGTAGGCCTGGCGGGCTCCTGCTGACAGCGCGGCTTCTATTACAGCCCTGCGCTCCGTGCTGGTGATTCCCGCTGGTATGGAAATGATCAATTCTGGCTTGAAAAACCGGAAATTGGGCGTGGTTTTGGAGATAAAGTGGCGCATCATGGCTTGGGTCACTTTGTAATCAGCAATAACACCGTCTTTGAGCGGCCGGTACACTTTAATGTCAGCGGGAGTCCTGCCAATCATTTCTTTGGCTGCTTCACCAACCGCCAAAATCCGGTTGTCAGACAAAGACACCGCCACCACCGATGGTTCGGTCAGCACCACTCCCTTTCCCCGCAAGTAAACCAATGAATTGCACGTGCCAAGGTCAATGGCAATTTTGTTGTTGAACATAAAAATTGAAATTACAAATTACAAGCACCAAATTACAAACAATATCCAAACCCTAATTTCTAAATTCAAAACGTGTTTTGGATTTTGGATTTTGATATTTGAGTTTGTTTGTGATTTGGGATTTGTGGTTTGGGATTTGCGAATTTCAGCTTAAGCTGAAATTCGCTTGATGTCAGCGCCGAGGCGCTGTAGCCGCTCTTCTATTTTTTCGTATCCGCGGTCAATGTGGAATACGTCGTTGATGATGGTTTGGCCTTCGGCCATAATGGCCGCTAAAATTAATACGGCACCGGCCCTCACATCCAAAGAATTCACATTTACGCCCTGCAGGCCCTTGGGACCAAAAACAAAAGCCCTGTGCGGATCCACTACTTCAATATCAGCCCCCATTTTTTTCAATTCCGCCATGTAGCCAAAACGGCCTTCGTACAGCGGATCATGAATCAAACTCTTGCCTTCCGCTCTCGTTAAAATAGTAACCATCATGGGCAGCAAATCGGTTGGAAATCCTGGGTGCGGCAAAGCCTGCACTTTGGCGGAACTTAAAGCCGGCGAATGGAAAACAGTCACTTGGTTATCCCCTTTTTCCAAAACAATGCCGATTTCTTGCAACTTTTCTAAAAAGACATCCAGAAAATCAAAATCTATATTTTTTACCACTACTTTTCCCCGTGTCAAAGCGCCCGCCACAATAAATGTCCCTGCTTCCAAGTGATCAGAAACAACTTGGTGCTCGCAACCGTGCAACGCCTCCACTCCCTCAATTTCCAAAGTGTGCGTGCCGTTGCCTTTTATCTTTGCTCCCATTTTCAAAAGCATCCTTCCCAAATCCTGCACTGATGATTCAGAAGCCGCACCTTTAATGACCGTTTTCCCTTTGGCTAACACCGCCGCCAGCATCAAAGCTTCCGTGGCAGTCGGGCTGAATTCGCTCAAGACAATTTCTGTGCCTTTTAATTCTTCTCTTTGGACATGATACACATCCCCCTCTTTTTTAATTTTGGCCCCTAACTTTTCCAGCGCTTTTAATTGGATGTGGATGGGTCGAAGCCCAATTTTGTCTCCGCCCGGCGCAGAAAACTTAAAGTGGTTGAACCTGGCCAGCAAAGCACCCACCAGCACCACTGACATCCGGGCTTTTGAAAACTTTGCCAAGTCCATTTTTATAGCATCAAGATTTTCAGCTTTTAATTTTACTTTCCTTTCTGAAAGGTATTCAACATTAGCTCCCAAACTTTTTAAAATTTCTATTTGGTTTTTGACATCAATAATCATGGGCAGGTTGTCAATAATGCATTCTTCGCGAGTCAGCAAAACCGCCGAGAGGCACGCCCCCGCGGCATTTTTTGATCCGTACACCTCAATTTCTCCTTCCAAATCCCTATTGCCGTTGATGATAAATTTATCTGCCATATTTAATGTTGTTATATTATTGCATTTGCACCGTAATGTCAAATATTTGACACCAGTTATAAAAAATGCTATTGTATTGGCAGGAAGTTCCAGAAATGTTCTGGAACCGAGTTTTGACAATTCGCCTATTTGGAGAGTGCAACATGTTGACTTTTGAAGAACTGCGCGCGATGTATGACCGAGGCCAAACCCAGGACGTAATCAATGCGTTGCAAGATATCAGCATTGATCCGGCAACCGAAGATGGACAACGCTACCTCACCCTTAAAGGGTGGTGCCACTACCGCCGCAAAGAGAACAAGGAAGCACATAACTGTGCCATTGCAGCAAAAGCCTTGCCTTGGGCCCGAGAGTTAATGGCCTATTTGCATGCTTACGCTCCGGCCCATATTGACGATGAGGCTCTAATGGAAATCGCGAATGAGCTTGGTTCTACCAACATCAATGTTGCCAACGCCTTCGTTATCCGGGCACGAGCGGATGATTGCTCCATACTCACCGGAGACGAAGTCGACCGGATTGCCGCTTCTTTCCGCGGAGATGAAAGCGTCCATGCGGCAAACCTCATGCACAACGCCGGGAGATTTTTCCTGGCCAAACCCAAACGACCTGGCGACCTCCAGCGCGCAACCCAATACCTGGACGACGCTATAAGGCGGTACGGCACGGAGGCCAACTTCCATCACCGCGCCGCGGCAAACTTCTGGAAATCGCAGGCATTTGAAAAGATCGGCTGGAAAGCCCATGCTGTTGATGCGGCACAGGAATCTGTCCGTTTATGGGAAGAGCAATGCAAACTCGATCCCACAAATAAATCCTTTCTTCAAAAGAAGGATGACGCAGCACAACGCCTGGCCACGTTAACCGCCTAGATGTTAACCTCCATCGGACCCCTTTGCAAGAATGCAAAGGGGCTTTTTTTATGTAAAATTTTGGGCTAAAATAATCCAATGCAACCAAATATATTATTGTCAATTACGGGTGAAACGAGGAAAGACTGGCGGGACAAATTAAAAGAAATCAACGACTTAAAAGTCAAAGAAGTGGCTTTATTTTTGGAGCTTTACGAAAAAGACCAGCGGGAAGAAATTTACCAGGCACTTTTAAAATCCAGTATTAAAAGTATCCCATTGGTGCACATCCGCCACGACATGAAAAAAAGTGAGTTGGAATTTTTAAAAAATCGCTACAAAACCAAATACTTTACCTGCCACGAAGAAAATTTTGCGCGCCATGATGTAGAACACTGGAAAGGTTTTTATAAAGACATCTACCTGGAGATGAATTTTGACAATCTTGTTTCAAAAAGCGTTGATGTGGAAAAAATCGGCGGGTTCTGTGTGGATTTAGCCCACTTTAAATGCGGCATGGAAAAATTGAGCAAAGATTTTGAATATGTTTTTGAAAGGAAAGACAAAAAATTATTCGCCTGCAACCACTTAAATGGCTACGACCCCAAAAAAAATATTGATATGCACACCATTTACGGCTTGAAAAATTTTGGCTATTTAAAAACTTTGCCTAAATTTGTCTTTGGAGCCACTATCGCCCTTGAAACTTTCAACCCAATCAAAGAGCAAATGGAATTCAAGAAATACCTTGAAAAATCGGCTATTTTTTGATATTATCGCCTCATGACAAAGAAGATAAGATGGGTGATACTTTTAGTCTCCGCAGTGCTGTTTTTGGTCATCATGCCCTACATTTTGCTATACTCGCTTGGGTACCGAGTTGATTTTGAAAACCGCAAAATCGTCACCACCGGCGGCATTTATGTCAGGGTTCTGCCCCAGGGCGCTAATGTAATTATTGATTCAAAAATTGAAAATAAAACTGGATTATTTTCCAACTCGGTTTTTGTGCAAAATCTTTTGCCAAAACCGCACGCTATTTTAATAACCAAAGATGGATATTACGACTACCAAAAAACCCTTCCCGTCAAAGAAAATGAAGTGACAAAATTAGAGCATGTACTTTTATTCAAGAAAAATATTGTTTTTGATGTGATGGCTGATAAAAGCCAATCCCCTTTCAATCCGCCGGCCGCTGATAGTTTTACTATCAAAAACGGTGGTTTATATTATGCCAATGTGCCAGCTAATGCCAATCTTTCGCCCAGCCAAAAAAATATTCCGGTGATAAAAAATATTGTAGCTTACAAAGTATTAGACAACCGTATTACATGGCTGGGGACTGACGGATTTTTATACAGCTCTGACCTGGCCGGGAAAAATCCGCAAAAATTGAGTAAAATAAAATTAACAATCAATCTTGCGAACACCTACGAGATTTTTGCCTTCAACCAGCGCATCTTTTTGAAGGAAAATAATACGGCATTGTTATTTGACCAAGATGCCAAGGCTTTTAAAAACTTCCACAGTCCAGTGACTGATATTAAATCATCTCCCAATGACCAGCGGCTGCTTTATTATAATGACCACGAAATTTTATACTCTGATATTTCTCAATTGAATGAAAGGATATTTCTAAACCGGTTTTCAGAAACTATCCTTGATGCCTATTGGCTCAACGACGACTACATCATTTTCCAACTGGGAGATCCTCCTTCGCTAAATGCTTCGGCAGGACAAAGTAAAATACTTATTTCCGAAATTGATGTGCAGGACCATGTCAACATTGTGGAATTGCCGCAAACGGTATCTCTTACCAATGGCGCCGCAGTTGACTTAGAAAACATCAAAATCTCTTTCATTCAACAGGATAAAACGTTGTATATTTTTAACCAGGACAAGGTGTTGGTTTCAGAAAGATTAATTCCATAGTCCTTTTAAATATACCGTAAATACGTAAGCTTACGTATTTACGGTATAAACCAAAAACCGCCGAGAGGCGGTTTTAGTTTTATCGTTTGGCTCACTGTGTTGCCTTTCAGGCTCCTCAGAAACCCACGGTTTCTGATACTCGCTGCGGCTCGTAGTTTCCTCCACAGGAAGATACCCAATCTTCCCGACCCCATCTGTGACAGTGGTCCAAACTAGCGTTTGGCCCACTGCGGTGCTTTGCGGGCTCTTTTAAGACCGAATTTCTTTCTTTCGCGCATTCTTGGGTCGCGGGTTAAATACCCGACTTTTCTTAGACGCTTTTTAAAGTTATTGTTAAAATCCACCAAGACTCGGGCTGTGCCATGGCGGACTGCTTCCGCCTGCGCATTCCTGCCGCCGCCCTTGACTATGACTGTTACTTTGAATTTATCCAAGCATTTCATTTTCCTCATGGAAGCAGTGGCGGTTTGCTGGTCTTGGGCAAGGGAAAAGTACTCCTGGTAAGGCTTACCATTCACCAAAAATTGTTTGTCTCCTCTTGTAAAAAGGCGCACTCTTGCCACGGCGGTTTTCCTTCGGCCCACTGCCTCAAAATACCGGTCTGGCTTTGAAGCAATGTCTTTTTCCAAAGGAAAATCTTCAGGCATGGCGTCATCCATTTCTTTCTCAACTGGAGGCGGCAGTATTGTCTCTGCTATTTTTTCCGCCACCGGCTCTGCTTTTTTTATTTTAACTGTTTTTGGTTTTACCATGTTATTTCTCAAACTTCAGTCTTTTAATTT
>CAYIJR010000029.1:0-8025 GCA_964363825.1 uncultured Candidatus Saccharibacteria bacterium | reverse complement strand
AGGAAAGCCAGGATGGAGAGATTGATGTCAAGGATATCCCATTCTAACGTGAATCCTGTATATTGTATCTGGAAGCTGGAATAGAATACTGAATAGAGAATAAAAAATTAAATCGTAAATTCCAAATTCAAGATTCAATTCAAGCTACAAAATACAAGATTCAAAATTCTAAACACATGTTTTGCTACTTCTGCCAAAAAAATATTGACGACGTGGATTACAAAAATACAGAATTGCTGTCGCGTTTTGTGTCTGGCTTTTATAAAATAAAGCCCAGCAAAAAGACTGGGCTTTGCAGCTACCATCAGCGCAAAATCGCCACCGCCATCAAGCGCGCCCGCCAAATGGGCATGATGCCGTATACCCCTAAGTAACCCGTAACCAGCAACCCGTAACCCGTAAATTACATCTAAAATAAAAACAGCCTGCGGGCTGTTTTGCGTTGGATTACTTAAGCAAAATGTCTGATGGCTTACATATGTGTTCGGTTGTATACCAATCCTCCTCATCCTTCCAAGAACGCATTATCATTGAACGGCCGCAAAATCTGCAGAGAACCCTTTTATACTTAACCTTATCAAACGACATAATGTCCTCAATAAGGCCGAGAATAAAATACGAAAACTCAACAAACACACATAAAGAATCGCTCTGGATTTTCACGGTAAATTCCTTTCAAAAAGAGAAATGAGCTACTTACATTTTACCATATACCCTATAATTTGCAAATCAAAAAACAGCCCGCGGGCTGTTTTTCGGTTCTATTTTCTATTTTCTACTTTCTGTTTTCTTAGTTACGCTTGTTGCACCACGCTGGCTGCCGATTTTATTTTTTCCATGGCGGCGGGGTGCTCTTTCAAATATACTTTGGCCGCTTCCGTGCCCACCGCCATCTTTTCGCCATCAAAGGTAAAGGTGTTGCCGGTTTGCTTTATCATGCCGCTGGCCAATCCCGCCCGCAAGGCGTCGCCGGATTTGGAAATTCCTTCGTTGTAATAAATGTCAAATTCGGCAACGCGGAAGGGAGCGGCCACTTTATTTTTGACCACCTTGGCTTTCACGCGGTTACCTATAATTTCATCTCCTGATTTTATTTGAGCGGTTCTGGCCAAATTTACCCTGACCGAAGCGTAAAATTTCAGAGCCAATCCCCCGGGCGTGGTTTCTGGATTGCCAAAAACCATACCGATTTTCATTCTAGTTTGGTTGATAAAAATAATCATCGTGTTGGATTTGGCCGCGATGCCTGACAGCTTTCGACACGCTTGCGACATCATACGCGCCTGAAGTCCCATGTGCTGGTCGCCAATTTCCCCCTCGATTTCCCGCTGGGGAGTCAGAGCCGCCACCGAATCAACCACAATCACATCCACATTTTTGGTGTTGACCAAGGTTTCCACAATTTGTAGGGCGTTTTCGCCGGAATCGGGCTGGGAAATCAGCAGTTCGTCTGTATTGACACCTAATCTTTTGGCGTAATCGGGGTCCATGGCGTGTTCAGCATCAATGTAGGCGCACACGCCGCCTTTTTTCTGGGCTTCAGCCACAATGTGCAAAGACAAGGTGGTTTTACCAGAAGACTCGGCCCCGTAAATTTCCACAATCCTGCCCCGCGGCATGCCGCCCACGCCCAGTGCCATGTCCATGGCAATGGACCCGGTGGGAATGGCATCCACATTAACTGCCCGGGTTTCCGAAAGCTTCATAATCGCCCCCTCGCCAAAACGCTCTTTAATTTCATTCACCGCCGAATCCAAGGCTTTATTTATTTTTTTCTCTGGCTCCTTTTTTTCTTTTTTTACCATGGTTTTAATTTATTAATTTATATTTTTATCATAATTTGCTACGTAACATGCTACGTAGCAAATTATATCTTACACTTTTTCCCAGCCTTCGTCGTTTTGCTTGGGCAACTCCTCGGATTCGTCCAGGCCCCCGCCGGGGATGTCTGCTAATTGGGCGCCGCCGCCTTTGTCTCCGTAGACTTCCCGAGGTTTGGCGCCATCGGCCGGGCCGACAATGCCTTTGTCTTCCAACATGTCAATCAATCTTGCGGCGCGAGAGTAGCCAATGCGCAATCTTCTTTGTAAAAATGACGCCGAGGCTTTTTGGGTTTCCAAAACAATCCGTTTTACGTCTTCAAATAGCGGGTCATCATCGCCAAAAAATAAGTCTCCCCCATTTTCACCCGCCTGTTGCTGTTGCTCCAGCGAGTCTTTCAAGCTTTGCAAAAGCTGCGATTGGGGCTCTTGCACCACTTTTGCTTGTTCAGCCAGCCAATCGGTAACTTTTTTAACTTCTTTTTCTGAAGTGTAGGGGCCCTGAATCCTGGTAATTTTTGAGCTTTTAGAGGACAGAAAAAGCATATCACCAAGTCCAAGCAATTTTTCGGCGCCGGAAGTATCAATTACGGTGCGCGAATCAACCTGGCTGGCCACTTGAAAACTTATTCTGGAACTGATGTTAGCCTTGATCAACCCGGTGATGACTTCAACTGATGGCCTCTGGGTTGCCAGGACCAAATGGATTCCCGTAGCCCGGGCCATTTGGGCAAGCCGCACAATTCCCGCTTCCAATTCTTTGCCTTTGGCGGCCATTAAATCCGCCAACTCATCAATGATTAAAACCATATGGGGCAGTAGCGTTCCAGCGGCCATCACCGTTTTGTTGGCATTATAACTTTTAATGTTGCGGGTGGGAATTTCAGAGAATACTTCAAAGCGCCTTTCCATTTCCCGCACCAGCCATTGCAAAGCATTGATGGTTTTAGTTGCGTCGTAAATGACCGGGCACAGCAAATGCGGAATTTCGTTGTAGTGCTGGAATTCCACGCGCTTTGGGTCCACCATGATTATCCGCAAGTCATCAGGCGTGTTTTTGTAGAGTAAGCTCAAAATCAAAGAATTAAGAAAAATTGTTTTACCAGTCCCCGTGGCACCGGCCACCAGTATGTGGGGCATTTCGGTCAAATCGGTATACACGGGCAAGCCGGAAACATCCTTTCCCAAAGCAATGGGCAAAGCGGCGTCTGAATTTTGGTACATGGAATCGGCAATTAAATTCCTCAAAACCACCGTGGCCCGCACTTTGTTGGGCACCTCAATCCCCACCAATGATTTTCCAGGAATTGGAGCTTCAATTCTTATCGGGTGAGCCGCCAATGCCAAAGCCAAATTATTTGACAGCGTGGTAATTTTGGAAAGTTTTACTCCTTCGGCGGGCTTGAAAGCATACTGGGTTACAGCCGGACCCACATTGACTTCTGCCATTTCTACCGGAATGCCGAAATTTTCCAGCGTTTTTTTGATGATCAGAGAATTTTCTTTAATGTTGCCGGAAGTTGGCACTGTTTCATTTTTATTCAGCAAATCAATGGGTGGCAGAGAATACTTGCCCTTGTTTACAGCCGACAGAGTTGCCACAGCCGGTTTTTTTTCTTCTGATTGTTTGAATAAAGAAATTTTGGGAGCCAGCTTTTTTTCTTCCGGTTTTTGGTTTTCCACGCCGGTTATTTTAAAGTTGGGTGCGTCAGTGCTTTTTACGGGTTGTCCGGCCAGTTTTTTATCTTCTTTTTCTTTGATAATGTCTTGCCAAACAAATTGCAGGAAAATAAACAAGCCGATTAAAATCACGGCCGCAAAGACAATATTAGCCACCAACAGGCCGAAGAAATTGATCAGCAGTTTTGAAATCCAGCCCACCAGGCCGATTTGGTCTTGATTTAAACTTTGGTTGTTAGAAATGCCGGCGACTCCCGCGGCGGTGATGACAATGGCCAGTACAATGGCCAGCACTTTTACTTTTTTATGGGACTTTAAGAAGACAAATCCAGAGGCGAAAAGAGTTACAATAAGGGTGGCAGTGGTAATTTTTGAGTCGCCAAAGAGGACTTTAAGGGTTGCCACAATGGCTTTGCCGGCCATGCCGGCCTTGTCAATGAAGGCAAGGGTCACAATAATTGCAACCAAAAACATGACGATGGCTTTAATCCATTTTTTGGTTTTTACATGCAAAATCGACTCCTTTTTCTTTTCATTTTTATCGCCGTTATTTTTCTGTATTTTATCTTTCCTGCCCATGATAATTCAGTAATTATACCATTTCTTTTTTAGTTATTGCAAGTTTTAAATCAGCAAAAAACCGTCCGCGACCGAAGTCGGGACGGTTTTTGCTCTACTCTACTACTCACTACCAACTACTCACTATTTTGGCTTGAATCCCGTTCCCACCGGAATGAGTTTTCCGATAATCACATTTTCTTTCAAACCGCGCAGTTTGTCTTCCTTGCCTTCCAAAGCGGCTTTGATCAAGACCCGTGAAGTCTGTTGGAAAGAAGCGGCTGACAGGAATGATTCTGACGCCAAGGCCACTTCGGAAATTCCCAGCAAGATTTGCACGCCCATAGGCGGCGTTTTCTTTAACTTTTTCAAACGCTCAACTTCCTCCTGGAAAATTGACCACTCAATAATTTCTCCTGCCACCCAGCCGGAATCCCCCCCTTCTTTAATTCTTATCCTGGAAAACATTTTTTGAATGATCACTTCCACGTGCTTGTCATGGATGTCCACGCCCTGGGAAGCATAAATTCTTTGCACTTCTTTTAAAATATATTTTTGCGCTTCTTCCAATCCGGCTGACCGGTATAGTTTTTTCAAATCCAAGTTTCCACCGCACAATGGCTGGTTTTCTTTGACTTCATCTCCCTTGGCCACCAAAATGGCGATTTTCCCAGGAATTTTATATTCAATAGGCAGGGCTTTTTTGCCAGTGCTTTCTCCTTTTTTGGTTTTTCCTTCTCCTGTAGGCTGGATGGTTACGATCCTTGTTTCTTCATCAATGCTGATGACTTTTCCTTCGGTCAAGGACATTACGGCCTCTCCTTTTGGCGCGCGGGATTCAAAAATTTCTTCAATTCTGGGCAAACCCTGGGTAATGTCGCCAGCTCCGGCAACGCCTCCCAAATGGTGAGTTCTTAAAGTCAGCTGGGTGCCAGGCTCGCCAATGGCTTGGGCCGCTACCACTCCTACCGCTTCGCCGAGCTTGACCAAACTGTTCCTGGCCAGGTCCCAGCCGTAGCAATTTTGGCAAATACCCCGGGTGCTTTTGCAGTTTAAAGGAGTGCGCACCACCGCGCTTTCAATGCTTTCTTCTTTAGCAATTTGGTTTGCCTGGTGCCAGGTGATAATGTCGCCTTTTTTGACAATCACCTCTTTGCCTTTGACAATGTCTTGAGCGCAAATCCGGCCGGCCAGCTTGAATGAAAAGTCCTGCTCAATTTCATCAGCATCTTTTTTGTAAACGGTCATGCCTTTTTTATCTCCGCAGTCTTCTTCAGAAGTGATCATGTCGTGGGCTACATCGATCAAGCGGCGGGTCAAGTATCCGGCCGAAGATGTTCTTAAAGCGGTGTCGGCAGTTCCTTTTCTGGCGCCGTGAGTGGAAATAAAATACTCCAGCACATTAAATCCTTCAGCAAAGGAAGATTTGACCGGCAACTCAATAATGTCCCCGGCTGGGTTGTTCACCAAGCCTTTCATGCCGGCCATCTGCACAGGCTGAGACCAGGTGGCGCGGGCCCCCGCATTGATAATGGATAGCACTGGACCGTCTTCTGGCAAGGTGGTTTTAATCAATGCTTCCAGTTTTGTTTTGACCGCCTGCCAAATCAAAATTTTCTGGGACGTCTTTTCCTCGTGGCTCAACAGCCCTTTTTCATAGTGGGTTTCTATTCTTTCCACCTCTTTTTCGGCCTCTTCAATCATTTTTTCTTTTTCTTTTGGCACAATCAAGTCATCCATACCCCAGCTAATGCCCGACAACGTGCAGTATTCAAAACCCATGGCCTTTATTTTATCCAACGTATTAATGGAAACTTCACCGGGATACTTTTCAATAATGTCGCGGATTAAAGCTTTCAAGGCCTTGTTGTCTATTAATTTTGAAATATACGGATAACCATCTGGCAAATTGGAATTTAAAATGAGGCGGCCGACGCAAGTTTCTATTAATTCATGGGTATCGGATTTTGGATTGGGCACTTTTATTTTTTCATTCAGCGTCACAAATCCATGCTCATGGGCAGTGATGGCTTCCGATTTGCTGGAATAAATTTTTACTGACTTTGCGTCTTTGGGTTCCTTTAATTTTGTCATCAGGTAGCATCCCAGCGCAATGTCTCGGAACGGGCCGATGACCGGCAACCCTGTAGCCGGACGCAATAAATTAAGCGAAGAAAGCATAATTTCCCGGGCTTCTTTCTGGGCTTCGTCAGACAACGGCAAATACACGGCCATTTGGTCACCATCAAAGTCGGCATTAAAGGCCTCGCAAGCCAGCGGGTGCAATTTAATGGTTTCCCCTTCGGTCAATACGGGATGGAACGCCTGGATTCCCAGTCGGTGCAATGTTGGCGCTCGGTTGAGCAGCACCACTTTGTCTTTGACAATTTCTTCTAAAATCGCCCAAACTTCGGGAAGTTTCTCATCAATTAACCGGGCCGCGCCGCGAATGTTGTACGCCAATTCTTTGTCCAAAATTTTCTTGATGACAAAAGGCTTGAAAATTTCCAGGGCCATGGTTTTGGGCAATCCGCACTGGGAAAAATGCAATTCGGGGCCCACGGCAATGACCGACCGGCCAGAATAATCCACCCGCTTGCCCAACAAGTTTTGCCTGAATCTACCCTGCTTTCCCGCCAGCATGGCCGCCAAAGATTTCAGTAATCTTTTGCCTCCGGTGGTGGCGGTGGTGGTCACGCCCTTTCTCATTTCATTGTCAATTAAGGCGTCAACCGCTTCCTGCAACATTCTTTTTTCATTTCTGACAATAACGGAAGGAGCGGCAATTTCCTGCAAATATTTCAAGCGGTTGTTCCTGTTGATTACCCTTCTGTATAAATCATTCAAGTCAGACGAGGCGTATCTTCCGCCATCCAACTGCACCATGGGACGCAAATCCGGCGGCAAAACGGGCAAAACATCAAGAAACATCCACTCCGGCCTGATTTTTGCCTTGGCCATGCCCTGGAAAAGCTTTAACCTCCGCAAAATCTTTTTCTTGGTCATGGGCGGGGCTTCCTCGGCTTCTTTGGTCAGTTCTTCAACCGTAATTTGCAAATCAACCTTGGAAAAAATGTCTCTGATGACTTCCGCCCCCGTTCCCGCTTCAAAAATTTCGCCGAATTTTAATGACAAATCATGGTACACCACTTCAGACAAAATCCGCAATGGCTTTATTTCCAAAATTTCTTCTTTGACTTTTTCCCGCGCCTGCTTTAATTCGTTTTTGGCCGCTTCGGTTTTTTCCTTTTTAACTTTGGTTTTGAATTCCTGCTCCACTTGGTCTAAAATCCGCTGGCGGGCTTCGTCGTTGACTTTGGTAATAATATAAGAAGAAAAATAAACCACCTTTTCCAACTGCTGGCTGGATTTATTCAAAATCAACCCCATGCGCGATGGCACGCCCCGCAAAAACCAAATATGCGAAACCGGCGTGGCCAATTTAATGTGGCCCATTCTTTCCCTCCGTACTTGGGACTTTGTCACTTCCACTCCGCAGCGGTCGCAAACAACGCCTTTATAGCGGATTCTTTTGTACTTTCCGCAGGCGCATTCGTAATCTTTTTCCGGGCCGAAAATCCGCTCGTCAAACAGGCCGTCTTTTTCAGGTTTTTGCGTCCTATAATTAATGGTTTCTGGGCGGATGATTTCCCCGTGGGACCAATTCAAAATCTCCTCGGGCGAGGCAAGTTTGATCCGTATTGATTCTAAGTCTAAGACTCGCATTTCGTGTAACTTGTAACGTGTAACGTGTAGCGCAAGACGTTCTTGCGTTACACGCTATACGCTACACGCTTTAAGAAACTATTTGGTGAATTTAAGGGTGGCAAGAATTTTATAATTTAAGTCTTTTGATGTCTTGTAACTAGAGCTACTTAAACCCTCTACAACAACGTAAGAAATATGTAATCCATTTTCGGTTTCAAAAGATAGGAACTCATAATTCGGACCCAATTTCCAACCTTCT
>CAYIJR010000028.1:0-8514 GCA_964363825.1 uncultured Candidatus Saccharibacteria bacterium | reverse complement strand
GAAACCCACGGTTTCTAACGTCTCCGCGAAACAAGTTTCGCGGGACTGTTTTCCTTCACTGGAAAACCGAGTGTTTTCCCGACCCCTTTCCAGGTTTAATAACTATTATTTTAGTATTATTGCATTTTTTTTTAAATTAAACAAAAACGCTTCAATCATAGATTGAAGCGTTTTTGTTATATCCCATCCAGAGTTTGACAAAATGCAATAATTGATTTGGAACGATGAGCCCCAGTACTTTGTTTTGCTTTTGGGAGACAATGTCAAACAAAAGGCAAAACACCTTACTAAACAATGGATTGAACTAACAGCCGACTGGATTCGCGGGCCTCTTTTGTGGTAAAGTGAAATCTGCAGTATTCCTTTTGAAGGGAGGAAGCACCCATGATTGAGTATTGCGTCTTCTATGGTAAGAACGGTGAACGACATATCGTTCAGGGAAACGATCCCGGACGGTTTGACAAGTCTCTTCCACCAGGGAGAGAATGGGATTTCCCCGACGAGGTGAAATTGTTTGATTGGCCTCTCATTAAAAGAGAGAAAACCCGCGCAGAATTAAGCAAGGAGGGCCTTGTTGGAGTGTATAGACAATATACACCAGTTGCCGCCAATGACATTTCCCTGTATCGAGCACTTAAGCTACTGGAAAGTTAACTCCACTCATCAGCTCTTTGAAAAATTTTTACTTTGAGCCTTGGTCACCAGATCGAGGCTTTTTTATTATTAAACTTTTCTAAACAAAAACGCTTCAATCATAGATTGAAGCGTTTTTGATATCCTATAGCTTTTTAAATTTTAAAAATTCAAGCCGGTTGTGTAAATGCTTAAAAATTGAGGAATGATAAACAATAATCCAATGAGAGGCAGGAAAAACATTGCAATCGTGGCAATCAGCGTCCATAAAAAATACTTTCTGGTTTTTTCAACTGACTTGAAAATTTTTTCCAATTTTTCATCCTGAATCTTAAGTTTTTGCAAAATTTCTTCTTCCATGGCTACTGACTCAATAATTCTTTCACTATTTTTGAAACTTCGCCGCCGTCGGCTTTGCCTTTTATTTTTGGGCCCAAATCGGCCATCACTTTTCCCATATCTTTTATCTGGACGGCTCCGGTTTTAGCAATTGATTCTTGGACTAATTTTTTAAGTTCGTTTGATGAAAGTTGCTCTGGCAAATATTTTTGCAACACTGCAATTTCCTTTTTTTCATTTTCCGCCAGCTCCGGCCGGTTGCCTTTTTCATAAAGGGCAATGGCATCCCTTCTTTTTTTGACTTCAAACGAAATGACATCAACTATTTCTTCATCAGTTAATGCTGATTTCTTTACGAGATCTTCTTCTGTAAGTTGGTTTTCTTGCCCCGTAGTGAGCTCTGCTCTACTACTGAGGTCTTTGGAAACTTTATACCGTTTTTCCTTTTCTTTTGAAGTAATGGCCGCCAGCACCATGCGCAAAACACCGGCAACATCTTGGTTATGTTGCTTTAAGGCTTGAGTTGCGTCAGTTTGAATCTGCTGTTTTAGCATGAAACTTAGAATCTTGAATTTAGTATCTAGAATTTTGAATTGAATTTTGAATTTGGAATTTATTATTCTTTATTCCGTATTCTATTCCAGATTGAAGATACGAGATTCTAGATTCTATTTTGGTTTTGCCAATTTTTCCGCAATCTTTTTTTCCGCCTTCAATTTGACCCTTCGTATGGCCGAGCGCTTTTTTGCTAACGCTGATTTAGCCCTTTTTTTAAACTGCTTAGACCTTAATTCAAGCAAAATTCCCGACTGGCGGACAGTCTTGGTGAAGCGATGCGCCAAATTTTGGGAAGTTTCCCGGTCTTTCTTTTTTACTTCTACAGGCATAGATATAATCCTAATCTACGAATTTATCCTAATGCTCCGAATACGACGTTTTTCATTCGTGGCATTCGGATATCATTCGGATTCAATTCGGATTATTTTATTTTTTGCTTCATTTCTTGTACGACCTTGTTCAGTTTTATTTCTTTTTGGACTCCGGTTTCCATGTTTCTTAAAGTTATAAAATCCTCTAATGCTTCTTTTTGGCCGAAAATCAGCACCCAGCGGATTCCCATTTTGTCGGCGGTTTTTAGCTGGGCCCGCAAGGAATCTTTGGAAAAGGACTCGGCCACCGGAATTTTGGCCGCCCTGAATTCTTCAAACAGTTTCAAGCTTTTCCTTTTTGCCAACTGGCCTAATTGGGCCAAAAATATTTCTGTTTTTTCCTCTTTTTTGCCTGGTTTTACTTCCCTGGTTTTTAGCAAGTTTATAATCCGGTCAATACCGCCGGCCGCCCCGCAGGCTGGCGTATCCCGGCCGCCCAGCAGCTTTACCAATCCGTCGTACCGGCCGCCGCCCACCAATGATCCTTGCGACAAACCATCATCTGACTTTTCAATAATTTCAAAAACGGTTTTGGTGTAATAATCCAGCCCCCTGACCAAATAAGGATTTAAGGTGTAAGGCAATTCTAATTCATCTAAAAATTCCAGCACTTGCTTGAAATGACCGTGGCAATTTTCGCACAGATGGTCGATGATCTGGGGGGCGCCGGCTTTCACCCGCTGGCATTTTTCTTCCTTGCAGTCTAAAATCCGCAGGGGATTTTCTTTCAAGCGCCTTTGGCAGTCAGGACACAAAGAAGCGCGGTGCGATTTAAAGTAACTGGCCAAAATTTTCTTAAAATACGGCCGGCATTCCTGGTCTCCAATGGAATTGACTTCAATGGTCAAATTTTTTAACGACAAATCTTTTAAAATGTCATAGCTCATCTGGATAATCTGGCCGTCCACCGAGGCGCTTTTTTCTCCCAACACCTCCAAATCAAATTGCAGCAACTGGCGGTACCTGCCTGCCTGCGGCCGCTCGTGGCGAAAACAAGGTCCCGTGGTCCACAATTTAACCGGCTGGGGCAAGTTGTGCATTCCATGCTCGGTGTAGGCCCTGGCAATGCCTGGAGTAAATTCAGGCCGCAAAGCAACCACATCCCCTCCTTTAGTCCTGAAAGTGTACATTTCTTTTTCCACGATGTCGGTCGTAGCCCCCGTGCCTTTGGAAAATACTTCGGCGTTCTCTAAAACGGGCGTATCTATTCTTTTAAAATCATAGTAGTTGGCAATACTTTCAATGGATTTTAAGACACGCTTTAAATGCGCCTGGTCTTGGGGCAGGATGTCATGCATGCCGGTCAATGTTTGAAGTTTTATTTTTGTGGTCATTATATTTTTTAGTAAGTAGGTTCTGGAAGATAAGAAATGGCTGTAAATGGATAAAGCCTGAAAATGGCCCTTCCAATAATATCTTCCCTTGGCAGCACGCCCCACCTTCGTGAATCATAGGAAAATTGCCGATTGTCTCCGAGCACAAAATATTTATTATCTCCTAAAGTTATTTTTACATCGCCTTCTGTATTTACAGGGTCTGGCAAATATTTATTTTCGTCTAAATTTATATTTTCTCCATCTTTAAAAATTGTAATTTTACCTCCTTTAATTTCTATTATTTCTCCCGGTAAGCCAATAATCCTTTTTATAAAACGCTGGGTGGTGTCTAATGGATATTTTAAGACCACTACATCTCCCCGTTGAGGACTGCCAATTTTGTAAGAAACTTCATCTACAATCAAGTAATCCCCTGAATGGAAGTTGGGCACCATGGAGTCGCCTTTAACAATAAATGGCTGGAACAAATAGTACCGTATGGGTAAAACTATCAGCAAAGCAATAATAATTATTTTCAAAAATTCCCACGCCCCTTCAGCGTATTTTTTTGCCCTCACACCATTCGCCCGCTGGAGAACTGGTTGTGATGGGTTAATGCCTTGCGGAGCAGGCGGCTGCTGTTTTTCTTCTACGATATTGTCCATAATTCCTGAATTTTATCATACTTTTTAGTTTATTGCAAGCCCTAAAAAAAGAGCCGGGGCGCGTGTGCCGAGGCTCTAGGCACAAGAGGCTATACTAAACCTCTTGTTTGAAACTTTTTCAGGAGTTCCTTGATCTCCTTAGGCTTCCTTCCTACGCCAGTCCTTTGCAAAGACCTATTGATGAGCATACTGATGTTTTCTTTGTTCAGCACATTTCCCTGTAAGGACTTGGCATCTTCAAGGATTTTGTCTGGTTCGCCTTGTTCAAAACCCCCGGTACACCGGCCGTTTTTAAAAGAAGAATTTGACACAGTTGAACCTCCTCGTTCAAAATGGAAAAAACCTGCCCAAAAACAAAAGAGCCAATTTTAATGTTAGTTTTTATTTTTAAAATGTCAATATTTTTGGCGATAAAAAAGTGAAAACCGTGGCGCTCTGATGAGAGTTCCACGGCTTGGAAAAAAAGAACAGAAGCTAACTCCTAAATTTCATCCTGGGCAGATGAAGGGGGTGGCGGCCATAGATAATGGCCAAGATATGTCTTCTTTTGACAGTTTTTCTGCGTCGGTCAGCCGCCTGCCTTTGCTCCTCCTTGTGCTGGCGTAACTGGCGTAAGTGGGTTTTCACCTCCAATGGATACATGTACCGCCTGAACTCATTAAAAAAATCCTGGCAGATCGACTTGTAGTCGCGATCGTCCATACGGCTACCGTCAAATTTGGCAGCCATTTTTTCAGTGAAAGTCCAATGGCGGTTAGTCCAATGGCAGTTGGTAAACGGACGCAGAGCCTGCAACCTCGACATGACGATTCTCCAATCCAAAAGAGAAACTCGATGCGGAAAAGACACAACCTCCTGCTTGTTCCTAAAAATGCCTCTTCTCTGACCAGCCCATACGGTAACACGGAGGGCACACCCATTAAGTATCCTCCTTTCTAATGTGCCGTTTTCATTATAATTCTTTAAAAAACCGTGTCAATATGATACAATCCACACATGATTATTATAATTGGTTTGGGAAACCCGGGAGAAAAATTTGAAGGGACAAAACACAATGCCGGTTTTACAGCCGTTGATTTTTTTGCCAAAGAAAATGATTTTCCGGAATTTGAATTGGAAAAAAAATACAACTCGCTTGTTTCCAAAAAAGGCGTGGTGCTGATAGCCAAACCACAGACTTTTATGAACAAATCCGGCCAGGCCGCAAAAAAAATCGCCAAAAACAACAAAGGGCAAATAATTCTTGCGCATGATGATGCCGATTTGCCGGTGGGAAAATTAAAAATTGTGGCTAACCGGGGCTCAGCCGGACATAAGGGGGTGGAATCGGTCATAAAAGCCGTTGGCAACAAAAACTTGGTAAGAGTGCGACTGGGAATTGCAACAGGCAAAAAATCGGCTGAAGACATTGTCTTGAAAAAATTCTCAAAAAAAGAAATGGAAGAATTCCAACAATGCATCAAAAAATCCGCCAAAGCGCTTAATTATTTCATTGAAAATGGCTTGGAAAAGACGATGAATGAATTTAACAGATAAAATTTTAATCGTTTCTATCACCCCTTATTTCCTGGACAAGGAAATTTTTTGGTTTCAAGAAAATTGGGAGGAAATCAAAAAATCGGCTAAAACCCAGCCATTTTTTGCAGAAAACACGTTGTTTTTGGAAAAAAACCAACATAAACCGGTTTCTGAAATTTTACGCAAACTTGACGAAATGGGATATGAAAAAGTTATTAAAGTTTCCGACCCGGGTGAATTTTCCCAGCAAGGCGGGGTAATTGATATTTTTCCCATCAATACCGCGCAAGCCGCGCGCTTGGATTTTTTGGGAAATAAAATTGAAAGTATCCAATTGCTGGACATAAAAATTGAAAACGAAGAAAAATCAAAAGAGATTTTAAATAAAAAATTAAAATCCCAAAAATTATTTTCTGACATCAAAAATATAAAACCGGGGGATTTTTTGGTGCATTTGGACCACGGAGTCGCTCAATTCTCTGGAATCGAGAAACTCGAAATCCTAAACTCTAAATCCGAAACAAATTCAAAATCCGAAATTCAAAATTCGCAATTCTACGTCTTGGAATACGCCAGCAATGACAAGTTGTACGTTCCGGTGGGGCTGGAAAGGAAACTTTCGCGGTATGTTGGATTTGCTGACCCGGCGGTTGCAAGGTTGGGATCGGCTATTTGGCAAAAGACCAAACGGAAAATTAAAGAAGATGTGGAAAAATTAGCCAAGGACTTGCTGGCGCTCTATGCCCAAAAAGAAGTGGTTACCCGCGCTCCGTATGCCAACGATGAAGAATTGGAAGCCCAACTAACATCGGGATTTTTATATGACGAAACGCCCGACCAGCTGCATGCCCTGTCCGACATTAAAAAAGACTTGGCAAAAAACACGCCTATGGATCGCCTTGTATGCGGTGACGTTGGCTTTGGCAAAACCGAAATAGCCATCCGAACCGCTTTTTTGGCGGGAATCAGCGGCCGGCAAACAGCCGTCATATGCCCCACTACCATTTTAGCCAACCAGCATTTTAATAACTTCAAAGAGCGTTTCAAGAACTTGCCCTTTCATGTTGCTTTATTAAGCCGATTGCAGACAAAAAAAGAACAGAAAAAAATCATTGAAAATACCAAAGAAGGAAAAGTTGACATTCTTATCGGCACCCACCGGCTTTTGTCAAAAGATATTGAGTTTAAAAATCTTCAACTTCTCATTATTGATGACGAACAAAGATTCGGCGTAAAGCAAAAAGAAAAACTAAGGCAAAAAAACCCGGCGTTGGACATGTTAAGCTTGTCGGCCACACCCATCCCCCGCACCATTTATTTAGCCCTTTCTTCTTTTAAAAATGTCAGCTTGATGCAGACTCCACCACAAGGCCGATCAGCAATAACAACGCATTTGGCGCATTACAATCCATCAACCATTAAAAAAGCTATCGGTTTTGAATTATCGCGCGGCGGCCAAGTATATTTTTTGCACAATAAGGTTGCCACTATTGAAAAAACCAAAGAAAAATTAAAAAAATTAATTCCTGAAGCTAAATTTTCTTACATCCACGGACGGATGCAAGAAAAAGAATTAATCAAAGTAATGGACGACTTCCAGAAAAATAAAACCAATGTTTTGGTTGCCACCACCATTATTGAAAACGGCATAGACTTGCCTAATGTTAATACCATTATAATAGAAGATGCTTCGCGCCTTGGGCTCGCGCAAGCATACCAAATAAAAGGGCGCGTTGGCAGAAGTCATATAAAAAGTTTTGCTTATTTGTTTTACCCAAAAAAGTTGACACCTACTGCAAAAGAACGGCTAAGAGCTTTGGACGAAGCAAATGAATTGGGATCGGGATACAAAATTGCCCTCAAAGACATGGAGCTTCGCGGCGCGGGAAACATTTTAGGAAAGGAGCAATCGGGAAGCATCAACAAAATCGGCTTGAATTTGTATTGCCAAATGCTGGCCGAATCCGTTGAGAAATTTAGAGAATAAAAAACCAGCGGTAAAAGCCACTGGTCGGAAGGATAAAAAGACGTCGCCTAACAATAAAGCCGTTACCTAACAGTTATTCAGCAAAGGGATCACCTTCAGATTTAAATCTGGATTCTTCGCTTTGCTTAAGGTAGTAATCGTACTTACTGTTAAGGATTTTTTGCAGGGCATCCGCAGTAATTTCTGGAAATAACTGATGGAAATAGAAATGAAATTCTGTATGCCCCCATGGCAATATAAAAGAACAACCCGTCCATCTTCCCTTTTCTAAGGGTAATTTCATAATTTTTGCAGCATTCTCAATGGAATCTGCCTCCACGGAGCACACATATTCCATTTCATTAAAACCAACCGACAAACCAAGAAGGTAGCGCATGATTCCCTCCAAAAAAGAACAAATTTACCCACTTTCATACTATATGTTATCATTGAGAAATGCAAGACATTCAAATTATAAAAATAAATGACAAGGATTATCCAGAATCACTGAAAAAAATTTCAGATGCGCCGAAAGTGTTGTATTATCGCGGCGCGCCGCCGCAAAAAAATGAAAACTGTTTTGGGGTGGTCGGCACGCGCCGGCCTTCTGATTACGGCCAGCAAGCCACTTTGCAAATTGCCGGTGAATTGTCGGATGCAGGATTTACTATTATTTCAGGAATGGCTCCGGGCATAGATACCTTCGCCCACAAAATCTGCGTGGAAAAAAAATGCCGCACTATTGCCGTTTTGGGCACGGGACTGGACGAAAAAAGTATTTATCCGCAACAAAATGTACAGCTTTCGCGCGATATTATAAAAAACGGCGGGTGCCTGATTTCTGAATTTAAACCAGGGACACCGGGCTATCCCAATAATTTCCGCCAACGCAATCGCATTATTTCCGCATTAAGCTTGGGCGTATTAGTGGTTGAAGCCAAAGAAAAATCGGGGTCTTTAATTACTGCCGCTTACGCCAAAAAACAAAATAAAAAATTGTTTGCGGTCCCTGGGCCGATTTTTTCTTTAAACTCCGCCGGCCCCAATAAGTTAATCAAAGTGGGGGCAACGCTGGTTGAAAGCGCGCAAGACATTTTAGATGTTCTGTAAATTGATCCGCTAACGGCTCAACGCGTTGAGCCGTTCGC
>CAYIJR010000027.1:0-8590 GCA_964363825.1 uncultured Candidatus Saccharibacteria bacterium | reverse complement strand
GTGAGCGGAGTCGAACCGCCGTTTATTCCTTGGGAAGGAATCGTAATAGCCGTTATACGACACTCGCGATTATTACTTTGAGTTGTTAAATAAATTGCCCACCCATCCCAGCCAGTTTTGCCAAAAGCTTTTGGGCGGCGGATTATTATTGGACGCTTGAACTTCAGACGCAACAAAAGAAACTACGGTTTCTCCGGGTTTTTGCAAATCCAGTTCTTCCCGCGCCACTTTTTCTATGTATTCTGGGTCGTCTGACTGCGATATCCCCTGCTGTAACTTGCTATTGTTGTTTTGCAATTCGGCCACTTTATTTTTCAAATTTTCTACTTGCGCATTGAGTTCTTTCTTTTTTTGATAAGTTTTAATGTCGGCGATAATTAAAAAAATTGCGACAAATAAAATTAAAAAACCGCCAAAGATAAACAATACCTTTTTTGCCGGGCTTATTTGCTGTTTTTTCTTAAAATCAGCCATTTTATCTTAAAAAACCAGGCCCAACGGAAAATACAATCATACTTAAAACCACCAAACTGATTAAAATTATCCAGATTATTTGAAATATTTTTTTTGGTTTAATTTTCACCCCGTTAGAAGTCTGGGCAAAAAATATTTTATAAATAAAATATTTTTTGTTTGCTCACGTTAATTGATATTGTTTTTATGTATTCAACCCGCAGAAGTTTTTACTATTTCACCCCGTTAGAAGTCTGGGCAAAAATTATTTTAAAATAAAATAATTTTTGCTTGTCCGCCACTATTGTATCACCAATTAATATGCTGGCCCAGCAAATATTTTTCCATTTGTTCAAGACTTCTAACGGGGCAAGTCCAAACTTCTAACGGGGCATGCTATCCCACTGCTATATTTTTAATGGCGGATTCGTAATGAGCCAGCATCCGTTTTGCACTTTCAATGTCTAATGCATAATCAGGATTAAAAACTATAGAGTCTCTTATTGCATGAGCTTCCAAAATATCCTGGAAATTAGGTAATATTCTTCTGCCCGCGCTTTCCAAAAGCTCATCAAAAGTCTCACCCTTAAATCCCCTATCTTCTAATGTCGCATACAAAAAATCATCCGCTTCTATGACCGCCAGCTTAAAATCTTTTTCATTGCCGGATGCGGTTTTTTTTATCACACTTTTCCATTGCTTATCAATGCTGCGAAGCCCATACGCCTGCCAGGAAAAAAATTCCGTCACATCCTGTAAAAATTGGTACTGCAGATAACTGCTGTTTAAGTAAAAATAAATGACCGCGCAAAAGAAAAACACCGCAAATAAAATAAAAACTAACTTAATAGGAAAAAGCGCGTCCTGGATGGCAGGGTTGGAAATAAAATTCATAAAATCGGTAATTCCCAGCAAGTTATAAATATAATTCCATGTAATCATAAAACGAGAATTTTGAATTTAGTATTTAGTAGTTTGAATTGAATTTAGAATTCGGAATTCAGTATTCATTATTCTATTCCAGCTTCAAGATACAAGATTCTAGATTCTAATTTGATTGTAACATTTTTTCCATCTCCCTCGCAACCGATAAAATCTTACTTTCCTCAAAGTAGTTCCCGATGATCTGCAGGCCAACTGGAAGTTTTCCAGACCCGGAGGGTACCCCACCCGCTGGCATGGAAAGCGCCGGGACTCCCGCTAAATTTGCAGAAACCGTATAAATATCAGCTAAATACATCTGCAATGGGTCATCTATTTTTTCTTTTGCTTTGAAAGCCGGAAACGGCGAAACCGGACCCATAATCACATCCACTTTCTCAAAAGCTTTTTTGAAATCCTGTTTGATTAATTCCCTGACCTGCTGGGCTTTTTTATAATACGCGTCATAGTATCCACTAGACAGCGCGTATGTTCCTATCATGATTCTCCTTTTGACTTCCGCGCCAAATCCCTGACCCCTGCTTTTTACATATCCATCCAGCAAATTATCCGCCTCTTTTGAAAGTCCGTACTTTATCCCATCATATCGCGCCAAGTTAGCCGACGCTTCAGACGGGGCAATAATGTAATAGCACGCCAGCGCATAATCGGTTGAAGGCAAATTAATAGGCACAATTTTTGCGCCCGCGGCTTTGGCTTTTTCAATGGCGCTTTTTATTATTTTTTCAACATCTTTATCAATTCCCTTTCTGAAATATTCTTTTGGAACACCAATACGTAATCCCTGAAACTTAAAACTTGAAACTTGAAACATTTGTTCCACAGACGTAGCATCCAAAGCATCCTTACCTTTAATTGCATCAAAAACAATTTTGGCATCTTCCACATTTTTTGCCAATGGGCCGGCCTGGTCCAGCGAAGAAGCAAAGGCGATTAATCCATAGCGGGAAACAGCGCCATAGGTGGGTTTCAATCCCACCACCCCGCAAAAAGATGCCGGCTGGCGTATGGATCCTCCTGTGTCAGTTCCCAGCGCATAACAGGCCTCTTTTGCGGCCACAGCCGCCGCTGACCCGCCCGAACTTCCCCCAGGCACGCGGCTTGTGTCATGCGGATTTCTGGTTTCTTTTAAAGCGGAATTTTCCGTGGAAGCTCCCATGGCAAATTCATCCAAATTTGTTTTTCCCAAAATCACCGCTCCCTGATCTTTTAGTTTTTTGATGACCGTTGCGTCATACGGTGCCACATAATTTTCCAAAATTTTGCTGGCGGCAGTAGCCTGCTCGCCTTCAACCAAAATGTTATCTTTAATGGCGCATGGTACTCCACACAAAAGTGGGAAATCATTTTTTGATGCAATAATTTTATCGGCTTTTTCCGCCTGCTCCAACGCCAATTTTTCCGTCACCGCTAAATAAGCGCCAATTTTTTTATCAGTTTTTTTGATATTATCCAAATAAGCCTTCGTTACCTGCACAGAGGTGAATTGCTTCGCCTTAAAGCCTTGATGGAGTTCTGCGATAGTTGGGTTGGTTAAATCCATTAAGCGAGAATATTGAATTTAGTATCTGGTAGCTTGAATTGAATTTTGAATGCCGAATTCAGAATTCCATATTCTATTCCAGCTTCAAGATACAAGATTCAAGATTCCAAATTAGAGTATTGCTTTAACTTTGATGTATCCTTCTTTTTTGTCCGGCGCTTGGGCAACCAAATTATTCGCCAAACTCGCCGGCTTTGCAACCGCTTCATCTTTTCTCAACACATTTGATTGTTTTTTGTATCCGCGCAAATCCGCGTTTTTATCCGCGCTTATCCGCGTGTTTGCTTTTGCAAGCAAACGAAAGTAATCCAAAATCGCCGACAAATCCTTTTGCATTTTTACCACCTCATTTTCCGTCAACTCCAACCTTGCCAGTTTAGCGATATGTTTTACTTCATCTTTACTGATCATATTGACTAAATTTTAACATAATCAAAAACACCATAAAAGACTTGACAAACAGTCCTAATGGGTGTATAATTAAAACATAGGCTCAAATACCTATTTTTACCTCTATTTCGGGGGTAAAAGCTCTTTTAACCTGTTCTCTGGGAAGGAGAATGTTCGATGACGGATAATAAAATTCGAGATGAAGTTAAAAGGAAGATGGAAATGATGGATGGAGAATTCTTCTTGGGTGAATTTCACCCTGAACTCCATTCGGAGATCGAAATCATGGAAATGTGTGGCGAAACCATCATCTTTCAGAGTGAAGACGTCCTGATTTACAAGGACCAGGACGACCACTTCTTTTTTCGACACAAGAACAAGGAAGACGTATCGATTGAGATTATTCTTAGCGAAGAAGATCTAACCGTCAACGCCTTTAATCCCTACACTGGTCTTTTCGAGAATTATGCTTCGTTCAGGGTCCATGGCAAGCGGTAGCGCTTCAAATGGATCATATAAGCCCACGGATGGTAACCGCGGGCTTTTTTCATTCAAAAAATCCGCGCCTCTGCGGATTTTTTAATATATACAATCCCTTTCCAGTTGCAGAGCCGAAAATACGGCAATTTTTCCGCAGAAAAATTCTGCAACTGGCCACAAAAACCAACAGCGAGGGCATTGTGGCAAAAGAGCGTCTCGGAGGCGCCCCTTTGTGGGCGCCGAGAGTCAGACAAAAAAATACCGCATTTTCATAACGTTATGAAAATGCGGTATTTTTTATGGCGTGCTCTTTTGCCAGAATGCCCGAGCGCTACGCAATCGCCCACTCTTCTTCTTTCTCCACCATGCTGGTGAGCGTTTCAATGTTTTCCAAAGCAATGCCGCATCCGCGCACGACAGAGGTCAGCGGGTCGTCAATAATTTTGCATGGCATTTTGGTTTCGCGGGCAATTAAAACATCCAATCCTTTCAACAGCGACCCGCCGCCGGCCAAATAAATTCCGTTGGTCATGACATCAGCCAAAAGCTCGGGCGGAGTTTCTTCAATGGTTGTCTTAATGGCGGCAATAATTTGCCTGACAGACCTTTCCAGCGCTCGCTGGATGTCATCGTTAAACACCACAACCTCTTCTGGTAACCCAGTCACTAAATTGCGCCCGCGCATAGGCATGTCTTTTTTGTCTTTCAAAGGAAGGGCCGACCCAATATTTATTTTGATAAATTCGGCCGTCCGTTCTCCAATCAACAATTTATATTCTTTTTGGGCAAACTGGATAATGTCGTCGTTTAATTTGTCGCCGGCAATCCGCAAACTGCGGAAAGCCACAATGCCTCCCAATGAAATGACGGCCACTTCAGTGGTGCCTCCACCAATGTCAACAATAAAGTTTCCGCCGGCTTCCTGGATGGGCAATTTGGCGCCAATGGCCGAGGCCAAGGGCTCTTCAATTAAAAACACTGTGCGGGCGCCCGCGTTTTTGGCGGCATCCCGGACGGCTTTGCGCTCCACCTCTGTCACGCCACAGGGAATCCCAATAATCACCCGCGGCATATAGCCAAAACCAAACCATTTTTTGCTGTCAGCCACCGCTTTCTCAATAAAATATTTTAACATCTGCTCGGTCACTTCAAAGTCGGAAATGACGCCATTGACTAAAGGCCGCGTTGCCGTAATATACGCCGGCGTACGCCCCACCATTTTCCTGGCTTCCTCGCCAATGGCCAAAATCTGGCCGGTTTTATTATTGACTGCTACCACTGATGGTTCATTGATAATGATTCCCCTATCTTTCACGTAAACCAAAGAATTGGCCGTTCCCAGGTCAATGGCCATATCCAGCGACAAAAAGGAAAATAAATTTTTAATCCGTTTGAACATTTTTTAATAACTCTTTTATTTTCACCAGCTTTATTTTTTCTTTTCCTCTTTCTTTTAATTCAACTGAATTTTTGGCTAAGGTTTTTTCTGAAACTACCAAGCGGTATGGTATTCCCAGCAAGTCCGCATCGCCGAATTTTTCCCCGGCGGTTTTGTTTTCCCTATCATCATATAATACCTCAATATTTTCTTTCTGCAACTGCGCGTGTAAATTTTGCGCCGCTTTTTTTACTTTGGCGTTATTTTCAACGCCAATGACATGTACTTTAAATGGCGCAACTGACTTGGGCCAAATGATTCCTTTGTCATCATGGCTCACCTCTACAATAGCACCCATCAACCTACCCAAACCAATTCCATAACATCCCATCAACACCGGTTTGTCATGAGCATCTTTATCAGTAAACTTTAAGTCAAAAGGCATAGAAAATCTCGTTCCCATTTTAAAAATATTACCAACTTCAACTGCTTTTTTCTCTTCAAATTCGGCATTGCCGCATTTTGGGCATTTTAAATTTTCATTTTTAATTTCTTTATTTATTCCAATGCTGCATTTTTTACAAATATAAATCAGGTCTTCACCAGCATTGGTGATGGTTTGGAATTCGTCAGAGTACTTTGAAAAACTTCCACCCGATGCCAATGTTCTATACGTCATTTTTCCAATACCGCACTCCTTAAAGATTTTCTCATAAGATTTTGCAACAACTTCATAATATTTATCTAAATCTGCTTGGTTTGAATGAAAAGAATATAAGTCTTTCATCATGAATTCTCTCACCCGCAAAAGACCTGACTTTGGCCTTAGCTCATCCCTTAACTTATCTTGTATTTGAAATACATATATTGGCAGATCGCGGTAGGAAAAAACAAACTTTTTAGTCAATGGCGTAACAACTTCTTCGTGAGTAGGCCCTAGCACGTATTCTTTATCCCCATTTCCCTTCAAAAGAAAAATAATTTCTTTTTCTATATTAATCCTATCAGTCTTCACCCAATTTTCTTTGGGCTGGAGCACCGGCAACAGTAATTCCTGCCCACCGACAGCCTGCATATTTTGTCGCACAATAAGTTCAATGTTTTTTAATACTTTAAATCCCAGGGGTAAAAAGCTGTACACGCCGGCCATGAGCTGGTCAATGTATCCCGCGCGGGTCAGCAAATCGTGGGAAACAGACTCGGCATTGGCGTTTTTATTTTTGGTGGTTTTATAAAATAGTTTTGATTGTAACATATGGTTGTTATATAACTTTTTTTAAATAATAAGAAGCGGTGAAGGCAATGAGCAATGACATCACAATGGCAATCCTTAAAATGGCGGTGTGCAGGCCCTCTTTTTTGTTGTTGTAATTGTCTTTATCCTGCCAAATGCTGACGGTTTTTAGCAGTAAATATCCGGCAATTAAGGCTTCAAAGTGGATCGCAAAAGAAATGGTGTACAAAATTACTTCTGACAGGCCAGCCAAGGATCGTAAAAAACAATCGGTGAAATTTAAGTAAATGAAGTCACGGGATTTTTCAGTGGTACTGTACTTTTCAGCAATAAAGTTGGCCATTTGGGTAAAAAGTCCAATGCCCAAGTTACCGAATACCACAATAGCAAACACAAGCAACAAATTCGGGTCGCTGCTTTTTAAAAACAAAAGGCAAGTCAAAGCAACCAAAAACACAATGATATAAAAAAATATAATATAAGAAAAGGCTTTTTTCAAGCGCGAAATTTTTGGCTGCATATTTTTTTAAAAAATTATTTTTTACTTTTTTTAATTTTTCTTGTGTATTTTATCCAACCCGGAATTCCTATTGAAATACTGTTTTCAATTTCTTTAATTTCTTTGTTTAATTTTTTGGCTTTGGAATCTTGATCAGAATTTTTAGCAATTTTTTCCAGTATATCTAAATAATCATGCAAAACCATCAGGATATTAGCAGTAATCAAGTCTTTTTGCTCTGGAGTCGCCTTGGATAATTCACTAATATATTTTTCCAGTAATTTTTTATTCATAGTGTATTACAATGTATTACAAGCCGGCTTTCCAAAAGTCCACCACGCGCGGAATGTCAAAGCGCACGGTTACAAAAATTGACAGGGTGATTAATAGAATAAAAAAGAAAATGGTAATCCCCTGTTCATAATTGACCGGCACCGGTTTTTTCATGATTTTTTCAATGGTTAAAAATAATAATTTGCCGCCGTCTAACGCCGGAATGGGAAACAAATTGAATATGGCCAGCAGTACGGTAAGTGACCCGATAAAATACAGAAAGAATCCTGGGCCAAAGCTCGCCGCTTGCGATAAAAAGATGGTAATGCCAACTGGGCCGGCCAATTCCGCCCCCTTTGGCACGCCATTGCCCTGGAATAAGCTTGCAAAAAACCCATAAATGCCTTTGAGAGCCTCCCACGTAACTTGGCCGGTGTACAAAGTGCCCTGCAGGGGTGCTTGGTACCAGGGATATTTTTGAATGACATTGGCAATTCTTTCTAAAGTAACGCCGGTCGGTCCCTGGCCTTCTGGATAAGAAATGCGCGGTGTTACTTTTACCGCCATGTTCTGCCCATTCCTGGTGATTTCTAGCGTAATTTGCCTGCCCGCATTGTCTGACACTAATTTTTGGAAATCAGAAATTTTATTCACATTTTTAATTTCATCACCTATTTTTAGCCCTGCCAAATCAGCTGGCGAATCTTTTTGGACTTCAGCGATTTTTACAACTGTTTGGTTGACTCCCACAATATCCTGGTCGCCAATGGGAATGCTGGCGCCGATGGAAAAGACCATGGAAAAAATAATGGCGGCTGCCACCCAAAAAGCAAGCACTCCGCCTAAACAAATTAAAACCCGCTTCCAGATGGGCAAATTGGAAAAACTGCGGTAGTCATCCACGCCGTAGACGGGCGATCCGGCAGAGCCGGCCTCGCTCGCGTCTGGACCTTCTTCCCCATAAATTTTCACAAAGGCTCCCAGCGGCACCAAATTTACCGAATACAATGTCTCGCCGAATTTCTTGCCAAAAATCCGCGGCGGGTATCCAATGCCGAATTCTTCCACCCTCACCCCGAATTTTTTGGCAATGATAAAATGGCCAAATTCATGGATGATCATCAAGACAATCAGACTGAAAAAAGCAATTAAAAGTGTTAAAAACATTAAGATATAATCCTAATCTACGAATTTATTCGAATGCTTCAAATACGACGTTTTTCATTCGTGGCATTTGGATTATTCGGATTCAATTCGGATTATGTTACTTCTTTGCTTTTCCTATCAACTAAATCTTTAATCTTTTTCCCAAATTCGTCAATTAATTTTTGCAGTTCATCTTTGCCGTGGAATTTGTCGTCCTAGGTGATTTTATTATCTTTTTGGGCGGTTTGGATT
>CAYIJR010000026.1:0-9250 GCA_964363825.1 uncultured Candidatus Saccharibacteria bacterium | reverse complement strand
TTGGATTTTGGTGATTTGATATTGTTTAGGATTTAGGATTTTGTGCTTTGGATTTGCCACTGAAAGTGGCTTCTATTTCTTTTATCCCATCCTTAGTTATTAAAAGATATTTATAATTCAGCAAATCCACAATATTTAAATTCCTGGCTTCTGACACACCGGTTTTTTTAATGTTTCGGGCTGCCAAAAAAATGTTTTTTCCGCCGCTGTTTAACACCAGCCGGCTTTCGTTTTTCAGGGGAAGTTTTTGGATCATCACTGCCATTTCTTTTGTTTTGGGTTTTTCCATTTCCATCTTGTCTAGCACCACCAAAAAATTATTCTTGGCTTTTTCCGACAAAACCATGAACAGCGCTTTTTTCCTCATTTTTTTAGGAATGTCTCTTTCCCAGTTCTTCTCATTCCTTGGGCCTCCGGAAACTCCTCCGCCTACCCAAATGGGCGACCGTGTTGACCCGTGCCGTGCCCGGCCCGTTCCTTTCTGCCGCCACGGTTTTCTGCCTCCGCCGCGCACTTCACTCCGGTTTTTGGTGTGAGCTGAATTCTGACGCTGGTTTGCAGTGTGGGAAATAAAAACTTGGTGCACCAAATCAGCGTTCATAGGAACTTGGAATATTTCTTTGGGCAAAACCGTGCTTCCCGTCACCTCGCCTTTTTGATTGTAAACATCTACTTTCATATCATTTTTACTTCGTAAAAATCGCAGATTTACGCGGATATTTACGCGGATTTACGCGGAAAAAATTGTCCGCCTTGGCGTGAAATTTGTTCGCAAATTTCGCGCAACGATTGACAAATATAATTTATTACTATATATTATTCATAGCTCTATGTTCAAATCAATCCTCTTTTTCTCTGGAAAGGAGAAAGACATGGCTGGTTTTTTTGGAATACCGCTACGGTGCCCAAAATGCAAAAAGGGATTTTTAGTACCGGGCTTAGACCGTTACTGTGGAGAATGTGGCAAATTGATTCAAATGGTTGTAAGTCCTTTTTCTAAATGCACCGGAAAAAAGACTCACTCGATTGCAAAGAAAGCTGGAAAACATCAATTTTGTCCACTTTGCGGCAAAAAAATCTGAACATTAAGCGCCTAACCCGATTCATCGGGACAAGGCGCTCTTTTTTTAATTTTCAAAATTCTATTCGTATCATTAGTATGTATTCGTATATTGGCATCGCATTTTAACCTCGGATCTCTAATAAAGCACCACGATGACCGGGAACGGCTCCCCGTACTGCAATAATATTATTCTGTGTATCAATTTTGGCAATTTTCAAATTTTTCACTGTCACCCTTTCGTATCCCATACGGCCTGGCATTTTTCTTCCTTTAATGACGTGCTGGGGAAATCTTTGGCCGGTGGACCCAATAGTTCTTAATTCGTGCTTCATGCCGTGGGCTTTATTTCTTCCAGAAAAACCGTGCTTTTTCACTCCGCCCTGAAAACCTTTTCCTTTTGACTTTCCAATCACTGTCACTTTTTCTCCCTCGGCAAATGCCGAAACATTAATTTCATCACCAACGTTTGGGATTTGGTCATTGGGCATTGGGCATTCTCGTATGTATTTATATTCCTTGCCTTTCATTGTTTTCTTAATTTTACTTTTCTTTTCAAGCTTCACAAAACCAATTTGCAAAGCATTATACCCTTCTTTTTCTTTGGTTTTCTTTTGCAATACCACGCATGGCCCGGCGGAAACCAAAGTTACCGGAATAACATTTCCTTTTTCATCAAACATCTGGGACATTTCAATTTTTTTCCCTAACAAGAATTTCATATGTAATTTATAAAGCGAAGGCGGTTCTTTGAGTTCAGCATAATTCCACTGCATCTTTATTTTGTACGTTGGCCCAATCGCGGTGTGAGAATACTTATTCAACTTCATATATACCGCGGTGCTGAACGATGGGAACTGCCGAGCGATAATAACAAAAAACGGGCTGTTGCCCATTTTCTTCGGCAACGTTGTTACCCCCCACTGATTTTACACAAATTATTCGTAAAATTTGGAGCCAAAATCTCTAAATGTAAAATCAGTGGGGGGAAGTTAACTATTGCAAGTTAATCTTCATAGCGATATCTTATTAAATTTTGATTGATATGTCAACCCCGTCGCTCGCCTTGCCGCCCTCGTTGCACTCGGGCTAGCTCTTCGGCCAGCTAAGCTGGCTTCGGTTCCGGCTCACTCCTTAGAAACCCTCGGTTTCTAACGTCTATTTAAACGCTTCAAACTATGTGTGAAGCGTTTAAATGACTGTTTTCCTACACGGAAGGGAATGCTTCCCTTCCGACCCATCCCCGGGTATCTATATCTTAATAGATATATCTACCCCTGACGGCAAATTTAAGTCTCGCAAGGCTTCAATAATTTCGGCGTTTGGGTTTAAAATATCAATGATTCTTTTGTGCACTCTCATTTCAAACTGCTCCCGGGCGTTCTTGTGGACAAAAGTTGACCTATTTACCGTGTATTTTAACACTTCCGTTGGCAATGGCACCGGCCCCACAACTTCAACTCCGTAGCGGTTGGCAATGTCAATAATTTGCCTGACCGAACTGTCAATGATTTTGTGGTCGTACGCTTTCAGCTTGATGCGCAACTTGGGAAAGGCCGAGACCGCTTCCTCTTTAGGAGTTGCGGCTTCTGCCTTTTTGACAGTTTTCTTCTTGGAAGTTGTTGTTTTTTTAAGAGCAGGCATCTTTCGTAAAATTCCAAATTACAAGCACCAAATTACAAACGTATTTTTGAATTTAGGTATTTGAATTTTGTTATTGTTTGTGATTTGTAATTTTGGATTTGGGATTTCCAAAATTATTTAATAATTTTGGTGACTACTCCTGCTCCTACGGTCTTGCCTCCTTCCCTGATGGCGAACTTTCCTTTTTCTTCCAAAGCCACTGGCACAATCAGTTTTATAGTTAATTGAGCGGTGTCTCCAGGCATTACCATTTCTGTCCCTGCGGGCAATGTTACGTCTCCGGTAATATCAGATGTCCTAATGTAAAGCTGGGGCTTGTATCCAGAGAAAAATGGAGTGTGCCTTCCGCCTTCGTCTTTGCTTAATACATAAACTTCTGCTTCAAATTCAGTATGAGGAGTGATTGATCCGGGCTTAGCTAACACCTGTCCCCGTTCAACGTCTTCTTTTTTCAATCCTCGCAGCAAAATACCCACGTTGTCGCCGGCTTGTCCTTGGTCTAAAGACTTTTGGAACATTTCAACGGAAACCACGACAGTTTTTTGGGTTGGCCGAATTCCAATTACTTCAATTTCATCGTTTTGCTTGATGATTCCCCTTTCAATCCTGCCGGTTGCCACCGTTCCCCTGCCTTCAATGGAAAAGACGTCTTCAATGGCCATGGCAAATGGCTTGTCCAATTCTCTTACGGGTTCTGGAATATAATTGTCGCAGGCATCAAGCAATTCTACAATGGGTTTGGCTGCTGGATCATCGGCAGAAGCAGCTGATAAGGCTTTTAAGGCTGATCCCCTGATAATCGGCGTTTCGTCTCCTGGGAAGCCGTATTTCTTCAGCAATTCACGGACTTCAGATTCAACCAAATCCAAAATTTCCGGATCATCAACCATATCGCACTTGTTCATGAACACCACCAATGATGGCAATCCCACCTGGCGAGCCAGTAAAATGTGTTCTTTGGTCTGGGGCATAGGTCCATCCGGGGCTGACACCAGCAAAATTCCACCATCCATTTGGGCGGCTCCCGTAATCATGTTTTTAATGTAGTCAGCGTGCCCCGGGCAGTCAATCAACGCATAGTGCCTTTTTGCGGTTTCGGTTTCCAGGTGGGTAATGGAAATGGTCACTCCCCTGGCCTTTTCTTCTGGAGACGAGTCAATTTTATCAACGTCAGCTTCTGTATGCTTAAAACCGCGCAATCCAGAAATTTTCATGATTGCAGCTGACAAAGTGGTTTTTCCATGGTCAACGTGGCCGATGGTACCGATGTTTACGTGAGGCTTGGACCTCTCAAATTTTTCTGCCATTTTTTGTGAGAAATTAGAAAATAGAAAGTAGAAAATAGAACACGAAACAAATCGCGACTTCTATTTTCTATTTTCTAGATTCTATTTTCTTGATTAGTTAAATTGATGTTATTATATTACTTTAAATAAGTCAACTGGTTTCCCTGGATTTCTCTATAAATTTGTGTTTTTTCAATATTTTTATGATGGGCTCATTGCAATCTTTGCAAAAAGCATAACTCTTATATGCAAACTCAATGGTTGCTGAATCTTTGTTAACTCGGCTAATTTCATTTTCACAAACATCACATTTTATAACAAACATATTATTAATTGTACTCGCTGAAAATTGTCTGTCAAATTTGACAAATACAAACTTTTAATTTAATATTTTAACTGTGTCTCACCGTGTCATTGCCCTTTTGGAGTTAGGCCATGAAGAAGTTACTATCTTTGTTGGCGGTCCCCATCATGCTCTTATGCTCTGGGGTAATCTACTATTTCAAAGAGGAGTTCAGCATCACGACGATCACGCTTTTGACGAGTGGGTCTCTCATTGCTCTTTTGGCCGTTTATAGTTACTGCAAGTACCAAAAGCATGATACACAGTACAAAAAAGAACTAAGAGAGCACGGCTACTCTGAAGAAGAAATATCAAGTTTGTAGGCAAAAATCAGCCCGCTATCTTTAGCCTACGGCATCTTACCGTGGGCTTTTTTATTGCCAAAATTTAAAAATCTGCAGCGAGGCAATTTCTTAAGTTCAGCATAATACCACAATCTTTGTGATGTTATGGATGACTCAATCGTGGGTAGAAAGATATTCTATAGAATTACCAACTAAACGGTGCTGAATGAGAGGAATTGCCGAGCGAACTTACTTCACTTTTCCTTCCATAATTTGTGCCGCAACGTTGTTTGGCACGATTTCGTACTTGTTAAATTCCATAGTGAACGAAGCGCGGCCTTCGGTTAAGCTGCGCAAAGCCGTGGCGTAACCGAACATTTCTGACAACGGAACTAAAGCATCCAGCACTTTCATGCCTACCCGTTCTTTGGTTTCTTCAATTTTGCCTCGACGGGAATTTAAATCAGAAATAACCGTTCCAAAAAAGTCTTCCGGCGTGATGACCTCTGTTTTCATAATCGGTTCTAAAATCACGGGCTTGGCTTTTCTGGCGGCCGTCTGAAAAGCCATGGAACCGGCGATTTTAAAAGCAAATTCCGAAGAATCAACTTCGTGGAAACTGCCATCAAATAGCGTCACTTCCACGTCAACCATGGGGTACCCAGCCACAATTCCTTTATCCATTGCCTCAATGATACCCTTTTCCGTGGGCTTGATAAATTCTTTGGGAATGACGCCTCCCTTAATTTCATCAATAAATTCAAAGCCAGCGCCCCTTTCTTTGGGCTTAACTCTCAATAGAACATGCCCGTATTGGCCCCTTCCACCCGACTGCCGGACGTATTTTTCCTCTGCCTCCGATTCGCCAGTGATGGTTTCTTTGTAAGCCACTTGCGGGCGGCCGAAGTTAGCATCCACATTAAATTCCCGGCGCAATCGGTCTTGGATGATGTCCAAATGCAATTCTCCCATGCCCGAAATAATGGTTTCGCCCGTTTCAATGTCTTCTTTGATGCGGAATGTCGGGTCTTCTTGCGTTAATTTTCTAATAGAAGCAATAAGTTTTTCCTGGTCAGCTTTTGTTTTTGGTTCCACTCTCATGGAAATAACCGGTTCGGGGAAGGAAATTTTTTCCAAAACAACCGGCTTTTCTTTGTCGCACAATGTGTGGCCAGTGGCGGTGTTTTTCAATCCAACCGTGGCGCCAATTTCGCCCGCGTAAATGACGTCCAGCTCTTCTCGCGCATTGGATTTCATGCGCAAAATCCTGGCAATCCTTTCTTGCTCACCCGTCACAGAATTTAACAAATACGTCCCTTTATTCAAAACGCCGGAATAGACGCGGAAAAAGGTCAGCTGGCCGACAAAAGGGTCGGTGGCGACTTTAAATACCAGCGCGGCAAATGGCTCGTCATCGGAAAACTTTCTTTCAATTTCAGCGCCGGTTTTGGGGTCGGTGCCTTTGACTTGCCCAATATCCAAAGGCGAAGGCAAATAATCAATGACGGCATCTAAAATAAATTGCGTGCCTTTGTTTTTTAAAGCGCTGCCGCAAAAAACCGGTACCAACTTAAAGGCCAAGCAGGCTTTTCGCATGGCGGTCATTAATTCTTCGTTGCTTATCGCCTGGCCGCCGAGCAATTTGTCGGTTAATTTATCGTCTTCGCCGGCAATCCGGTCCACCATTTTTTCGCGCCATAGTTTGGCTTTTTCCATCATTTCTGCGGGAATTTCCCTTTCCTCCACTTTTTCGCCCTTGTCGCCTTCAAAATAAACTGCTTTCATTTTCAGCAAGTCAATGACGGCTGACAAATGTTCTTCTTCGCCGATGGGAATAGTCATGGCCACCGCATTTTTGGTCAATTTATCCAAAATAGACTGGAAAGATTTTTCAAAACTGCCGCCCATGCGGTCCAATTTATTGATAAAGCAAATGCGCGGCGTGCCATATTTGTCCGCCTGGCGCCAGACAGTTTCAGACTGCGGTTCAACGCCCGCCACGCCGTCAAAAACCACCACTGCTCCGTCAAGCACGCGCAAAGACCTCTGCACCTCGGCCGTAAAGTCAATGTGGCCGGGGGTGTCAATTAAGTTCATTTGGATTCCCTTCCATTGCATGGTAATGGCGGCGGCGGTGATGGTGATGCCTCGCTCTCTTTCTTGCGGCATCCAATCCATGACGGTATCTCCTTCATGCACCTCGCCAATTTTATGGGAAACGCCGGTATAAAACAAAAGGCGCTCGGAAACGGTTGTTTTCCCGGCATCGATATGCGCAATAATACCAAAATTACGAAGTTTTTCTAAAGGATGACTTCTATTGGCCATACTATTGACAAAATATATTTTTAAATTATACTTTAACTAGTGCTTCTTTTACTACAACTCCAGTCAAGGAGACAGAACAATGGGACGCATTTTCCAAAAGCCAACCAAGCCACGGGAAGAAGTGATTGAAACGAAGACGAATTGCACTCACTGTAACAAGAGCATCAAGGCAGGATCCAAGGCCATTATCTGTCGGACATCGAAAGGAAAGATCCGTGCCAGATTCTGCTGCTGGCAGCATCAGATGGAAAAAGAAGAATCGGAAATCGAAGACCGAGATCTTTAGATTAAAGAGCACCTCTAAGGCGCCGACCCTAAAAAGTTGGCGCATTTTTTTACAAAAATTTCAATTTACCGGTTACAGGTTACGCGTTACTGGTTACCGACTTCTCGCAAAGTGCGCAAAAGCCTTGTTCGCTTCCGCCATCCGGTGCATGTCGTTTTTCTTTTTCATGGCTGACCCTTCGTTGTTGAAAACGTTGATGATTTCCTGGCTTAGTTTTTCTTGCATTGATTTACCTTTTGATGCCCGCGCCCCGTCAATAATCCATTTTAAAGCCAAAAATGTTTTCCTTTCCTGCTGGACTTCCCTGGGCACCTGGTATGTGGCACCTCCAATCCTTTTTGGTTTGACTTCCAGCAATGGCGAAGCGTTTTCCACCGCTTTTTTGAAAACTTCTAATGGTTCTTTCTGGGTTTTTTCTTTTATAACATTAAAAGCGCCATACACGATTTTCTGCGCGGTGGTTTTTTTGCCCTGCTTCATCACTTTATTGATCAATTGCGAAACCGCAACATCGTTGTAGGTGTTGTCTGGGGCAATTTTGTGTTTTTTGTAGGCCCTTCGCATATATTATTTCTTGGGAAGCTTAGTTCCGTACCTTGACCTTCCCTGTTTTCTATTTTCAACGCCGGTGGTGTCCAAAATGCCTCGGACAATGTGATACCTGACTCCTGGCAAGTCCTTAACCCTTCCGCCCCGAATTAAAACAACCGAGTGCTCTTGCAAATTGTGTCCCTCGCCCGGAATGTAAGCGGTTACTTCCATGCCGTTGGACAACTTTACCCTGGCCACTTTTCGCAAAGCCGAGTTTGGTTTTCTCGGCGTCTGGGTAAACACTTTAATGCACACTCCTCTTTTAAATGGTGAAGGATATATAGAAGGCCTGTTTTTTAAGACGTTAAAACCGAAGTGCAAAGCCACTCCTTTCTTTTTTGCTTTTATTCCTTTTCTTGGCTTTTTAATTAATTGATGTATTGTTGGCATCGTTTAAAATAAGAAAGCGCACTTGCGCTTAATTAATAGTAAGTTTATCAAATTAATTTGGCAATGTCAACACACCACAGTAGTCCTATTTTTATATTTAACCAGCCAACCAACAAATTAGGCGAAAGTACTACGATCGTAGCATTTTGGCCGAAAATTAGATTCCGGTGATGAGGCGGAATAAGGTTTCAACAATGGTGTACAGCCCCTGCAGGCCGCCGAAAAATATTAAGAAAATTAAAATGAAAATTCCGTACTGCTGTAAAAACAATTTTACTTTTTCAAAACCTGGCGGCAACAAATTAAACAAAATCCACGAGCCGTCCAGCGGCGGAATGGGAATTAAATTAAACAGCGCCAGCATAATGTTAATCTGGACCACAAAAGAAAATATCAAAAAAATTCCGGGGGCGGAATTAAAAAAAGCCGCTGGCGCAAGCCGTATTAACAATCCAAAAAATATGGCCAAAGCCATATTTGATAATGGGCCGGCAATGGAAACTTTTAAGGAACCCCATTTTTGGTCTTTTAAATTATAAGGGTTGACCGGCACCGGCTTTGCCCAGCCAATGAGCACCGAACTTCCGGCAATAAATAAGAGCAACGGCAAAATTACCGACCCAAATGGGTCTAAATGTTTTAGGGGGTTTAACGTCAGTCGCCCTTCGTATTTTGCCGTAGGGTCACCCAACGCGGAAGCGATATATCCGTGGGACAATTCGTGGATGATGACGGAAAACAGCAAAACGATTAAGGAAAAAATTGTAATAATGGGATCCATTGAATAAATATAACAAATGTTGCAAAAAAATGGAAGATAGGATATGATAATTTCATGCAAAAAGTTTGTTCAATCTGCGGTAAAAAATCAGAAATGGGAGGGTACTATGTAAAGTTAAGAGGGAAATTTAATCCCACTAAGAAAAAAAGAAGGTATCCCAATTTACAATGGACACGATTGCTAAGCGGCAAGCGGGTTTTGGCATGCGCAAAATGCATTAAAGCTTTAGCAAAAGTTTTATGCATTTTGCCAAAAAG
>CAYIJR010000025.1:0-9779 GCA_964363825.1 uncultured Candidatus Saccharibacteria bacterium | reverse complement strand
TACTGTTTGGCTTCTTCGGCAGTCATGTAAAAATCCCGATCGCTGTCTTTTTCCACCCGGTCAACGGATTGGCCGGTATGCTTGGATAAAATCTGGTTCAGCGATGCCTTGATTTTCACAATCTGTTTGGCGGTAATTTCGATGTCCGCCGCCTGTCCTTGGGCGCCCCCTGCAACCTGGTGCAGCAATATTTCAGAGTTGGGCAAGGCAAACCGTTTGCCTTTTGTCCCGCACGCTAAAATCACCGCTGCCATGGAAGCTGCCAGCCCGACACAAATAGTAGAAACCGGGCACTTCAAATACTGCATGGTGTCGTAAATCGCCAACCCTGCTGTAACCGAACCTCCCGGGCTATTAATGTAAAGCTTGATATCTTTTTTGGGATCCCGTGAAGCCAGGTACAGCATCTGGGCAATCACCACATTTGCGTTCATGTCTGTCACCGGACCCGCCAAAAAAATAATGCGCTCTTCTAAAAGCCTTGAAAATATGTCGTATACGCGCTCGCCGCGTTGGGAACGTTCTACAATAGTTGGTACTATTGGCATTACAATTTTTTAATAATTAAAAAAACTATTGAGAAAATTTTTCAAGAAATTGGAAAATTTTCTCATTATACATTGCACCTTTAGTGTACTCTTTTAATTCGTTTATGTCAATTTTCGGGGTACCCTTTGGGTCGTGTTCTTTGGTGTATCTTTTTATAACATTATTCATTTCTGACTCCAACTCTTCGTCTGGCACCGTAATGTTTTCTGACAGCCCGATCTGGCGCAACACCAAAAAATTCTTAATCCTTTTTTCTGCTTCCAGCCTGAATGAATTTTTTATTTCCTCTTCCGTTTTTTTAATTGAATTCAAGTATTCCTCAAAAGTAACTTTTCCGCCAGAGGCGGATCCGCCTTTGGCGGAAAATTGTGTTTCTACTTGGTTTTTCAAATCTTCAAATAAATGCTCTTTTTCACGATCTACCATTTTTTCTGGCAATTCAAAATTAATTTTGGCCGCAATCGCTTCCAAAATTTCACTGCGTTTTCTTTGTTTTTCCGCTTCTGTTTTTTCCATAGTAATGCCTTCTTTTAAATTGGCTTTCAAGGCAACTAAATTATCAAATACGCCAAGACTTTTTGCAAATTCATCATTGATTTCAGCCAGCTCCATTTTCTGTACCGAAATCATTTTTACTTTAAATTCGCCTTCTTTGCCGGCCAAATCTGCTCGCGGGGTGTTTCCCGCCTGCGCGCCTGCCTGAGCATGGCTCGCAGTCAGGCCGCGCGCAGGCAGGTCCGGAAATTTTGCTTTAAATTCTTTTTCTTCGCCCGAGCGCATCCCCAGCACATTATCTTCAAAATCTTTCAAAAATCCGCCCTGACCTAAAATAAACCGGTCGCGCACCGCCTTGCCACCATTAATATCTTTGTTAATGTACTCGATTTCAACAAAATCCTTGTCCTGGGCTGGCGCATCTTTTTGGGAAAATTTAGCCCGGGATTTTTGCAGATACTCCAAGGTTTCCTGGATTTCTTTTTCATCAACCGAAATTTCATTTCCTTTTACTTTGCCGGCAATTTCTTTGTAATCGGGCAATTTCACCTCCGGCAAAACCGCAATTTTCACCTTAAACATCATAGGGCTGCCCTTGGCAATTTTGGTAATTTGCACTTCCGGCTCGCCAATGGGTTCTATAGTATTTTCTTTGATAAAAGCAGTGTAGCTTTTTTTCACCGCCAAATCTCCCGCTTCCATAAGCAGATTTTCCTGGCCCACTTTTTCTTCCACCATTTTCAAGGGCACATTTCCCTTGCGGAAACCGTCCATTTTCACATGGTCCTTTAAATGCAAAAGCGCCGCATCCAAATGCGTTTTAAATTCTTCTGCTGTCAATTCAAATCCAATTTCCAACTGCGATTTATCTAGTTTTTTTAAATTCGTTTTCATTTTATTATATTATCTATCTTTGCCGCCACAATAAAATCGTTCATGGATAACCCACTGATAAAATGGCTCCAAAGCGTAATTTCTACTTTGTTGTAATGGATAGTAATATCTGGGTGATGCCCCGCTTCTTCGGCAACCGCCGCGATTTTATTCACAAACTCCATGGCTTTGACAAAATCGTCAAACTTAAACAGTTTTTTTATCTTGTCGCCATCCAAAGACCATCCTTCCTTGAGTTGCGAAAGATAATCCTTAATTTCTTCTGGTTTTAAGGCTACCATCTCCTCGTGCGAAAGAATTTTTTTATTGATCAAATCTTCCATAATTTTTTACTCAATAATTTTAGCAGTGTCTCCAAGTACTTCTATCGCCTGGCCATCGGTAAGGATTTTTACTGGGTACTTGCTCAAAGCAATTTCTTTCTCTAAAATTTCTGCATACTCTGGCTTGTAGTGCACCGACAACAAAAATGGGATAAGATTTAGTCCGGTTAAATCTTTTAATCCAACAATATTATTATCGGCGCGTTTCCAGTAAGCCATTTCTATGGTAGGGCAGACTATGTAACTCCCTGCTGAAACGCCCACATACACTTTGCCAGAATTAATAAGGTCTATTAATTTTTTATCAAAACCGGCTTTTTTAAACTTATCAGCCAGGTAAAAAGTGTTGCCTCCACATACATAGATTACATCATAACTATCCAAATCTCCAGCAACTGGAATGTTACTGATATCAAGCCAAAAAATATTTTCTTTTTTTATTCCCAAATCAACTATTAATTCTTTCTCTGATTCTTTCACGTAAAACATTTCTTCCTTGTTTTCAAACTTGTATTCTGCGGCTGTGGGAATGAAAAGGACTTTTACATCGGCTGGATTTTTGTCCAGGAGTTTCAAAAATTCTTGGGCTATTTTAGGATTTACAAACCCGTCGGAAGTTAAGAGCAACTTTATCATAAAATTGTTTTGCAAACGCTTCAATCTATGTCTGAAGCGTTTATTTCCAACGGCTCACACGCTCTTTACGAGCGTGTGAGCCGTTTGGCTTATTTGGCTTAATTTTGTTTATTTTGTTCAACGTCGGGTGTTGAACACTAATAAAATATTGGGTTTTAAACACGCAAAAATGATGGCCATCCCCATTCCACTATTTTAACTTTTTTGTTTCTTTCGGCAATTTTTTACCTTCTGACTTTAGTTGACGCTCAAGTTTTTTTATATCTTCTTCCGGTGGTAAGGCTTCTGGATAAATCCCGCTTTTATTTAGTACGCCCCTAACATTTTGATTATTTTTTATGTGCTCCCCGGTAATCGGCATTTCTCCTTTTAAATTTTTATCTTTTTTTACATTAAAACTCGTTATTTCGTTTGCAAAATCTTTTGCCTTAATGGTTACGCTCGGCAGAAAATCAGCCAATGCGCGGCTATCAGGCACTCCCAGTTTATTTTTCATATCTTGCGTGGTTTTTCCGCCAAACAACGCTGCGTCACCCTTGCTTCTAATCCTTGCAAACCCGGGTCCATCTACTCCTCTTTCAAATAAAACACCAGAAAGCCCTCTCTCACTAATGGAAAGCTTTTCTCGTGCATGTAATCTTTCCCATTGTGCCAATCTTTGTTCAACAATTTCTTGTTTCCTGGTTTGAACAGCAAAATACGTCATGGCAAATGCAATTTCGTCTTTTCTGGGATCTCCATTTTGAGCAATTAAGTAACAAGCATAACGAGTAAGCATGATATCTGGTATTTCTTTGCTTGCACCCTTTGGCATTTGGATCGTTTTCCCGACGCCGGCAAAATGATCGGGGATATTTTGCCCAGCGTTTTCACAAGCAATTTTAGCCTTGTTTATGACATTTTCAAAATTATCCCACTTATCGTAACCAAGTAATTCCTGCAATTCCCTAGCATACCAAAACTCAACCCCATCTTTATCGTGGGCACAATCTTCAAAATTTTTGTGCAATTTAACAATTATTCCCTTATCCATAAATTTATTTTACCTAAAAGTTAAAAGAAAATATATTAATGACACTACAATATGCAAAGGAGCTGTAATAAGCCCCGGCACATATTTTTTTACAATTCGCCACCAAATAATGTGTTGTATTCCGTTGGCAAGCATCAAAACAAGAAAGAATGTTTGCAGAGTTTCTCTATTGGGAAATAAGTCAATTAATAAAACTAAAATCCAAAATAAAGAAAATAGTATTTCAAACAAAAAAAATATCCAAAAGGGCATTTTGAACAAATACCACTTTTTGTGAAAACCAGTTAAAAGTTCTTCGACGGCATGAACGAATTGAATAATAATGCTAAAAATAAAAAATATTTCTAATAAAGACATTACACCAAAAATGCGACGATTAATAATGCCACAATGTTAAGCACTTTAATCATTGGATTTATCGCCGGGCCAGCGGTGTCTTTATACGGATCTCCCACCGTGTCTCCAGTGACAGCGGCCTGGTGGGCGAATGAGCCCTTGCCGCCCAAGTTGCCTTCTTCAATGTATTTTTTGGCGTTGTCCCAGGCCGCTCCGCCAGTGGTCATGGAAATGCCCACAAAAAGACCCGTGACCGTGGCGCCAATCAACAGCCCGCCCAAAGCCTGTACGCCCAAAATCCAACCCACTAAAATGGGGGCGACAACGGGAATCAAAGCCGGCACCATCATTTCTTTAATGGCGGCTTTGGTGACAATGTCCACGCATTTGCCGTATTCCGGCTTGGCGGTGCCTTCCATTAACCCTTTAATGTCGCGGAACTGCCGGCGGACTTCTTCAGCCACTTTGCCGGCGGTTTTTCCAACCGCGCCCATCAAGAAACTGGCAAACAAATAGGGAAGCAGGCCGCCAATCAAAAGCCCGGCAATGACTTTTGGATCGGCCAGCACAAAATTTGCGGCCGTGCCCATGCGGTCGCCAACTTCCTGGGTGTAAGCGGAAAAAAGCACCAGCGCAGCCAATCCGGCTGATGCAATGGCATAGCCCTTGGTGACGGCTTTGGTGGTGTTGCCCACTGCATCCAACGCGTCGGTGACTTTTCTTATTTCCGGAGGCATTTCTGACATTTCGGCAATCCCGCCGGCATTGTCGGTAATGGGGCCATAAGCGTCAACCCCAACCACAATTCCCGAAATAGAAAGCATGGAAACAACGGCCAATGCCACGCCGTAAATTCCCGCCAATTGGAAACTGGCAATCGTGCCAAAAGCAATCAACAAAACCGGCGCGGCGGTTGACTGCATGCCAAGGCCAATGCCGCGGATAATGTTGGTGCCATGGCCCGTTGTTCCGGCTTCGGCAATGGACCTGACAGGCCTGAATTTTTTGGAAGTGTAATACTCGGTGATGACAAACATGCCCGCGGCAATGATTAAGCCAATCAACGTGGCTCCGTACAAATTATTGACCGGAATGTCTTGTCCCGCCATCATTTTGGAAATTAAGGGATAAAAAGCAATGGCAGATAAAACAACCGAAACCGCTAAACCTTTATACATAGCACCCATAATAGATTTTTTGGGGCCAAGTTTTACAAAAAAACTGCCAATAATTGAAGTTAAAATGGAAATGCTGCCCAAAAATAAAGGCAGTAAAATAAACTGCGGGGCGCGCGGGAAAAGCAAGGCGCCCAAAATCATGGTGGCAACCATCGCCACTGAATACGTTTCAAAAATGTCAGCGGCCATGCCCGCGCAATCTCCCACATTGTCTCCCACCTGGTCGGCAATCACCCCCGGGTTTCTGGGGTCGTCTTCGGGAATATTTTTTTCAATTTTTCCCACCATGTCCGTGCCCACGTCAGCCGCTTTAGTGTAAATGCCTCCGCCAACCCGGGCAAAAACCGAAATTAGGCTCGCGCCAAATCCCAAAGCGATTAAACCTGAAATTCCGGCGGCAAAATAATATCCAGCGACGGCCAAAAGACCAAGGCTGACCACCATCAATCCCGTCACCAGTCCGCCTTTAAAAGAGATGTCCAAGGCAAAATCCATGCCACGCTTGGCGGCTTCGGCAACCCGCGTGTTGGTTTGGGTTGAAACCCACATGCCAATGAACCCGGAAAAAGCTGACAGCACTGCCCCGATTAAAAATCCAAGCGCCATTTTCCACCCCATAAAAATTAATAAAAGCAAAAACAAAACCACCGCCACAATACTGACTGTTTTGTACTGGCGTTTTAAATAAGAGGTGGCGCCTTCTTGGATGGCTTTGGTAATTTCTATGGCCTTGCCTTTGGCAACAGGGGATTTGTTAATTTTTGAAACCAAAAAAAATACGAAAATGACCGCAAATAACGAAACGAAAATGGGAAAAAATTCAATAAACATTTTAAAACGTGAATATAGAATCTTGCAACTGGAATTTTGAATAGAATACAGAATTATGAATAAACCCTACATTCTAAATTCACCATTCAATTCAAGCTACCAGATGCTAAATTCAAGATTCTAATTTGGCTTTTTTAGTTTTCTTTTTTGCCTTGCCCTCCAAAGTTTCAGGGGAGGACGGGGGCTTTTCTTCTGTTTCCGTGTTTTTTTCCGCATCTTTCTGCGTAGCGGCTTTATCTGCTTTCACGTCAATTTTCCAGCCGGTCAAATTGGCGGCCAAGCGCACATTCCGGCCATCCTTGCCTATGGCCAGCGACAGTTGATCTTCAGCGACAAAAACCACGGCCGTATTTTTATCTTCAATTTTCACAGCTTCAATTTTGGCGGGAGACAAAGCATTAGCAATGAATTTTTCCGGATCTTCCTGCCATAAAATCACATCAATTTTTTCCCCGCCCAATTCATTGATGACTGCCATGATGCGCGTGCCTCTTTGGCCCACGCAGGATCCTATCGGATCGATACGCTCTTCGGTGGAAGCCACCGCAATTTTGGTGCGGTATCCGGGCTCGCGGGCAATAGACTTTATCTGCACCACGCCAGAAGAAATTTCCGGCACTTCCAATTCAAAAAGGCGGGATACCAGTTTTGGATAAGCGCGGCTTAAAACCACCACCGATCCTTTTGGCGTATCCTCAACTTTTAAAATGTAAAATTTTAATCTTTGGCCTTGGCGGTAAAATTCCCCGGGAATCTGTTCTTCGCGGTTTAAAATTCCCAAAGTTTTTCCAATATCAACCAACACCACGTTACCCTCAATACGCTGAACCACGCCGGAAATGATTTCGCCTTCTTTAGACTTGTATTCGGCGGCAACAGTTTCTTTTTCCGCTTCCCTAATTTTTTGCAAAATAACCTGTTTGGCCGTCTGGGCGGCAATGCGGCCGTAATCCTGCTTTGACACCAAAGGAATTTCCAGTTCATCGCCTAATTTTATATCTGGCTCTTTTCTCTTGGCCTCATCCAGCATAATGTGCTTTTCAGGATTGAAGACCACTTTTTTGGGTGCTTCCTCCCCTTCTTCAGCTCTATCAAAATCCTCATGGGGCATCATCTTTTTTTCTTTCAGCTCTTTAATTTCCTCTTCGGTGTATAGCATTGACTCATCAACCACCAATTTTACCTGCCAAAACTTAACATCGCCCGATACTGGGTTGAATTTGGCCTTGATTTTCTGCCCCTTCTGGCCATAATCTTTTTTGTATGCGGTAGCTATGGCTGCTTCCAGCGTTTCTATGATGACTTCCGGGGAAATGCCCCGGGCTTCTGCAATTTGGCGCAACGCGCTTTGGAATGATTTTAAGTCCACCTTTGTAAAATCCCAAATTACAAATTCCAAATTACAAACAATATCAAAATTCTAATCTTTTAAATTCAAATGTGTTTTGAATTTGTTGTTTTGGATTTAGGATTTGTTTGTGATTTGTTATTTGTGGTTTGTAATTTATTTTTTTATTTTATAAAAAAATCCGCTGGTCAGACGGACAAATGGTTCATTAAGTTAATTAATTCCAGTGTAGCAAAATAAAAAGCGAGTGTCAACTCTTTTCGCTACTGAATCAATTCAGTAGCACATTCAGTAGCACATTCAGTAGCAAAAGGAAAACATCAAATTTTAACACGTAAAAAGACTTCTGTGAGAAAGTCTTTGGTTTCTATAAAAGAAACGCACCCAATCAATGAAGAAGGGGTGCATGTTTGCGTGGTGGCCGGGTGGCCTTGGCTTGGATGATTCGTAGCTAGTTGGTTTTTTGTGGTTGTTGGGACGAGAAAGAGCTGATGAACTCGCTTTTTGGAAATCCAGAGGGATTTCTGTTAGCTTGTTCACCTTCATTATAGCCAGCTATAAAACCGCGTCAAGTTTTCACCTGTGGATAACTCTACTTACGGAAATTTTCCTTTTCAATAAATACAAATCTCTTGGAAGAAATAGTGTGCATGATAATAATGCCAACGCCCAAGCCAATGGAATTAAAGGCGGCAACTGCGTGACTTGTAAATAACAACAAACCTAACACAACCATCAACAATCCAACCGTACTGTGATGCACGTGGTAGCCAAAAAGGATTTTATGGCGCCGGTAATACTTATCTCTCAATTTTTTATTGGTCTGCAAAATAAACTCAAAAACAATAGTTATTAATACTCCAATAAAAGTTGCAGTTAAAAAAGTTGTAACAATACTCATGGTTCTTTAAAAATCTTGGCCCGCGCTTGGAAAATAATGCAACTTGGCCGTTCTGGCCGGCTGGTTTATTAAAATTCCTATCACATCAATTTGATAAGGATGGTTTTCCTTGAATTTGTTTTTCTGGAGCCAAATTTGGGCCAATTGCTTTAATTTTCTTTGTTTTTTAAAATCCACTCTGTCCTCCGGAAAAAACTTATCATTACTGATAAGAGCTTTCACTTCCACAAAGTGAACTGTTTGATCATTTTTAAATAATTTCCACGGTTTTTTAGCAATAATATCAATTTCTCCAAAGTTTATCCTATAGTTTTTCTCCAAGATATCAAACCCTTTTTTAACAAGATATTCACAAGCTATCCTCTCGCCCAATTCACCTAATTCCTTAGCAGTCATTTACTTGTTTTTGGTGATGGGCGGGTATAGTTGCTGGTCGATGGTTCTGTCAAAGCAGACTCGGCCGGCTGAATGGTCCCAGTTTTGGGAAAAGTCTCCAGGATAATATGCGGGAACGGGTTTTGATCCAACTGATTGCGCGCTTGGAAGATTAAATGTTGCGCATAATTCAAAAATTAAAGCCCCAGAATCTTTTACAGAGTACTCGTAAGAACTTTTTGTCTCTGGATCCGTGGGAGCTGCATAACCGGAAATTGAATCGCTTAAATCACTCAACGTTTGGGGCATCGCACCCTTTCTTTGCCAATAATTCACCACTTGGTACTGGATGCCCTGCAAATCATTAACCCGCTGCTGGTCAAATTGAGCTAATCTGGCGCTCATGGGTGAACCCACAATGAAAAACGCGCTAATCACTAAAAGCAAAACAACCGCGCTGGTGCCCCAGGCAAAATATCTGGCTGATGGAGAAGATGAAGCTCTGCGCACATCATCTAAATAATATCCGAAAATAACCCCGGCTACTACTACGATAGAAAGGGCTTTTAAAATAAACCGGGCGGTGATTTCTCCGTTTAAGAAAGTGTTAATGACAAAAACCAAGTCGCCAATAATTACCAGCGCGGCGACAAAAAGCGTCAAGTAAATGAGCCATTTGCGTATTTTAGATTCCCGTACCACTGCTTCTTTTGCGTAAATCCTATTCAAAAACCAGGAAACCAACATAAAAACAGGAAATACGATAAACAAAGACGCCAATGCAAACCGCATGGCGCCCGTGTAACCATAATTATAATTTAACGCATCCGGGAAAAAATAATTAATATACTGCCAGCAGAGGGTTATAAAACTGACCGCC
>CAYIJR010000024.1:0-9934 GCA_964363825.1 uncultured Candidatus Saccharibacteria bacterium | reverse complement strand
TGTCCCGCATTACCCCTGTCCCCCATTACCCCCCATTACCTCGCGTGAAAACCTTGGCTTTCGCGCCATAGCAACCTTGTCTTTATTCTACAATCTTTACAGAAATACAAAAGGCTCTCTTATACTTCTTTCAAAGTTTCAGAGAGCCATAGTTTCAAAGTGCCAAAGTGTCCAAAGTGGACAAAAACACAAAGTTTCAACAATCGCGGGAAAGAATCTGGCCGCCACCGCGCCATTCGCGCGGATCCTCGACCGAGCGCGCATCGACATCCCAGCAGCGGTCGACGAAGCGCCAGTAGGCGAGCACGGCCCACAGCAAGCCATTTTTGTCACGGATGTACGCGATATTCGCGTAACCGTTGACAAGCAAGAAGTGTTTTTCGCCAACTACCTGCTTTGCGAAGCAGATTGAAAAAGTGGGTCAGCGTGATTTCCTCGCGCTCCGGGCCAAGTTCCTTGCGGATCTGGGCGTCCAGGGAACTCTTTTCCAGGCGGTGGATGGCGAGCGTAACATCGGAGATGTTTTCCTCGACCTTGTCGAGGAAATTCGCCTTGAAGCTGTCCCACACGTAGCATCCATTCTCGCGGGTGAAAGCATCCTTGGCGACGAAACACTTGGCGCCAGCGATTTTGATATCGCGATCAACCAGTTTCAGAATTGGAGGCACCTCGTAACGGTGCCTTTCAATGTAGGCTTCGATGACATCATCAAGGCCATCGGCTTCGTTGATGCGTTGAGCCTCCACTTCTTTGAGGAGCCGCTTATCGTAAATAGCGGCTACCTTGTCAAGAAACTTACGTCCCTTGTTGTCACGGCTGGTCACAGCAGTAGACGGGGTCAATGTCTTAGACATCGGCGTCATCCTTTCGGAAAAAGTGTTGCTTGACTACGAAATGCAGTCACAGCCATAAAATACCAATATTATTAGTAACTTATGGCTGTGGCTACTTTTTAGATGATTTTAGCCCTATTTGGCTCTATTTGGCTGTAAAAGTGCTGTTTTTGTACTATGTTTTAATTGTATCACTTTTAAGCCCTCTTGTCAATAGCTACTGGTTTTTTGACCCGATGGTAGCTATGTAGCTGCAGTAGTCGCAGTCGCCGCTGGCGGCGGGGATTTCACTTTGGTTCAAGCATTGATGGGCGTCTAAAACAGCTTTTTCAACCCATGAGTCGTCCCCTTTGTAAGCAATCAAGGTAATGTCAAATTCCAGCTTGGCGTCAAAAGCTTTTTTGTCGGACTTGCCGTTGCAGTACACAAAGTATCCGGTGTCAGAAACCTCCAATCCATTTTGGCGCAGCAGCCATTGGTATATTTCCATTTGCCGTTTGTAGCCGTCGTGCCAGTCTTTGTTGAGTTCCACAATTTCTTCGTCTTTGGCGGTAGCTTTGTAATCCACCACAATGTATTCCCCTTTTGAATTCTGCCACAAGTCGTCAATGGCCCCGTACACCAAAAAATTGGTGGGTTGATGCAAAAACTGCACTCCTTTGAAGTTATTCCGCCAATCATCCAGCTTTTCGTGAGCTACAGGGACGGCATCCACCACGTATTTTTCAATCAAGGGATGTTTTTTGTTAGCGGCGCGGTGCGTGTCAAATTCTTGTTTGAGCAACCGATCAACGGCCGAATTCAAACTGAAAGGAAACCCGGGCGGCCTGCCAACGCCCAATTTCCGGTCATAGTAAAAACACCGCGGGCATTGCAAAAACAGGTCAATTTTTGACCTGGAAAGCTTAAAAGCCGCCGCCCCTTCTGAAGCATCGTACAATCCCCGTTGCCTTTGCGCCGTGTAGTAATCGCTCATTAACGTGAATCCTGAATTTAGTATCTGGTAGCTTGAATGGAATTTTGAATAATGAATTTAGGTTTTTCCCTTTATTCCGTACTCTTTATTCTATTCCAGCTTCAGAATACCAGGTTCTATATTCTTATTTAACTAAGATGTTCCAAGCTATTAATTTTGTGGATTTTAATTGAATAGTCTTTTCCGCCAGAGGCGGATCCGCCTCTGGCGGAAAAAATTTCTAAAATAGTAAAGGCTGTGTTTTTTGGTTTGTGGCTTTTGTAATTTTCTTCGGTGAGGGGCTTGTCAAATAAATGCAGGTACAGCATGCCCAGCGTCCCGGCATGACTGACCAAAAGCAGGGTGTCATTTTCGTGCATATCAACTAAGCCGCTGAAAAAAATTTTCACTCGCTCTTGAAGATCTTCATAAGACTCACCGCCTTCGGGCTTGAACAAATGAAACGGCTCTTTGCTGTTTTTCTTAACTTCTTTCCAATCTTCTTTTCCCTTGCCTTCGTAAATTCCCAAATTCTGCTCTTTTAAATGCGGCGCCTTAATAAGTTGAGCTGACGGATGATGCGCTAAAATTTCCCGGGCGGTGTGTACGGCCCTTTCTAGCGGGCTGACATATGCATACGTAATTGTTTCGCGCTTTAAATGCTGGCCTAGCTTTTTAGCCTGATTAATACCTTCTTCGTTCAGAGAACTATCAATGCCTTGCCCTTGGGTCACCTGCTTAACATTTTCGTCCGTCTGCGCATGTCGCACAATAATAACTTTCATCGGAAATTTTTTCTTAATTTTTTGTAATGAGGAATCGTCACTGAAACTAATTTCCAAAATTTTTTTGAATGGTTGAATTCACCCAAATGGCAAAGCTCATGGACTATAATATAATCAGACAAGCTCTGCGGCAGCAGCGCAATTTTATAGTTAAAGTTTAAGTTGCCGGCTTTGCTACAACTCCCCCACCGGCTTCTGGTATTTTTAATGGCAATTCGGTTAATTTGGAAACGATAGAATTTATTATAATAACTAATTCTGTTTTCTACCAGCAACCTGGCCTTTTCTTTGTATTTTGAATATGCTTTTTTGCTGCGCGTTAAAAAAATCTTCCTATAAAGTTGAACCTCTTTTTTCATTTTACATTAATAATTTTAAGACCATCTGGAGTAGCTTCAAATCTTTGATTTTCCATATAAAATATACCATTAAGTTCTAATTCTCCAGTTTTTTTAGCAATTATTTCAATTGGTTCATTATACTGATTAATTATTTTTATCTTATTTCTTTCCCATTCTTCAATTTTAAAAATATTATTTTCGTTTAAAATAACTTTGTTCCTTTTAATTTTCATTACTACCTTTCCAGATTTATCATAAAAGTCTGCAGTTAAATAAAGTTTATCTCCTAAATTCTCTACAAAGATACTTGGTTTACCATTAATTGTTAAAACATTAGGAGTTCCAATGAAAGAATTAGATCCGAAAATAAAAACTTTGTTTCCCCGATTACTTTTTAAGGGTCTCCCTTTAAAAATACTATAGACCCGTTGCAGTAAATTCCAGATCAAATCTATAGATAAAAATTGCGATAGTATAGATACATCAAAATAAAACATATTTTTGTTTTTATATCCTATAAGTCTACTATTTATTTTTTATAAATTCAACCAACCAAAAACGGCGCAAGCGCCGTTTTTGGTTTTAAATGTCTAAGTTCTTCACAGATTTCGCGTGCGTCTGAATGAATTTTTTGCGCGGCTCCACTTCTTCGCCCATTAGTATATCAAATGTTTTATCAGCCAAATGGCCTTCTTCAATTTGGACTTGCAACAAAAGCCGATTTTCCGGATTCATAGTCGTATCCCACAATTGTTCAGAATTCATTTCACCCAAACCTTTGTACCGTTGCAGGCTTGGATTAGCCAACCCCTTTACCATTTTTTCCCGCTGCTCTTCGGTGTAAGCGTATTGCACTGCTTTACCAGACTGGATTTTGTACAGCGGCGGCTGGGCAATGTAAATGTAGCCGGCTTCCATGATGGGTTTGAAATAGCGGTAAAAAAGCGTCAGTAGCAATGTCCTGATGTGGCTTCCATCAACATCGGCATCAGTCATAATAATGACTCGGTGGTAGCGCAAGTTTTCCAAATTAAAATCTTCAGAAATAGCCGTGCCCAAGGCAATAATCAAGGATTTGACTTCTTTGTTGGCCAGCATTTTGTCCAGCCGAGCGCGCTCCACATTCAAAATTTTTCCGCGCAAAGGCAAAATGGCCTGGAATCTCCTGTCCCTCGCCATTTTTGCGCTATTGTGGACAAAAACGCCGGATGCCAAAGCAAAATTATGGGTCCCCGGAACCTCAATATCATATACATCAATTTTTTCTTGTAATAGAATAATCTTTTTAATTTTGTGATTGTAGCTTAAAACAGCTTCTTTTAATTGATTTTCATTTCTATCAAAAAATCTTTCAAGAATTGTTTCATACTTCAACAAGGTTTTATCTTTATTTCTCAACCGTTCTTTTTGGTAAGTGTTTTTGTCAATTTTTCCTGATTTTTCCTGTAAAGATTTCATTAATCCCAAAAACCTCCTTAAATAAGTTTGGTTGTAAGCTGTTTTTCTTTTAACCCTAAATTCTGGCGTCCATTGTTTTTTCGTTTCTTCTGCACGCCAAGCCAATAATTCTTTATTTTGCCACTCTTCTTTGGCCTTTTGGTAAAGCATCTTTTTTGCTTCTGGATGCTGTGCAAAATATTTTTTTACACGTTCAGATTGTTTTTGAACATTTTCTATATGAGACCAATACTCTTTTTGAACTTTATTTAATAACTCATTATTTTTCTCTCGGTATAGTTCATTGTTGTTATAGAATGTCAAAAACTTTTCAGTCATAAACTTCTTATATTCATCATTTTCCCACTGCTTTTTAGCGCGCGCACTCAACATCACCTTCATTTCAGGGGTGCTCATAATAGCAGATATTTTCTCTTTATATTCCTTTGTTTGGTGGGTTACCTTGACTTTTTCTATAACATCTGGACGATGAAGCGTATGCTTTATATGAGAATAGTGGATGCTCATATGTTTTTCATATGAAACTCTTTGAATATTATTAGGATTATTATTTCTTTTATTAAAATCTACGTGATGACGATGTTTTCCATCCGAAGTCTTATAAGTATTATTTGCAAGATTATACATATCAGCTAAAACGTGGGTATACATCCAATTATTAGATTTTGGATCAAAAACCATTTCATAGCCATCAAGACTATAAGTGCCCTCCTTTTTTGATATTTTTTTATAAAAAGGGGCTATGCTATGTTCTGGTTTAAGTTTGTATGCAGGGATATAGGATCCATCGACCAGTCTAAATAAATGATCTGGCGTACATATTAATTCGTCTCCTGTATCTAAAATTATTTTTATAACTTGTGCATTTTTTTTAGTAATTCTAGAATTAAGTATCGGGGCAATATTTATATGTCCATCATCACGCATTGTATAACAAAAATTTTTCTTTCCTATTTTATCTTCCTCAATTAAATTTTTAAAAGATAAATTCCTGCCATCAGTTAATGCAATTTTAGTATCTCCATCCCAACAACCGCCAGCTGAATCTCCTTCCACTATATACAACTCCGATTCTTGCGGATCTTTGGACAAGCAATCAGCCAGTTTTCCAGGCAAAGCCAATCCGTCCAAAACTCCTTTTCTCAAAACGGTTGCCCGCGCCGCTTTAGCGGCCAGTCTAGCCTTCGTTGCCAAAATGCAGTTTTCAATAATAGCCCGGGCGTCGGACGGATATCTTTCCAAATAATCGGTCAGGCCTTCGGCCACGGCGTCTTCCACGGCATTTTTGGCTTCCGGGTTGCCTAATTTAGCCTTGGTTTGGCCTTCAAACTGCGGGTTGCGGATTTTGACAGAAATCACGGCGGTCAAACCCTCGCGCACATCATCACCAGTAAAATTCTCATCTTTTTCTTTCAAGAAATTTTCGCGGCGGGCGTAAGCATTTAAGCACCGCGTCAGCGCTGTCCTGAAACCAGAAATATGCGTGCCGCCATCAGGGGTATAAATGTTGTTGGCAAAACCTTCTTCCGTGCATTCCATTTCCTGGGTGTATTGGAAGGCCGCTTCCACAAAAATGTCTTGCTTGGTGGCAGCAGTTGCAAAAATGTTGCTGTGGCGGGGCGTATTTCCCATTACCAAATATTTTACAAAAGACCCGACTCCGCCTTCAAAATAAAATCCATAGCTTGACGTTAGCCTTTCTTTGTCCGCCGTAGCCTTGGCGGAGGCAGATTCCCTTTCGTCTCGGAACATTATTTTCACCCCTTTGGTCAAGTAGGCCTGCTGGCGCAAATGCCCCAATATTTTTTTGGTATCATATTTTATTTCCGGAAAAATTTGCGGGTCGGCGTCAAAAGTAATAGTGGTTCCGGTTTTTTTTGAATCCCCCGCTTTTTTTACGGCGCCCCTTGGCTCGCCCCGGAAATATTCTTGCACATAACGGCCGCCGTCCCTGTGCACTTCTGCTTCCATAAATGTTGACAGCGCGCAGACTACAGAAACTCCAACTCCGTGCAATCCTCCTGAAACTTTATAAGCATCACCGCCAAACTTTCCGCCCGCGTGCAAGGTGGTCATGACGGTTTCTAAGGCGGACTTTTTGGTGTCAGCGTGTTTTTCCACTGGAATGCCGCGACCGTCGTCAGAAATGCGCACCCTATTATTAGGCAGTAAAACAATTTCAATGTTCTTAGCATAACCCATCATGCTTTCGTCTATACAATTATCAACAACTTCCCAAATTAGATGATGCAACCCGTCAATTCCCGTGGACCCAATGTACATGCCCGGACGCTTTCTGACGGGCTCTAAACCCTTCAACACATAAATATCTTTGGCAGTATATTCTCCGTCTTTTTTTACTTTTTTCTCCGGTATTTTTTCTACGGGCTTTTCTTCTTTCGGTTTTTCGGCTATAACCTCCGTTTTCCGATCATCTTTTGGCTTCGCCTCCCACGGCTTGGCTTTTTTTATTTTTCCCTCGCCCGCCGAAGCCTTGGCGGAGGCGGGTTTTTCAATAGGTTTTTTTTCCCACCCTTTTGGGCGAGGCTCGCCCTCTTGGGCGGCAGCCAAAACTGGCGCAGATTTTACTGCCTTTGGTTTCTCGGTTTTAGGTTGTGGCTTTGCGTTTTGATCTTTGACTTTTGGTCTTTCGCCCTCCGCATCCTTGATATGTATTTTCATGTATTATTGATGCTTTTTTTTTCTAAAAATTGTTCAATGGTTTTTTCGCTTGTTTTAAACCCTGGCATCCAAATAACTTTTTCGCTATAATCAATGTCATCAAAATATGCCAGCTGATTGCGAAATCCCCTTTCGTTAAAATCGCTGCCGAAAATTTCTCGGGCTTTTTCAGCTATTTTTCCAACAGGGTAATAATCTTTAATAATAAAATACAAATCAACATAGTCTTTCCACTTTTCCCTCATTCCTAATGCGTAAGCTTTCATGGCTGCGAGCGTTAAAAGATCGGCCAGCCTGATTTCATATCCAAGCTTTTCAGTAAATGTTATGGGAAATGGATAATGGAAAAAAGTTATTTTAACTCCCTTGATAATACCGGTAAATTCCCTCTTTTTATTAACGAGAACCTGATCTATGCGCACTTGGTCAGCAATTTTTTGGCGCAACTGCATGTTGCCGAAGGGTTTTAATGAAAACATGTCAAAATCCAAAGATTCACGATGGCCGATATGCAAAGCAACGGCAGTGCCACCAACCAAACCGAATTTTTTTGAAAAACTGCTAATTAGCGGTAACAGCTCAATCTGCTCTTTGGTTAAAATTTCTTTATGCATGAGCTTTAAAATACAAATTAAAATAATGGCTCACTTCGGGCCGGTAGTTTGTCCTTTTTCCGCTTACCTGCTTTTTAAAAATTTCTGCCATTTTTTTTATTCCTAAAATTTTAATCAGTTCTTGCACATCGTCCCAATCGCCATAGTTTAAGGTGTGCTCAACAATGGATTCCACATTCAAATCCTCCGGATTTTTTACATACCAAACAAGATACTTGCGCGAACGCATAAATTTTTTTAGATTGTCTTTGATATTTACTTTCATCTCAATGCCATTTTAATGTTTAATTTTACCAAAATTGACTAATCTATAAAAGACTTGACAGCTAAAATTTAATGTAGTAGTTTTAAATTCGATGAATGACTTGAAGCTTTTCGGCTACAAGTTGTATTCTATAGCACATTTTAGGGAGGTGAACTATGCAGTTTATGAACGCAGAACAAGTGAACGCAATGCTGGCAAAGTACATCAGCGGGCAAATGGAAATCCAAAACAAGAGTGCAGAATTAGAAGTTCTGCGCGGCGAGATCGAGACTATTGTCGCTGAAAACGGCAAAATCCGAGTCAGATTCAAGTGGCTTGCCAAAACGGACGTAGGTGGATGGCTTAATTGCGATGACCTCAACTACGAAATGGATTTTAACTCAAGCCTGATCAGCAATATTGGTCCTAGCCCCCCTCACATTGGAGGGGATGACAGGATCTCTATCAGCTCGAAATTGGGGGAATTCGTCGTTTTATTACCGCCTAACGGCAGCAAACTTGATCCCAAAAGAGTTGAAGGCCTCCGGCTTGCTTAATCCCGAAGCCAATCTTGGCCGAGTTTTGTGAAACCATCACAAGACTCGGCTTTTTTTCTTGAAAAAATTATCTTATGACCGCATTGAGTTCCTGTTTTGTCTTTTCCGTAATTTTATCATGGATTACATTAACCTCCTCGTTGGTCAGCGTTTTTTCCAGGCTTCTATAGACAATCCTAAAAGTGTAAGATTTTTTGCCCGGCCATTTTTCTTCGTTTTCATATTGGTCAACTAATTCTACCTGCTCAATTAAGTTGCCCGCTTCGTCGCGCACCAACTCATAATAATTATTTAAATTTATATTTTTGTCTATCACAAAAGAAATGTCGCGCACAACCGCTGGATACTTGCTGACTTCTTTGTATTTTGAGTTGATGTCTTTAAATTGGCTGGTAATCCGCGAGTCTTCTGACCAGAAAATCCGGATGTCGGGAATGTCAAACTTGATCATGGCCAGCCGTTCAATGCCAAAAGCAAATGCCCAGCCATTATATTCATCAGGATTTATTCCAAAGTTCTTGATAACTTGAGAATGAACCAAGCCCGCTCCCGTAACCTCCATCCATTTGTCTTTGTGTTTTATTTCAATTTGGATTGATGGATCGGTAAACGGGAAAGAATCGGTCAAAAACCGGAATTCAATGCCGCCAAACATAGCGCGCACGGCTTCTGCTTGTACTTCTTCCAAATCTTTTTGAGTGATGATCTTTTTTTCTTTTTTGCAAAGGTACAAAAAGTCAATCTGGTGGAAAGCCGGAAAATGCTTTTGGTCAATTTCATCTTTGCGGAAAACAATCCCTGAAGCCATCAATCCAAGCTCGCCTTCTTTTTCCAGTTTTCCCATAATGCCTTCGTGGCGCAAATAATACGGCCACATCACGGTCATTTGCGTGCGCAAGACATGGTTTTGGTCAAGATAATAAGTGTCCGTTTCCCGGCGGCTGACGTGGTCTTTTGGGGTATTTAACACGTCAAAATCTTCCTCAACCGTCACGATTCTGGGCAAATCAATGACATCAAAATCAGCAAAACGCGGCAAATTCATCACCTGGTCGGCCAAAATTTTAATGGGAGAGTGGTCTTTTTTGGTCAAATCCGGCAATGCCAAAAGCTTCTTAATCCTTTGGGATTTAACATCACTTTTGGTCTCCAAGTCCTTAATCAGTCCCCGCTCTTTGTCATTTTTTATGACAATATTTTCTCGCATCGTTTCTTAATTATAGCAAAAATTTAATCAAAAAACAAGCCCTTCAAAAGCTTGCTTTTGAGTACATTGAGATGCCATTTTATTCGAGAAAGGTAAGGGTAAACATTGCCAATACCCCAATAATAATTACGGCAATTTGCAAAAGAGAATGCTTTAATTCTTTGGTTTTCTGGATTTCGGGAATCAAGTCGGCAATAGCAATATAAATAAACCCGCCAGCAACAACGGAAAGCATCCACACATTAAAATAATCTCCCA
>CAYIJR010000023.1:0-10130 GCA_964363825.1 uncultured Candidatus Saccharibacteria bacterium | reverse complement strand
GGCCTGTCGCCAAAAGCCAAAGACATTTTTAACAGGCGTTTTGGAGTCAAATCTGCCAACCCGGAAACCTTGGAATCCATTGGAAAAAGATTGGGGATTACCCGCGAAAGGGTCCGCCAGATAGAGGAGGCCGGTTTTACCTATGTCAGAAAAAATAACAAAGAAGCCCTGGAAAATGCTTTCAAAAATTTCCATGATTATTTTGCCAGCAAGGGCGGATTTAAAAAGGAAGAAATCGCTTTGGAAGATTTGGGCGGGAAAAACCAGCAACCGCATGTTGCCTTTTTGCTGACAATGGGAGCTGATTTTTTCAGGGTTTGCGGCAAGAAAGATTATCACTATTTTTGGGCGGCTATGCCAGAAACCGAAAAGAAAACCAAAGAAACCTTGAACGCCTTGGTGGCTGACATTAAAACCCACGGCAAGCTGTTGACTAAGCAAGAATTGCTTTCTGAAATTGCACCAAAACATAATTTAAATGAAGCGTCACTGGCTTCTCACCTTGAAATTTCCAAAAAAATCCAAGAAAATAAAGAAGGAAAAATCGGATTGATTGACTGGCCGGAAATAAAACCAAGGGGAGTAAAAGACAAGGCCTTTTTGGTTTTCAAAAAGCACCAAAAGCCCCTTCACTTCAGGCAAATTACCGGATTGATCGATGAATTGGAATATAACTTGCCAAATAAGAAAACCCATCCTCAAACCGTCCACAATGAATTGATTAAGGATAGCCGGTTTGTATTGGTGGGCAGGGGAACCTATGCTTTATCAGAATGGGGATACGTGCCAGGTACCATCAGAGATGTCATCACCAAAGTCTTGAATGAGAAAAAACAAGCTCATCAAGAAGATATTGTCAAAGAAGTGCTGGCTCAACGATTAGTTGCTAAAAACACGGTGCTGATCAACTTAAACAACAAAAAGTATTTCAACAAGGGCGCTGATGGAAAGTATTTCTTGAGACAGGAAGCATAACCAGGCAATAAAAAACCTTCGCGTCTCGCGAAGGTTTTTTATTGATGTTCAAGCCAGGGAACATTGCACTGGCCAGTGCATTTATTGCTTGAAAGCCAACTTTTTGATATAATTTAATAATATTCATTTTATGAGTTATTTTTTCTGGGGGACAATTGTTTTATTTACCGCTACGCTTATTTATTACATTGTTTTTGCTTCTTTGGTTTACTACTGGCACGAGAAAAAAACCACTGTTTTGGTGGTGCCGCTTATTTATACTTTTGAATTTTTTATATCCGCATTTTTAGTTGTTTCAATAGTCTGGATTGTGTTGCAGTATTTTCCCGACGTATTAAAACTAATTTAGCCATGGCGTCAAAATTACCTCCTTATTTATTTTGGATAGCATTGGTAAAAAAAATTGTCTGGCAGCCGTTTTGGTGGATCATTGTTATGATTTTCATTTTTTGGGTGCCGTTTTTGCGGCCGTGGTGGTGGATTTTTGCCCCACTGGTGCTTGCCATAGAATTGAGAACTTTGTATTTGTGGTGGATTAACTGGGATTATAATTACGCTAAAACAAAATGGGTGATGCTGGAAATTATTCCGCCAAAAGAAGTGCTGGTCCCCTTAAAAGCCATGGAAGATGTTTTTTCAACCATGTGGGGGCCGCTGGTTGACAACTGTACCTGGCGGGAAATATATTGCGAGGGCAGGCTGAAGTACGTTCCAGACTGGATGTCTTGGGAAATAGTCAGTATTGAAGGCCAGCTGCATTTTTATATGAGGGTTTTGTCAGGGCACAGGCCAAGCTTGGAGACAATTTTGTATGGGCATTATCCGGAATTGGAAATTCATGAAGTGGACGACTACACTAAAAATGTTCCCCACAATATTCCCAATGAAGAATGGAATGTGTACGGCGAAGATTTTATTTTAGGCAGGGACCCGGCTTATCCCATAAAAACTTACGAAAAATTTTTTGAACCGCAGGGGGAAAAAATTTCCGCTGAAGAAAAAAGGATAGACCCTATAGCTTCTTTGTTGGAATTAATGTCTCGGCTGGGTCCCGGAGAGCAGTTTTGGTTGCAAATAATTATTGGATCGAGCAGCGATGACCACGACCCTGACTTCAGGAAAAATGCCGAAAGCATAATTGCCAAAATTACCAAACGGCCGGTCAAGAAAACAAAAACCATATCAGAAGAAGTAATAAATGTTTTGAATAATCTTATAATGGGTCCAAAAAAGGAAGGTTCGGGAGAAAAAGCAACCTATAAATGGTTAGAAAGCGCTAAATCTGAAGAAGGCGAAAGAGAAATGCTTTTGAGCCCGGGTGAACGGGAAATTCTTACCGAAGTGGAGAACAAATTAAAAAAATCGCCGTTTAGGACGTATATAAGGGGAGTTTACGTGGCTAAAAGGGAAAACTGGAATGTTTCACACAGGATTCTTACCAGAACTTATTTCACCCATTTTCAAACCAGTAATTTGAATTTTTTAAGGTTTACCACAGTGACGCGGCCGAAAACCCATTATATCTTCCGAAAGCGCATACCTTTTTTAAGGTCGAGGAGGATGTTTAGGAATTATATTGCCAGGTTTTCGCCGCTTTTCCCGGACAGGAAAGGAGAAAGCCCAATTTTAAGCCCGGAAGAATTGGCAACCATTTACCACTTTCCATTTAAAATTACGGGATTGGTTTCTCCTACGATGTCGCGCGTTCAGTCTAAAAAGGGAGGCCCGCCGCCTAATTTGCCTACAGAATAATCCTAATCTACGAATAACATCCGAATGCCACGAATCAATAAAAATATTTTGTATGCGGATCTTTCCTATAGAATTTGTGGTATTTGTTTTTCTATTCATAATCAATTAGGCAGATACAGAAATGAAAAACAGTATGGGGATGCATTAGATGTTTTACTAAAAGATAATAAGATTAACTATGTGAGAGAAAAAGCGCTACCAGTTTCTTTTCCCGGAGAGGATGAAAGAAGAAATATACCAGATTTTATTATTGAAGATAAAATAATACTTGATTTGAAAACGAAAAATGTAATTCTTAAAGAAGATTATTTTCAAATGAAGCGCTACCTTGTGTCATATAAAAAAGAACTTGGTCTCATTATTAATTTTAGACAAAAATATCTTTATCCAAAAAGAATTTTAAACAAAAGTTAATTTGGAGCATTCGGATTTTATTCGGATGATATTCGGATTATATTTTTATGGAAAATAATAAAACAGTATTTTTTGGATTGACTTCTTTCAGAAACCAAAAGCAAAAGTTCGGCATCAAGCAAGACGATCGCCGCCGCCATTTTTATACTATTGGGAAAACCGGCATGGGCAAATCCAACCTGATGGAAAACATGGCCATCCAGGACATCCAAAACGGCCATGGAGTAGCTTACGTGGACCCGCACGGCGAGGGCGCCGAAAAACTTTTGGATTTTGTGCCAGCCAAAAGGATTAATGACGTGGTCTTTTTCAACCCGGCTGACTTGGATTTTCCCATCGCTTTTAATGTCATGGAAAAAGTGGAATTCAGGTACCGCCACTTGGTGGCGGGAGGGTTGATGGGAGTGTTTAAAAAAGTCTGGCCGGATGTCTGGTCAGCCAGAATGGAATACATTTTAAACAACTCCATTTTGGCGCTTTTAGAATACCCGGATTCCACCTTGCTGGGCATTAACAGAATGCTTTCTGACCCGGACTACCGGGCCAAAGTGGTGGAAAAAGTAATGGACCCGATTGTCAAATCTTTTTGGGTGACCGAATACGCCAGGTATACCCAGCGTTATGAAATTGAAGCCACAGCGGCCATCCAAAACAAAGTCGGCCAGTTTGTTTCCAATGCTTTAATAAGAAATGTCATTGGCCAAACCAAGTCCACCATTAATATGCGGTCTATTATGGACGAAGGCAAAATTTTAATTTTGGATTTATCAAAAGGCCGGATTGGAGAGGATAATTCGCGGTTGTTGGGCGCATTATTAATTACCAAGTTACAGTTGGCGGCCATGAGCCGCGTGGATATTCCCGAAGAAGAGCGTAAAGATTTTTATTTGTATGTTGACGAATTCCAAAATTTTGCCACTGAATCCTTTGCCAATATCTTGTCTGAAGCCAGGAAGTACCGGTTGAATTTGATTGTTGGTCACCAGTACATTACCCAAATGGAAGAAACTGTCCGTGATGCGGTGTTTGGCAACGTGGGCACCCTGGCGGTTTTCCGCGTGGGAGCTGAAGATGCTGAATTTTTGGAAAAAGAATTTTCGCCGGAATTTACGGCTGAAGATTTGGTCAACTTGCCAAAGTACAACATTTACTTAAAATTGATGATTGACGGCTTAGCTTCCCACCCTTTTTCCGCCCAAACCTTGCCTCCGCCAGTTCCTTTAAAAGATTCAAACCGCGAAAAAATAATTGAAGCTTCCAGGGAGAGGTATGGCGTCAAAAGGGAAATTGTGGAGGAAAAAATCAGCCAGTGGACTGAAAACGGTAAAAATGAAACGGTTTTAAAAAATGACGCTAGGACAAAAGTAATCAACCAGAAGCCCGCAAGCCCGGGGGCCACAAAAGGCAACAACCCAAGCCAGGATGGCCAGACGGTCTTGTATGATGCCATTTGCGACAATTGCGGCAAGCCCACCAAAGTGGTTTTTGAACCGCAAAAAGGCCGGCCGGTATATTGCAAGTCCTGCATGAAAAAAATTCACCCTGTTAAATCCGCTTCGCAAGGCGAAGCGGTGTCTGGCGAAGCCAGACAATTTAACAGGGTAAAAAATGCTGCAACAGCCCAAGAACAACCGGTGGAAAAAGAAATAAAAATAGAAAATGTTTCTTTCAATCCCTCGCGCCAAAAAAGGGAAAATATCGTTCCTGGCGCCAAGCCGGCAAAAAGAAAGGAAATAAATTTAGCCGAACTTAAAAAAGCCCTTGATGAATCATTAGAAAAAAAGGAGCCTGAAGCAAGGCCCGAAAAAAAATTAAAAATTATTGAAAAAGAAGAAAAAACCAGCGACGATAAAAATGAGAATAAAGGGGTTATCGGCCCGGACCAAAAAATAACATTTTAAATGAAAAGCATTAAAGACTTTAAAATTGAAAATAAAAAAGTTTTGGTCAGGTGCGACTTTAATGTGCCTCTTGATGAAAAAGGAGGCATTTTAGATGACTTCAGGGTTTTATCGGCCCTTCCGACCATAAAATATTTATTGGAAAACAAAGCCAAAGTAATTTTAATGAGCCACTTGGACCCGGAAGAAACTTTTTTTGTGGATCCAAAATTTTCTTTGCATATTGTGGCAAAAAAGTTATCAGAATTGTTGGGTATTGAAGTAGCCACAACCAGCGACTGCCTTGGCCAAGAGACAGAAGAAAAAGTTGAGGCATTAAAGAGGGGTGAAGTTTTGCTGTTGGAAAACTTGAGATTCCACATGGGAGAATCAAAAAATAGCGAAGAGTTTGCCAAAAGTTTGGCAGTGCTCGGGGAAATTTACATAAACGAAGCTTTTTCGGTTTGCCACAGGGTTCATGCCTCAATTGTCGGAGTGCCAAAATATCTGCCGCACGGCGCCGGGTTTTTGCTGGAAAAAGAAATTGAAAATTTAGATAAAATTATAAAAAATCCGGCCAGGCCATTGGTGGCAATTATCGGCGGTAAAAAAGCCGATACCAAAGCAAAATTTATTGAAAATATTTTACAAGTGGCTGACACGGTGATCATTGGAGGTTTGGTGAAAAGAGAAATGATGGAAGAAAAATTGGTATTTGGACATCCAGAAAAAATAATCGGGCCAGTTGACGATTTGGAGGTATTAGACATTGGAGAAAAATCAATTGAAATGTTTACAGAAAAAATACTGGAAGCAAAGACCGTGGTATGGAACGGCCCTTTCGGCAAATTTGAAGATGAAAAATATGAAAAAGGCACCTTGGCCATTGCCAAAGCCATTATTGAAAGCGGGGCATTTTCCGTAGTGGGTGGGGGAGAGACGGTTGAATTTTTAAGGAAAGAAGGTATGATTGGACAATTCGGCCATATATCAACAGGGGGAGGGGCAATGCTGGAATATTTATCAGGCGAAACACTGCCGGGCTTAAAAGTATTAGAATGACAAAAAAATATGCAAGCATATTTTCGGCGCTTACTCGCTAATAAAAATATAATGCGTTACATTTTTATATGCTCACTCGCTTGAAAATAAAAAATTTAAAAGAAGCGGCGGAAAGAATTAAAAAAGCGGTCCAGGAAAAGGAGCGTATTATTTTGTACGGTGACTCGGATTTGGATGGAATTGCTTCCACGGTGATATTAAAAGAAGCCATTACCAGCGCTGGCGGCCAAGTTTTTGATGCGATGTTTCCTGACCGGGAAAACGACGGGTATGGAATTAATATGAAAGCGTTGGATTTTTTGAAAAATTTTCCGCCCGCACTTTTTATAACACTAGACTTAGGAATTGGTAATGTTAAAGAAATTATACTGGCCAATCAAATAGGCTTTGAAGTATTGGTGCTTGATCACCACGAACCCTTGGACGTTTTGCCCAGTGCCAGCATTATTGTTGACCCAAAACAGGAAGGTGATGATTCTGGTTTTACTTATTTGGCAAACGTTGGCTTAACCTTTAAGCTGGCAAAAGAAATACTGGGTGAAGGTTTGTCCCAAAATACGGAAAACAGTTTTTTGGAATTGGCGGCGTTAGCCACTATTTCTGACATGGTGCCGCAGGTGGAGGAAAATAAGATGTTTATTGAACATGGTTTGCGGTCGCTGAAAAATACCTTCCGGCCGGGCCTGAAAGCCTTTTTGGAAATTTTAGGAGAAGGAGAGGTGGCGGCAGGCGGCTACATGAAAATTATTTCTTCTTTAAATGCCGCCGAATCCGTGGATTTTCACAACGAGTCGTATGGATTATTGACGGAATCGTCGCCGGAAAAATGCTTGGAAATGGCCCAGAGTTTAATTGGAAAAACCCAATTTAAGCAACAAATGATAAAATCGGTTTGCCAAGAAGTAGAAAGACGAGTGGCCGAAAATCCCGATTCGCCGATTATTTTTGAAGGAGATCCAGCCTGGCGGCTGGTGCTGGCGGGGGCAGTGGCATCTATCATTGCCCAAAAATACGAAAAGCCGACCTTTATTTACAAAAAAATGGATATGGAGTCTTGCGGATCAGTCAGGAGTTTAAAGGAAGACCAGAATTCGGTTGAGGCCATGAAGAGTTGCCAAGATTTGTTGATGACCTACGGCGGCCACGCCAAGGCCTCGGGTTTCCGCGTCAAAAACGAAAATTTGGAAAAATTCAAAACTTGCTTAGTAGAATATTTTAAAAAATGAACCCCGTTAGAAGTTTGGATGTGGTTATAAAAACTTCGGTGGTTCAAAAAATAGATAATAAATATTAATAAAGAGCAAGCAAAAAATATTTTATGAATAAAATATTTTTTGCCCAGACTTCTAACGGGGTGAAACACATCATCATTTACACTGACGGCGGGTCGCGGGGCAATCCTGGCAAGGCGGCTATTGGGGTGGTTTTTTGCAATGAAAAAGACGGGATTATAAAAAAGTTCGGCGAATACTTGGGAGATAATTTGACCAACAACGAAGCCGAATACCAAGCCGTTATTTTTGCCCTGAAAAAATTTAAAGCGGTTTTTGGCAAGTCTATAGCGGCTGTCAGTGAAGTGGAAGTGCGGAGCGATTCGGAACTCTTGGTCAACCAAATGAACGGCAAATACAAATTGGAAAACGAAAAAATCCAGAAATTTTTTATAGAAATCTGGAATTTAAAAATTGATTTTAAGGGAGTAAAATTCAAAGCCATTCCGCGGGAGAAAAACAGGGAAGCGGACAAATTAGTCAATGAAGCGCTGGATGGGCAATCTTCAAACCAAAAATTGTTTTAAGCTATTGACAAACGTTTTTTAATTTGATAGTGTAAAAATGGATTAGCAAGGTGAGTGATTGCCCCCCACTAATTTTGGCCTTTTATTATGTTCATCGTATACGTTTTGCAGAGCAAAAAAGATTCCTCGTTCTATATTGGATTTACATCTGATATAAAAAGAAGGTTTGATGAACATAATAAGGGATTATCTAGTTCAACTAAGCATAAGCGGCCATGGGTTCTGATATATTGCGAAGTATATAAAACGAGAAAGGATGCTGCCCAAAGAGAAATCAAACTGAAAAGCCATAAAAATGCTTGGTTAAAACTCAAAGAAAGGATTAATCATAGCATCATTTCAGGCCAAAATTAGTGGGGGGAGGAAAGTCCGAACACCCACTCTCCGAAAGGAGGTTAAAATAATAGCGGCTAACGGCCGTCTGCAGTAATGCACGAGGTGCGAACAGTGACGCCAAGACCGAAAGGTTAAGGCACCCTTCGGGGCGAGTCCCGCAGCAATGCGGGAATGAAACGGCTAAATCCTTATTGGGTGCAAGAACAAAGCAGAAATTTGGGATACATCTCAAAAATCTGTTAAAAGTAGTTCGCCAGAGCCAAATAGTAATATTTGGCCCAGATAGATAATCACATAATACAGAATTCGGCTTATAGCCTTGCTAATCCAACAAAAAATCCGATTTGATCGGATTTTTTGTTGGATAAATTTGTAAAATAAGATAAAAAAGATTACAATTGGTCTATGGAAATTTTTCCAAAAAAGGGAAAAGTTTGATTCAGACAATAGACTTACTGCGTAAAGATTTAAATTATGATTTTAAGGCAAGCGGAGTTAAAAGATAAAAAAGCAATTTTGGAAATTGCCAACCTGCTGTATTTGAATATCCCCGAATTTGTCTGGAATAATGATAATTTTATCACCAGGCAAATTGAAAAAGGGGAATATTTTTTAATAGAAGAAAACGGAGCAGTGGCTGGCATTATGAGTTTGAGGCAAAGAAAAAGCGGAATGCACATTGAAACCCTGGCGGTAAAAAAAGAATTCCAGGCAAGAGGTTTTGGCACTAAATTCATAGAATTTGCTAAAAGTATCAGCCAAGAAAGGGAGGCGGATAATTTATACGCTTATTCTTTTCGCGAATACAACATAGCCGATTTTTATTTGAAAAAAGGGTTCAAGCTTTTAAAATATGCCGGTTATTACAAGCGCCACCAATACAACTGTTTTGGCATAGAAGTGCGGGCGCGAAAAAAGTTTTCAATCAAGGAATTATTAAACACGCAGACCAACAGCATCAGCTGGGCCTCTTTTATTTTAGCCGGGTCTTATTTGTCTTCAGCGACGCTGGGGTTGCTGCGAGACCATCTTTTAACCAACAAATTGGGAGCCGGCAATGAATTGGACGTTTACTACACCGCTTTCACGATACCCGATTTTATCGCCTTAATCTTATTTATCGGGGCAATTTCAGCAGCCATTGTCCCTATTTTCAGTTCTTACTATTCAAAATCAAAAGATGAGGCGTGGGAGTATGTGTCGGCTCTATTAAATACTTTTTTGCTTTTTTTAATTGTCGTTTGCGTTATTTTAGTTATTTTTACCCCTTTTCTCATTTCATTGATCGCTCCGGGATTTTCAGAAGCCAAAAGAGACGCGGCCATATTACTTATGAGAATAATGTTTTTGAGCCCTATTATTCTGGGATTGAGCAACATGGTCAGCGGCATTTTGCAGGTTTTCCATAGATTTTTGGCAACAGCTTTGGCTCCCATTATGTATAACGCGGGAATTATAATCGGCATTTTGTTTTTTCTGCCCATTTTTGGTTTGTTGGGAGTGGTTTTGGGGGTGATCCTTGGCGCCATAATGCATTTATTAATACAGGCTCCGGCGTTTTTTTATTCAGGATTTAGCTACCTGCCTGCGCAGGCAGGCCAAAAAATATTTAATTTCAAGCATCCTGGGGTCGTAAAAACATTAAAATTAATGGCGCCGAGGTCTTTGGGGCTTGGGGCCGGCCAATTCAACACAATAATAACCACTGCCATAGCTTCCACATTGGCTGCGGGCAGCATTGCGGTTTTTAATTTAGCCAACAATTTATCTTCTTTTTTAGTAAACGCGGTGGCAATTTCAATTTCAACGGCTGTTTTCCCGGCTATGACATTAGCCCATGCCAAGGAAGACAAAAAAGATTTTGAAAAAAAGTTTTCGGGGGCATTTTTGCAGTTGATGTTTCTGACCATACC
>CAYIJR010000022.1:0-10187 GCA_964363825.1 uncultured Candidatus Saccharibacteria bacterium | reverse complement strand
TTTTGAATTTTGAATTTTGATTTTAAAGATTAAACCGCTTTATACACCGGTTCAATCTTAATGACCATGCCAAGTCCCCCGCCAAACGGCCGGTCGTCAACGGTTTTGTGGTTGTCTGTGGTAAAGTCGCGCAGGTTGTGGATGTTGATTTTTATGAATTTCTTTTTTTGGGCGCGCGAAATCAACGACTCTTTTAGATAAGATTCAAACATACCCGGAAAAATTGTGATTACATCAAATTTGATCATAATCCTAAAACAAAAAACCGTACTCATTTTAGCACGGTTTTTTGCTTTTGTAAACTCTTTGTAATTTACAGAGAAATGTTGTCAATCTCGTCTCCCGACATTTCCTTTTTCTCCATTCGTGGAGCCCTTCCGCCCTCTGGTTCCTCAATTTTGAGGTTCACCCGGGCGTGGTTTTTCAATCCGACAATGCGGACCAAATTCCTGATTGCTTTGGCAGTTGATCCTTCCCTTCCAATGATCTGGCCCATATCCTCTGGGTTTACAGTCAGTGAAAGCAAGACTCCCATTTCGTCAACTTTTCTTTCTACTTTGACGTCTTTTGGGTTGTCAACCAATTCCTTCACAATGAATTCAAGGAATTCCTGATCTTTTTCTTTTGCCATTCGTTTGGGTGTTTGGTGTTGGGTGTTGGGTTTTAGTCAAAAAGAATTCCTTTTATCTAACACCTATCACCTAAGTCCTAACACCTAATTCTATTCTGCAGTTCGACCGTTCTGCATTTTATTTTCTATTTTACTCTTTTTTAAAAATGTGTCAATGATTTTAAAAAAATAAGGCGCAAGGATGGCTCGCTTGCGAGCCATCCTTGCGCCATGAAACAATTACTCGCCATTCCAATCTGGTTCGACGTCGTCGGGCCCGTCGTAGGCGGCATCAATGAAACATCCCTTCTTTCAAATCACTAATTCTGGTACTTCAGTAAATATACTAAGTCAGCTTTTTCTGTTATTAACTAATGATTTGAAAGAAAGGGGGTTCAAAAGAGAACCCCTTAGTCTGAGTATTTTTTCGCACACCCAGTTATTTGTGCGCCCCTTATCGCCCATCCTTATTGGACTTGGGGAAAAAGAACAGTCTCACTGTCCGCAATCTACATATGCTGCTTCTGTATGCCACTAGCGTACGCGAAGTCGCTATCGGCTGACCAAGTCGGCATCGTCCCACGCCAACTATTAGCGTGGCACAATGCATGCTGGTAGCCCCATCCGCGAGCGAGTAGACCACCGACAGCACGGACAATGGGAGTCTTACCCCCATGGAATAGGATTGCGCCACGATGGCGCAATTTGTTCGTGGAACCATAATCCCACGAAGATGGGTCAGTCATATTGACTTTTTCCATTTTTTCTCTCCCTGTGGCTTCTCGCCACAAATGTGAGACCAGCATCGCACTATCGGTCTCGGAGATCTATGTCCAAACATGTACGAGAAGTTGGACACACCCTTCTTTCAAATCATCCTTGGTGGCGTTGGCGCAAGTTGGTTGTTTCAATGTATACACTGAAACATTTGCGTTTAGCGCGCATCAACGGTGACCTGAAAGAAAGGCGGAAGATTCAAATTCAGTCAATTTCATATCTTCCTAAATTTATTAATTTACAGGTAATTTCCTTGAAAATCCATCAATTCATCCTACGCTTAATTATAGCATACCCAAGAAACCTTGTCAATAGTTTTAAGGGCAAAGAGCCGGAAAATGGCTTATTTTACGACTATTTTGGGCTTTTTTAAATTACTAAAAACACCTGTTTTTCAGGTGTTTTTAAGAGATTGCTTCGCCTTGCTCGCAATGACGAGTTACACTGGTTTTTCGGGTTCGGCAGGAGGAGTTGGAGGAGTTGCTGGTGTTTCCTGAATAGGGGCAATTGGTGTTTCAGTTGCCGCTGGAGGAACTACTTCTGCTGAGGGAGCCGGTGCTACTTCTACCGCAGAAGTTTCCGTTGCTTGAGCCGCAGGAGCGACCGCGACCGCTCTTGGGGCTGCCGTTGCCTTTTTGGACTTCTTAAACTTATTAATTTTCTTGGCTTCTATTATTTTTTCTGAAACCAGCAAGTTGGGGACGGTTGGCGACGGCTGTGCCCCCACTTTTATCCAATGCAAAATCCGCTCCTTTTTCAAGGATTTTCTTTTGGTTAAAGGGTCAATGTAACCCAAAATTTCAGATGGCCGGCCGCCCTTTGCAGACCGGCGCTTATCAATTACCACCACCCTGAAAAACGGTTGATTCTTTTTGCCTTTACGAGTAAGTCTTATCGTTAACATGCTTTGTAAATTATTCTAATTATACTAATTGCTCTAATTATTCTAAATAATGCCTAAACTCTAATCCCCAAAGTGTTTTTTTATCATTCTGAAATTAGACATTGTGATTTGATTAGGTTAATTAGACTAATTAGGTTAATTCCACTTCTTCACCTTAAGTGCTTCTTTTGCGGCACTTTCTTCAGCTTCTTGCTTTGAATAGCCCTCCCCTTCCGCCACCATGTCGTCACCCAGGAATACGGCCACCGTGAATTTTTTCTTATGGTCGGGGCCCCATTCTTTTACCACTTTGTACATTGGTGTGATGCCGGCTTTGTCTTGGGCTTCCTCTTGGAAATGCGATTTAGCATCTTTGTAAAGCCTTTGTTCTATGATTTCTGTCAGGCGTTTTAGCACATAATTTTTAATGAATTCGTCAGCTGCTTGGTATCCTGCGTCCAGGTAAATTGCCCCGATAAAAGCTTCAAAAGTGTTAGCCAAAATGTATTGGCGCGCCTTGCCAAGCTCTTTGGTTTCACCCCGGCTCAAGAGTAAAAATTCGTTGAATCCCAGCTCTTCGGCCACTTGGGTGAGCATTTTGGCATTGACCAAGGCTGCCCGCCAATTGGTCAATTCCCCCTCCGCTTTTTCGGGATAGTCTCTGTAAAGGTGCTCGGTGATAACCAATTCCAACACCGCATCCCCCAAAAATTCTAATCTTTCATTTTGGTCTAAATGAAAGCTGGGGTTTTCATTTAAGTATGACCGGTGCACGAACGCCTGCGTCAGCAGATCTTTATTTTTAAAATTCAGCCCCAGTTTTTTTTCAAACAAGTCAAGATTCTTCATTAAAATTATAATCCTAATCTACGAATTCATGCGAATGCTCCGAATGGTAAAAAACTTTCATTCGTGGCATTCGGATTGATTCGGATAATATTAGGATTATGTTTTTTCTTCTAATTGCTTATACACCGTCCCCAATACCCCGTTAATGAATTTGCCCGAAACTTGCCCGGAAAAGGTTTTAGCCAGTTCAATGGCTTCGTTAATGGCTACTTTGGGCGGCACCTCCTCTTTATTAGCGTATAAAAGCTCAAAAAGACCGATTCTCAAGACATTCCGGTCAACCAGCGGTATTTGGGTAATGGGCCATTCCGGGGCCGCTTTTTCAATAATATTGTCAATTTCTTTTTGGTGGGTTTTGACGCCTTCAGCCAAATCCCTGACAAATTGCAGATCTTCTAATCCCGGGCCGAAATCTTTGATATTTCTTTCTACGACGGGCTCCAAACTGCTTTCTTTTCTGCCATAAAAATCCCACTCATACAAGCTTTGCATCGCGATGGAACGTGATAAGTGCCGGCTAGCCATTGAAGTCACGGAGAAAGGTCGCGACCCTATAGGGATCGCTCTTTAGAAACCCGCGGTTTCTAACGTGTCCGCGAAACAAGTTTCGCGGCACTGTTTTCCTACACGGGGGCACCGAAGTTCCCCCGACCCCCCTCCAGTTGTAGTGTTAATAATAAATCTCTGATGATTTACGATTTATTTTACGAAATCTTAAATCTAAAATCTCAAATCTTAAATTATTTTTTACTTAACTCTTCCATACTCATGCCTCCGCTGGATTTCTGTTCTTTTTCGGTGGCTTTGATCTCTTTTTCCCTTGCTTTTTTCTCTTTTTTGGTTAATTTGCCCAAAACATTAATGAATTCCACGCCTTTGTAATATCCGCAATTTTTGCAAACGGTATGTGGCCTGATTGGTTTTGAGCATTTTTGGCAGGTTGTCAAAACCGCCGGATTGATGAAAATATGCATCCGGCGCTGTCTTGAAGCTGAACTGGTTCTGCGTCTTTTTGGTACAGCCATGTAATTTTAAATAAAGTTTAAAATTAGAATCTTGAATTTAGTATCTGGCAGCTTGAATGGAATAATGAATTTTGAATACAGAATTCTTTATTCCGTATTCCATTCCAAATTCAAGATACGAGATTCCAAATTCACGTTATTTAATTTAGCATATAAATTAATTTTTTGCAACTGCCGGAAACAAAAATCGGCTCGTCATCGGCGGGCCGATTTAAAATATTATGGGCTCAAGGGACTGAATTCCTTCCATTGCCCTGCGCCGCTGTTGGTTCCAGCCGGGAATACGGTCATGGTGCTTCCAGCTGGAGATGCGCAGTAAATGGTGCCATCGTAGGCTGCCAAGCTTAATATGAAGAATCCCGGCGTGTAGAAAGTATGGCTGGGGTTGTTGTATGTTCCTGAGGCGCAGCCTCCGCCCGGTATTATTGCTCCATGGGCGCCGCTTATAGAGCAACCGTCGCCAAAGTTCCAAATATAATATGAGCAGTTGATCTGCCCGTTGTTGTCGTAACATTTAGAAGTGCTTGTAAAGTTTACAGCTGTGCCGCCTTCAATAGGACTTGGAGGACTGAAGTTAAAAGAAGACACTGGGTCGGGATGGCCGTTTTGAATGTATGTTCCCCCGTTAATCCAGCCGGAGCAGGCGTTATATGTATCGCAGACTTTAACACGCCATTCGTAAAGAGTGTTGTATGCTATTGAATCAGGCCCCGGGTTTTTTTGGATTGTTACCAACTGCTGGTTGACTCCGCCATTTGATGTTGACGAAGAAATTGTCCGGTCAACTTTTATTGAACCCTGGGAAAAATTATTCCCATAAGTTGCAATTTGAAGCTGATACTGGCTTTCGTTGTCGCCATTGGCGTCGTTGTAATTCCATTTAAAATAAATTAATCCTTGCCCGGGAGTATTTGTGCAGCTTGTGTTTTCTGTTGTTAATCCGGAAGCCGTGGAAGGGGTGTTGCTGCTGCATTCTGCATTGCTTGTGCATTGGTTGCTGCCCGGAGTCGGGTCAATAATGCAAGTTAAGTTGCTGCAAATGCTATGCCTGTTATTAATGCCACTGCAATCCTGAGGAGTGTTACAAAGGTTTGAGCCGGCGCCGTCGATGATTACACAAGTCAGATTAGCACATTCAGAATGTACGTTATCTACACCCGTACAATCTCCGGCGTTGGTGCACTGATTGTTTCCTGTTCCTCCCACAACTACGCAGCTTTGGCTTGCGCAAACCGTATGTGTATTATCTTGTGTTATGCAATCTGAACTGCTTGTGCAAGCATTGGTCCCAGCGCCGCTTACAACAACACAGCTTAAATTTGAGCATACGCTATGCTTGGTGGATCCAGAGCAGTCGCTGTTTGTATTGCATTCATTTGTTCCTGCGCTATTGACAATGATACAAGTGTTGTCGGAACAGACACTGTGCTTGTTTGTGGAGGAACAATCGCTGTTGGTGCTGCATTCGTTTGTTCCTGCGCCGTTTATGTTAAGGCATGTCAGATTTGCGCAGACGGTATGAGTATTTGATCCTGTGCAATTGGCGGAGCTCGAACATTGGTTTGTCCCAGCTCCATTAATAATAACGCAAGACAAATTAGCGCATTCGGTATGGTTGTTGCTTATGCCGACGCAATCCGTGTTGCTTGAACATTTGTTGCTCCCAGGGCTGTTGACCACAATGCAAGTTAAGTTTGAGCATTCAGTATGATTGCCAGTACTGCTATTGCAATCGTTATTTACCACGCATGAGTCAGAGCCCGCGCCGTTTATTGATACACATTTTTGGTTAGCGCACTCTTTATGCGTTGCAGGCGGACTGGATGTATTAGTAATTGTGCATGTTTTTGTTGCGTTGGGGGCTAATGTTACTACTCCGCTGGCATTGCAATCACCGCCAAAAGTAGCTGTATAATTGGTATTGGTTGTTTCTGTAACGGTATGATTGCCAGAATTAAAAACTCGCGCTGTATTTAATATAATTTGATTTCCATTATTGTCTGTTGTGTTCCCGTCAACTTTATAGGGAGCAAAATTTGCGCTGGTAGCATTTCCACCGCTGACATTTTTACTAATGATGAGTTGTGACGGTTTTTCCTCATTGGTGATTAAACAAATTTTTGTTTGGCCCGCAGTTAAAGTAATATTTCCATTTGAAGCGCAATCGCCTCCAATGGTTTTGTCATAATAAGCAGAAACAGTAGAATCTATAGTTTCAGAAACCACATGACTTCCGGGGGCAAGTTGATAAGACGTTCCAAAATTAGCTGAATTGGAACCGATAAATCCGTGAAAATACACAAGGTCGTTGCTATTGCGCCCATGAGTAATTAAATTTTTCGCTACTGTTAAAGTAGCACTAGGAAAGGGGCAGACTGCCACATAAAGACCGCCTGTGTTTAAACTATAATCTCCCTGTATTGGATTTCCATTTGAATCATAATAGTTTTTCAGGCTGTTTACAATAAAATTAAGCCAATCGCCAGTTTGTATATTTGTTACCGCAAATGAGTTACGGGCCAGATCTGCCACATATTTACGGGAATCATTATATGTGCTTTGGTTTACATCTATGTTGGTGCCTCCTCCCAAATATGCGTCATAATTATTGACCCGAAGGCCGCTGGGAGATCCGCCAATTGCAAAAATTGGGGCTTTTGGAGACCCTGGATTGGGACCAAGCATATTAAGGTCGCCTCCGTGTTCCCGAACTGTAGCAGGCGCTGGGGGGACACTTGTGTTATTTTGCCAAGTGTATGGGATGTAAGATGAATCTGATCCGCCTACCGGAGACTGGATTTGCACAACATATTGGCCGGTTGGCCCATTGATTTGCAGCGGCGTGCCTGTTGTGCTATTGACATTCACTGATACTCCCGGGCTGCCGGCGGGACAGACATAGTTGCCAATATCTGGATTTACGACAAACGATACACTATTGGAAGTGCCTCCGCCTGGTCCAGAGGTAAAAACATTAACACCATATTGGCCTGCTACTGCAATAAATGATGCTGGAATTGTGGCAGTCAGCTTGGTTGAGTTAACATATGTAGTTGTCATACTCATCCCATTGAATTTTACCGTTGAGCTGGAATTAAGATTCGTCCCCTCTACAGTTAATGTAAATGTTGAACCGCCCGCAGTTTTTAACGAGGGAGTCGTTCCTGAAACAGTTGGAATGGGATTTACACAGGTAAAACTAAAGGCGGTTGAATTATATTGCCCATCAGGGTTAGTTACTTTTAACGTGTGTGTTGAGCCTGTTACAGCGTTGTAGTATGAAGTAGTGGTTAGTTGAGTTGGAGAAACATATACTGTTGAGAAAGTAACTCCGCCATCAGATGGAAGGGAAATAACAGCTCCCTGAACAAAGTCCGTGCCATTAATTGTAAAAATAGACGATTGGCATGTTGGCGATGATGGCATTATGCCAACTGGCGCCGAGGATATGCTGGTTACCGATGGCGGCGGAGGCGGATTGATGGTTAGAGTAAAAAAATTAGATATTTGCCCGTCGGGATTTTTAACTGTAATTTTTCTTACTCCTGCTGTGGCAATATTTGATGCAGACACAGTAGTTGCTAACCATGTAGTATTATGCACGGTGTCTAAATTGAAAGTTGCTGATTGGTATACGTTATCTATTCCCACTTGCGCCCCATTTTGGTAATCGTTACTGTTACTATAAACATTTAATGTAAAATCACCGCCGCCTGCTGTTACGGGGTTGGGATATATGTTGGCTATGGTTGGCGGAGGCGGGCCTGCTAAGGCTTTTACGTCCAATATATTAATAAAAAATAAAACCGCTGCCATTGCTAAAGCAAAAACGGTTGTTGTAAAGAATAATTTCTTTGATAGCGCCATTTTCCTATAAGACAAAATTATTTATTTTTTACAGCGGGTGGCAAAACAATTATGGAGTGAGCTTGAACTTGGCCATTCTGTGAAACCTTAACATTGACACTCAAATTATCCCCTTTTTTAAGGTCTTGCAAAGTTATTTCTTTAGACTGGCCGCTGGTTGAAGAAAAAGCGTAAATTTTGGCTCCATCCACTACTGTTATTGTCATAGTGTCTCCTTGGTTGTCTATGGTTATATTTTTGCCATTTATATCTGTGATCACTCCATATGCGGTAATTGAAGGCGTAATTTTTGAATTTAAAACTTTTACTCCCTCTGGCGCTTCCTGGACAACATTTTGCGCTGGCGGCTGGCCGATTGATTCGTATAAAACACCTCCCCCAAAACCGACCGCCAAAATTAACAATCCCAAAACTATTGAAATGACTACATTTTTTGGTTCCATAAAGATTAAAACTCAAAATTCAAAGCACTAAATTCTAAACAAATTCAAATTTCCAAATGAGTGAAATTCAAAACGTGTTTAGGATTTAGGATTTTGTATTTTGGATTTATTTAATCATTTTACCTTTTTAAAATTTTCTAAACAAATTCTAAATCTGTGGATAACTTAACATATAGATAGTTAGAGTTAAAAAATAATTAATAATATAAGGCAAAAATACCAAATTTTAAATTGCGACAAATTGATACGATCGTAGTAATTTGTCGCAATGTTAGTATGGAGAGTTAAATTTTTCTATTTTATTATGCTGCCCGGAGCCACTTCTTTGTCAGGGTGAAGCAGTACCGGCTCGCCGTTGTCGGCGCACAAAATCATTCCCTGGCTTTCTAATTCCCCCATCATTTTGGGGGCCAAATTAAACACAAAGGGACATAGTTTCCCCACCAGCTCTTCTGGCGTGTAAAATTTGGCGATACCCGCCAAAATTTGTCGTTGCTCTGAACCAAAATCCACTTGTAATTTCAAAAGCTTGTTGGAATTTTCAACTTTTCCAGCCGCCAAAATTTTTCCAATCCTTATTTCAACTTTTTTAAATTCTTCAAATGGTATTGTTTCCATTTTTACTTTGATTATTCTTCATTAAAGATAAGATGAATTTTTTAGTCGTGTCATACATTATGGGCAGTTCCAAGTAATCAATCATGATGGCTACCCAGGCCAGCCAAAAAGGCAAAATAGTTAAATTGCTACTTTGGTGCAAAATGCTTAACACAAATTCGTCGGATATCCAGAAAATATGAAGCCACTGGCTGTTGAGCAATATTAAAAATAATAAATCTTGCCTGTTCCATTTTTGTTTTAGCGAGTGAATGTACAGTATAGAGGTGCTGATAATGGCCGGAATTTCTAGGTAATCTACAAATATAATCACTAACTGCCAGAAATAGTCCGGGTTAAAAAGGGAAACTTGCCACAAGCGGGCTGATACTACATGGGTTGTCAGCCAAAAAAGATGGATAATTTGCAGTAAAAACAAGCCAGTAGTAATGCCCGTGTAAAGGCTATAGTGTTTTTCATATTTTTCCCAGAAATTTTTTAAAAAACTTGGCATAAATATAAAGTTGCAATACCGGTTAAAAATAGTTGTGCCAGCGGCGTCAGTCCAACGCCAAAAACTATCGGCATTTCTTTTGCGTACTCCCACTTCCCTTTCTTCAGTGAATGTATTTCCCAAACATAGGCGAACGCTAATGTAATTGTAGCAAAAGCAAGTAAGTAAAAATTTTTAAAAAATAAAATGGAAAAATAATAAATTATTGTAATTGCAATTCCGTCAAACAGGCACGCTTTAACCATCAAGTACGAATACTTTTTCAGTGAAGCTTCCCGGCAGGTTTTGTATAGCCAGCTATGCAGCAATTCGTATGCTAAATTTAAAACAGTGGCAACGAGAAAAACACTTACTATGCGCAACATTCTTCATGATACCAGAAGTATTGATAATAGTGAAGAAACGTAAAAATCGCCCGAAAGGCGATTTTTGCTGTTGGGCAGGTACAAGACTGTACCTGCCTGCGTCCCAATTCTTTCCTGACTTCACCTTCGGGCGAAGCCAGGCGCAGAATTGTGCCTGGCTCCCGAATTAAAACTTTCGCAAACTTTTGAAATCATTTTGCCGAATCTGATACACAAATCCAAGAAGCGAAATCTGAAATGATGCGCCCCGCCACTAT
>CAYIJR010000021.1:0-11052 GCA_964363825.1 uncultured Candidatus Saccharibacteria bacterium | reverse complement strand
TGGAAAAAGACAGCGATCGGGATTTTTACATGACTGCCGAAGAAGCCAAACAGTATGGTTTAATTGACGAAGTGATCGGAGCCACGAATTAATCTCTCTGAAGAAAATATATAATATACGGTCAACTCACCACGTTGGATGAGTTTTTTTGTTTGTCCCGAGCGTGTTGCGCCACGGGGCAAACAAAAAGTCTTAACAATTTTTAAAATCCAAAGCACAAAATCCTAAATCCTAAACAATATCAAATCACCAAAATCCAAAACACGTTTTGAACATTTGAATTTTGAATTTGTTTAGAATTTAGATATTAGGATTTTGGATTTCATAAATTATGAATCAAATTACATTACTACTATTAGCTTTTTTGCCATTGGCGGCGGGGTGCATCATCGGGTATTACACCCGCCAGTCGTTGGCGAAAAAGAGGGTGGGATCATTAGAAGAAAAGCTGTCAAAAAAAGTTCAGCAGGTCAAAGAAGAAACCGCTGATTTAGTTAAAAAATCAGAAGCGAAGGCATCAGAAATTGTCGAAAAAGCCCAGACAGAAATTGACCAGAGAAGGCGGGAATTTTTAAAAGCCCAGCAGGTGTTGCTTGATCGGGAAAAATTATTGGACGGCAAAATTGACGCCTTTGATAAAAAGGAACTTGAACTCCAAGATAAGGTGGAAAAATTAAAGTCAGTCAAAGAAGAATTAGACAAATTGAGATTAGAAGCGGAGACTAAATTAGAAAAAGTGGCCAGTTTGTCGCGCGATGACGCCAAAAAAGAACTGCTGGCATTGGTGGAGGCAGACTACCAAAAAGACATTTTAGAAAGAGTGAAAAAAATGGAGGAGTCTGGCAGAGAAACGTTGGAAAAAAAAGCCAAAGAAATCGTAACATTGGCTATTCAAAAATGCTCAATCCCCCAGACGCAGGAATTAAGCACTTCTACCATTACTCTGCAAAGCGAAGACATTAAAGGAAAAATTATTGGCAAAGAAGGCCGCAACATTAAAACTTTTGAAAAGCTGACCGGTGTGGAATTGATTATTGATGAAACTCCCGACTCGGTGGTGATTTCTTGCTTTAATCCGGTGCGCCGGCAGATTGCCAAAGTAGCTTTGGAAAAGTTGATCCAGGATGGCCGAATCCAACCGGCAAAAATTGAAGAAAAAGTGGCTGAAGCGACAGCGGAAATTTCTAAAATTGTCAAAGAAGCGGGAGACAAAACAGTGTATGACTTGGGTATTGTGGGTGTCAACGACAAATTAATCCAAATTCTTGGGCGGCTTTATTACCGGACCAGCTACGGCCAAAATGTGTTGTTGCACTCCATGGAAGTGGCGCAAATTGCCGAAACCATTGCCAGCGAATTGCACGCCAACGCTGAAGTTGCCAAGCGGGGCGGCCTGTTCCATGACATTGGCAAAGCTTTAGACCAGCAAATTCAAGGATCCCACATTGAAATTGGCATTAAAATTTTGGAAAAGTACGGCGAGTCTGACGCAGTCATCAAAGCCATGAGAAGCCACCACGACGATTATCCCCATGATTCCATTGAGTCGGTGATTGTGACGGTGGCCGATGCCATTTCCGGATCCCGTCCGGGCGCCAGAAAAGACACGCTGGAAAATTATTTGCAGAGGTTGAAGGCATTGGAAGACATTGCCACTAAATTTGAAGGAGTGGAAAAAGCCTACGCCATTCAAGCAGGCAGGGAAATCCGGGTGTTTGTCAAAGCCGACAAAGTGGATGACTTGGGAATCCAGAAAATGGCCAAGAAAATTGCCGAAAATATTGAAGAAGAATTGAAGTATCCGGGGGAAATCAAAGTAACCGTGATCCGCGAAAATCGAGTGGTTGAGTACGCAAGATGATTTTTAAAACGCAAAAGCCGCCTTTTGGGCGGCTTTTGCGATGCATAAAAAGGCATCGATGAGCTCATCGATGCTTTGTGAATGTTAGTGATGACCAGGATAGGCATTTTTCCTTAACTTGCCAGAAGCCAATCGTATCTCTTGCCGCTCTTTATCGATTGAGAACAAGAGGCGATACTTGCCAGTTTTCCTTTTTGGCAACCCTGTTGTTAATTCTCTATTCATGAGGTACATTTGTTGATCCATTTTAGTGAAACAAACAAATTCCTTGTAAACTGGTCCTGGGCGAAGCCCCCTAGGCAACACGCCGCTGCCAATCACCTCTTTAATTGCTTTTATGCAATCATTTTCTGCTTGGGGTAATTCTCTATCGCCGATGAAAAATTTCCACGCCGGTTGTTTTTCATGGTGAGCTTGTTTCGCAACCTGCTCTGGCTTTGCAGCTTTTTTGTTGCCGATCCTTATAGGCCGTTTTACCGGCGGACAAGGATTTTCAATAAGGTTGGATTCAGCCGGTGGGCAATTCTGGATGTTCAACTGTTGCATTGACCGGATTTTTTCTGAAAGTCTCCTTTGCTTTTCTTCCCTTCCTGTGATTTCCTGCTTAAAGCGCGATGCAATCACAGCAAGACTCTTACTGATTGCGTCAAACTGCAGTTGCTTTTTTTGCATGACTGTTTGGATGATTGCCATTTCCTCTTTATCAATGGCGTTGTCATTTTTAAAGGCATATGCAGCATCGTCAAACTTTTTGACGTTATGCATAAGTTGCAACAAGCAGTCTTCTTTTTGATCGGCAGGCAGAGATCTTAAAACTTGTTTAAGAGTACGAAAACACCTTTTGAGGTTTTCGGCAAATTTTATGGGGTTTCGGGAACTATTTTTGCAAGAGTCCCATTCTTGCAAGAAGCTGTTTCTTTGCCCGATTCTCTGTTTGCTTTCCCATAGTTGACTGTGCAACTTGGCAATTTCTCCAGAGATATCCTTTCGCTCTGCAGCAAGAGGAGATGCTTCTTTTGCGGCAACTCTTTCCTCTTCGTCCTTGAGTTGCCTGATTTCTTGGGCGAGATTTTGGCGCTCTTGTTCCATTGCTTTCAATTGGGAATCAAACGATTCTTTTGCGCCCATTTTAACGCTCCCTTCAGGTTGATGGAAATTGAGTAATTGAACGAACTAACACCATTTAATCAAAATCATCTTTATTTGTCAAATTTTGCATTAAATCCAAAAGCCGCGCTTCGCGCGGCTTTTGGATTCACCCTATTTTCAAACGGCTCAACAGCGTTGAGCCGTTTGGGTTTGAGCGGGTAACGAGACTTGCACTCGTGATTAAACCTTGGAAGGGTTTCGTGTTGCTGCTACACTATACCCGCAGTGAAATTATTATAGTCTAAAATTCCCTAAAATCAAGTTAAAGAGGCCCTTTAGATAGCCTCAATATATATTTTGAAACTCTCTGGAGATCAAATAATCCACCGGGGCGAAGTTATCGGTGAGGATGGGATATTGGGACAAGTTGATATTTTTTGTATCAATTATTTTTTCCGGCAGGCCGGCAATAATGGGGTTTTTACTTTTTGTAATCTGCGCGCTGTTAAAATCAATAATATTGTTGCCGTTATATCCCACAAAAATTAAGTTTTGGATGTGCAAGGAGTCCGCTGAATTTACCGCAAAAAAGTAGCTGTTTTCAAAAACGCTTTTAAAAGTTTTCATTTCTGAAAAAGCGAAGGATTGCGGTTTTTCTCCAAGGCTCCCCACGACATTGGCAATGAATACTCCCCCATCGCTTAATTTATTTTTTGCTAATGTGAAAAATTCCTGGGTGGTTAAATGTTCTGGTGTTGAATAAAAAGAAGCGTAAGCATCGCTGAAAATAAAGTCGTATTTTTTGCTGGTGTCGTGGAGAAATCTTCGGCCATCTTGGGCGAAGTTGTGCAACCTGAAATCGTCTGGCACATTAAAATACATTTTACCCAACTCAAAAATCAGTGGGTCAATTTCTGCAACATCAACATTGGCGTTGGGCAAGTCCGCCAGCACCGCTTTTGGAACTGAATATGCTCCCCCGCCTATAGCTAAAATTTCTTTTGGGTCTGGGTTGAACAATTGATACAAAGCATAGTATTTAGTATAGGGGTAAACTAATTCTTCAGAATCAAGAAACATGGCAGCTGAAGTATTCCTGTCTTGCAGTAAAAACCGGGTTGGCCTTCCGGCGTAAACCCCTTCATGTACCACTACTTTTTGATACAAGCTGTCTTGTTGATAGATGACATTTTCTGCATTAGCCTCAAAAAAATTCACTAGAAATAACACGGGTAAAAACAGGGTAATAATGATGAATAATTTAAATCCCACAGGCATTTTGAAATTTCCAAACAACCCCAAAATAATAAGCAAAAAACCTACGCCTAAAATAATTTTATCAATGCCAAAGTTGGGAATTAAGTAAAACCCGGCGGCCAGGCTTCCCACAATACTGCCGAACGTTGACCAGAAGAAAATTTGGCCAGAAACGCTTCCCACGCCCATTTCTTCAGCACGCATTTTTTGGAGTTTAATGGCAAAAGGAGACAGTGTTCCCAATAAAAAACTTTGTAGAAAAAAGAGTAGTAAAGAAGAAATAATAGGGCCGTCAATAATGGAAATCTTATATCCAAAGTTGGATAAAAATAAAATTCCCGTCAAATGCAAAAAAATAACCGCCGCTCCGCTGGCGGCGATAATGCCAAAAAATAATTTTTCTGTAGGGTATTTGTCAGCCAATTTGCCGCCCGCGTAGTATCCCGCGCTTAAAGCTGCCAGCACCACGCTGATGACCGAAGAGACCGTAAAAATAGTGTTGCCAAAATAAGGAGATAAAATCCGTATGGCAGTAATTTCAACAATCAGCACGCACGCGCCCGTCACAAACACAAAAAAAGGAATAATAGATTTTCGTAAAAACATTTTGTCGGGGTGCTGGGATTCGAACCCAGATCAAATCGTCCCAAACGATTCGTGCTGCCGTTACACTACACCCCGCAGTATTTGTAATACTATCCCAAAAATCACAGCTTGTCAAAGGTAAAATTTTGTGATAAAGTCTTAGGTAACTGCCCTCGTAGTTCAATGGATAGAACGAAAGGTTTCTAACCTTTTAATGTAGGTCCGATTCCTACCGAGGGCACAAGGCTTGAAAAATGGCGGACGTGGTGTAGTAGTAGCACAATGCTTTGTGGAAGCATTAGCGGGAGTGCAATTCTCCTCGTTCGCCCCAATCACAAAAACAAAAACCCGAAGCAAAACTTCGGATTTTTGTTTTTTGTGAAAATAATATATGATGAACCCATTATGCAATTTTCACGCCGGAAAAATTTTTTGGTGGTGCTTTTGGCGATATCTCCGTTCATTTTTATCACATCTTTTTTTGCTGCAAAGAACCAAGACGTATTACAAAAAGTTTCTTCAAAACATTTTGTGTACGAATCAGTTTTATTGTCTGATGCTATTGAGTCCATCGACCCTGCAGACTTGCCCAAACCTTTGGCTAATCCCTCATCGGTCATACAAGCTGTATATGCCACCGGCTGGTCGGCGGGAAATAAAAATTACCTGAATTATTTAAGCCAACTTTTTAAAACAACCCAAATTAATGCAGTGGTCATTGATATCAAAGATTACTCCGGGATTGTTTCTTATAAATCCGGCGCGCCAAAAGTCAGGGAGTACAAAACGTATCAAGCTCAAATTCCAAACATTGATGCTTTGGTAAGAAGTTTGCACGACCAGGGAATTTATGTTATCGGTCGGGTAGCGGTTTTTGAAGATCCGGCGCTGGCCCAAGTTCGTCCGGACTTGGCAGTATACGATACATCAGAGACCCAGGACCTGTTGCACCCTGTCTTATGGCAGGACAATAATCATTTATCATGGGTTGATCCGGCTTCCAAAGAAGTGTGGGATTACAATATTTCCATTGCGCGCGATGCTTTTTTGCACGGGTTTGACGAAATAAATTTTGACTACATCCGCTTTCCCTCTGATGGCAAAACCGATAACATGGCTTTCCCTATTTGGGACACAAAAAAAGAGAGGCACTTGGTTATAAAAGAATTTTTCCAAAAGTTGCGGGAATCATTTCCTGGGCAAAAAATATCAGCTGATTTATTTGGTCAGACGACAATTAATACCGATGACATGGGAATTGGCCAGGTATTGGAAGATACTTTTGAATATTTTGACTATATTTGCCCAATGGTGTATCCTTCGCATTATGTGAGCGGATTCATAGGATATGACAAACCCTCGCAGTATCCATATGAGGTGATAAAGTATTCCATAGACGGGGCGGTCAAAAGAAGGGTGGCATATGATAAATTGGTCAATGCCGATGCCAGCCAAGCTCCAAAAAAGCTGGCGGAAATTCGGCCGTGGCTGCAAGACTTTAATATGGGCGCAGACTACACCGCCGACATGGTGAAAAAAGAAATAACGGCGCTGAAAGATTCCATTAAAAAAGATTATGTCGGATATTTATTGTGGAATCCGTCAAATTTTTACACAAAAGAGGCAATAATCAAATAAGTTAAAACTTAAATGCAGAACATAATAGAGGTAAAAAATCTTACCAGAAAATACGGGGATTTTACCGCCGTTGATAATATCAGTTTCCACGTCAAAAAAGGGGAGATATTTGCTTTTTTGGGGCCTAATGGCGCCGGGAAAACCACCACCATAAAAATGCTCACTACCCTTTTAAATCCTACGGCCGGCAGTGTTTTTTTAAACAACCACAATGTCACAGAAAACCCCCACCAAACCCGCAAGTCTTTCGGCATTGTTTTCCAAGACCCAAGCTTGGACAACGAATTGACCGCTTACGAAAATATGCAGTTTCACGCTATTTTGTATGGTTTACCGCGAGATTTGTATGAGAAAAAGATTTTAGACCTTTCGACTTTGGTTGAGCTCCACGATCGCCGCGATGAATATGTAAAAAACTTTTCCAGCGGCATGAAGAGAAGATTAGAAATTGCCCGCGGCCTTTTGCACAATCCAAAAGTTCTTTTCCTTGACGAGCCAACCATCGGTCTGGACCCCCAAACCAGAAACCACATTTGGACATACATTAACAACTTAAACAAAAAAGAAGATGTGACCATTTTTTTCACCACCCATCACATGGAAGAAGTAGAACGCATGGCCCAGAAAATCGCTATCATTGACCACGGCAAAATTTTAATTACCGGAAGCATCAAAGAAATCATCAAGAAAGCCAAGGCAAAAAAACTTGAAGACGCATTCATTAAATTAACCGGCAGCAAAATCCGCGAAGAAAAAAGCGAAGTAGGCAAAAACCAAATGCGTATCCATAGCAAATTAATACGATAGTTTCAGAAAATAGTAAATAGAAAATGGAAAATAGAATTTCGCTTTTCGTATTCTATTTTCTACTTTCTAAATTCTAATTTCTAAACTTATGACAGCCATTTATATTTTGTGGCTTCGCCAATTAAAGAGATTCATCCGGAAAAAAGCCAGCATTATTGGCGCTTTGGGCCAGCCGGTGATTTTTTTGGTGGCCATCGGTTTTGGCTTTGGCCCGGTTTTTGCCAAGGCCGGCGGGGGTAACTACATCCAATTTTTGGCGCCCGGCATCATTGTCATGTCCGTGCTGTTTACTTCCATTTTTACCGGTTTGGAAATCATCTGGGACAAGCAATTCGGATTTTTAAAAGAAACCTTTGTGGCACCCATTTCCCGCTTGGAAATTTTATTGGGAAAAACTTTGGGCGGGGCCACTGTGGCCATGATCCAGGGCATTTTAGTATTTTTAATTACACTTATTGCCGGTTTTAGGCCGAATTTAGCCACGTTGCCCTTGGCATTTTTATTTTTGTTTTTGGTGGCCATGCTTTCTTCGGCGTTGGGAGCAGCCATTGCCGCAAGATTGGACGATATGCAAGGGTTTCCCCTTATTTTTAACTTTTTAGTCCAGCCGTTGTTTTATCTTTCCGGCGCCATTTTCCCATTAAAAAATTTGCCTCCCGCATTAGAATTTGCTACCAAAATTAACCCTTTTTCTTACGGCGTTGACGGCTTGCGCTACGCTTTTAATGGAGTAAATGTATTTTCGCCGGTGCTAAGCGTAGGCGTTCTTTTTGGAGTTCTGCTGGTTGTGCTTGCATTCGGGGCGTATCAATTTTCAAAAGTGCAGTTGTAGCTTTTAATTACAAAAAAAGCCCACACACTTTATGTGTGGGCCAATAATGCGCTTAATCCACGGATGTTTTTGTCTTGGAATAACCTTTTGAGCGACCTGGTTTCAATTTGCCGGATTCTTTCCTTGGAAAGTCCCATACTCCTTCCTATTTCTGCAAGGGTGCAAGGGTTTTGGCTTCCAAAACCAAACCTCTTAGCAAGAACTTCTTGTTCTTTGGGGAATAGTTTTTTTATCCCCCTTTCTATCCTTGATTTCAAGTCTTCATAATCCAATGGTTCAATCCGGGGCGGTTCCGAGTATTCGGAGAGCTCTTCCAAGGGTTTTTTGCTACGCCTTTTTTGCAGACCGGATTTTTGGGCATTTTTGGCAATTTCTGCCACCATAGCAGGGTTCCACCCAAGCTTTTCAGCAAGCTCTTGTGCCGATGGTTCTTCGCCAAACTTTTCGTAAAGGACATCATTAACGCGCTTGTACTTGGCAATTTTTTCGATCAAATGCACAGGCACCCTGATAGGTTGCGCATTACTTTTTAAAGCCTTAGTTATGGATTGTTTAATCCACCATACGGCGTAGGTAGAAAATCTCACCCCAAATGTCCAATCAAATTGTTCTACCGCAATCATCAGGCCGATGTTGCCTTCTGCAATGAGGTCGGCAAGCTCAATCCCTCTTCCTTGGTACTTTTTTGCCATGTGTACCACAAGCCTTAAATTTGCCAAAGCCAGTTCTTCCTTAGCTTTAAATCCGTCCATGATTTGCCGGACTTTTTCTACAATTTTTTTTCTTTGATAAGTTGCGGCGTTGGCAATGACAAGACGTTCCAAGGCGTAAAGGGCTTTGGAGTTTTCTTTAATCCTTTGGGCCTCTGTCAATTCTTCCGAACGACTCCTGATTTCGGATATTTTTTTCAGGAGTTTACGCTCTTGGTCGTTGACAGGATTGGCAAGTTTGATTCCTTGCAGGCCGAGAGCGGCTTTAGCCCCCTTCTCAATCCTTATTGCAAGCTCTTTTTCCTCTTTTCTGCTGATCAGTTGCGATTTTTCTATATCGCGGTAATACAGTCGCAGATCTTCGGCTTTTGAAAACATTGGTTGCCTCCGTGGGTTTTGTTGTAAAAAGGACGGGCGATATAATAACTATACAAGATATTGCAATAAATGTAAAAAGCTTGCTACGTCGGACGTAGCAAGCTTTAGTTTGACATGTTAAAAAAAACCTGATAGTATGTAAATAGTTTCCAGCACCTTAACTCTTTTGGAGGGTTTCTCATGGCCCGCATTTTGATTGTTGATGATGAACGGTTTGTGAGAGTTCTCTTAGAGGCAACTTTAAAAGCGGTCGGCCATAAAGTTACATTGGCATCTGATGGAAACAGTGCCATGAATCTTTTTGCTCACGGTAGTTTCGACCTCGTAACCACTGATCTGAACATGTCCGGGATGGACGGCCTTGAATTGTGCCGGGCCATAAAGGCAAGCAGTCCAAGCCTGCCCATTCTCATGATTGCTAGCTCGCCCTCTGTCCCTTTACTGGCAGACGCTTTTTTGGCCAAACCCTTTGTGGTGGATGATTTGGCAAAAGCAATTGATTTATTGCTCAAAAAAGAGTAATTCACACACTCAAAAAGACGGGCGCAAACCGTCTTCTTTTTCTATGTTTAAAGCCCGACGTTAAACGCATTTTACTCCTTCTCCGACAGAGTGGCTTTGAGGATTAATTCCTGGCCGTCGCGCAGGACTTTAAAGCTGGTTTCCTGGCCAATTTTGCACTTTTGCAAAATGCTGGCCAAAGAATTTTTCATGGTGATTTTCTGGCCGTCGCACTCTACAATAATGTCAAATTCTTTAATCCCCGCTTTGTCGGCCGAGGATCCTTTAATTACCGGCGGTTCGCCCAAGGCCTCCCTGACTACCAGGGCACCGTCATTAACAGGCAATTTGTTTGCCTGCGCCATTTCTTTTGACAGTAAAACATATTTTACCCCCAAAAATGGCACCACAATTTTGCCGTATTTCCTCACCTCTTCCAAATCTTTTTTAGCGTAGTTGACCGGAATGGCGAATCCAATATTTTGCGCCCCCATAATCATGGCGGTGTTGATCCCAATCACCCCTCCTGCCATATTCACCAAAGGCCCTCCAGAGTTGCCAGGATTAATTGCCGCATCAGTTTGGATTAAACCCCGTAAATTCTGCATTTGGTGGTCAATGCCCCCAAAGGCCGTAATGTAGCGCGAAAGGCCCGACACAATGCCCGCTGACATGGTATCGGTAAACTCACCCAAGGCGTTGCCTATGGCTACCACCTCTTCGCCGATTTGAATTTTATTAGAGTCAGCTAAGTTAATCCAAGGTAAATTTACGCCCTCAATTTTCAGCACCGCAATGTCGTTAATGGGATTTCTGGAAAGCACTTTGGCCGGGTGCTTGTGTTTTGGGTCTATGATGACGGTGTATTCAGCTGTCGTGTCAGCTACCACATGATTTGAAGTCAGCACATACCCGTCTTTGGAAATTATAAAGCCCGATCCCCCGCCAATCTGAGTTTTTTCCATTTTTCCCGCGCCGTCTTTGCCCATCATCGGCATAATATACTCCTTGCCGCCGTAGGGGAAACTATAAAACTCTTCCACTTTGGGCAAATCTTTTGAAACGATGACGGTGATGACCGCCGGGCACACTTTTTTGGCAATGGCCACAATGGGAGATGAATATTTTTTGAACATGTTTTATTATTGTACAAAAATTTGATAAGCATTGCAAATGCGCATTTTTTTGGCTATCATTACGGTAATAATTTGCTCCCGTCGTTCAATGGATAGGACGAATCTTTCCTAAAGATTAAATGGGGGTTCGATTCCCTCCGGGAGCACCAGAAAGGAAAAGTCAAAGAGTTTTGGTTCGCCTCGCTTCGCTCGGCGACTAATTCGTATTCAATTTTGGGGGTAAAAACGAATTGGCGGTTTCGCAAAATATGGTTCGAG
>CAYIJR010000020.1:0-11997 GCA_964363825.1 uncultured Candidatus Saccharibacteria bacterium | reverse complement strand
AACATATTCTTCAATATGTTCGGACATGGCCTTGCCAATTCCGGGAATTTCCTCAAGGGCTTTTCGGCCGCCCTTTACATATACTTGGGCCACATCATCTTTCAAATCTTCCAAAGAAATTGCAGCTTTTTCATAAGCATAGGGCTTAAACGCCACATTTTCTATGCGTAAAAACCTCGCAATATCATTAAAAATTTTTGCGATGTCCTGGTTTTTCATGTTTAGGAAACTTATGCACTATATTGGAAGCACGCGGCAGCATTTGAGCTTTGAGCGGCCACACAAGAGCCGCCGCCACCAGTGTAAAGACTCCGGTCAAAACGAAAATTAACTTAAAGCCAATGTATCCTGCCAAGATGCCCCCAATTGCTCCGGCAATGCCAGCCCCCAATCCTAAAAGCGTGCTATCCAGACTGCCCTCATATGCTTCCTTGCCTTTGTCCACATGCCGTACAAAAATAGCATACGAAGAAGGAATGACCATGGACATGCCAATACCATGGATAATTTCTAAAACATAAATATGCCATGGGACATGGGAAAATAAAAATCCGAATGGGATGAGCCCGGTAATAACCGTACCGATAATATAAAACCAAAAATCGTCTGTTTCACCCCGTGTGTCGTCTAAAAAAATACCAATGGGAATTTGAAAAATCGCCTTGGTAACCCAGTAACACAGCGTAGCGAAACCGGCTACCTTGGCTCCCTGAACCAAATTTCCCACCGCAATGTTTTGCAACAAAAATATGGCAAAAACAGGGCCAAGCATCCCCCAGGCGGAATTAATGGCTAAGTCCCACCAAATGTAAATTTGTATGACTTTACTGACTCCTTTGAACATAATGGTTTATTATACCAAAAATGGGGCAGCAAAAAAGCCCCGCATGTGCGCGGGGCTTTTTCATTTTCATTAGTTAGTCTCGTACTTTATATTTCTGATTTTATATTTTATTCTTTCGGGTGAGTCAATCACAATTTCATCTCCCACCTTGTGCCCCAAAATGGCTTTACCAACGGGCGACTCATTGCTGATTTTCCCCAACTCGGGATTGGCTTCTAATGTACCAACAATCATAAATTCATTTTTTTTACCGTTGACATCTAAAGTAACTTTAGCTCCCATGTCCACAAATACCCGCTTTTCTTTAGAGGGGGCTTTTATCAGCTGGTGGTCTTCTATGATATTTTTTAATTCTTCAATCCGGCCGCGCAAAGATTCCATGTCTTCGTGGTAGCTGACAAACTCCGGATTCATGTCTTCTGATTCCAGCACTTTTGGCGCTTCCACACCGATGGTTTTATTACGCTCAAAAACAATTAGTTCTTCATACTCTTTTTTTAGTTCATGCAACTTTTCTTTTGTGACATAAAAAACTCTTCCTTCCATGTTGGTTTCCATTTTATATCTTTGCCGCCAAATGTCAACTCTGAACTATACTTTGTAAACTTTATATCCCTCCCTGACTTTTTCGGAAACCTTTAGCCCCACATCGTCTCCTTTTTTAGCAGATTTTACTTCTTTGTGGTCAACTTGCATAGAGTCAACCGCTTGGTTAAAGTCTGTGCTTTCCCCGCCTACAATCCTGATTTCATCTCCCTGTTTTAAGGGAGCCGAAAGTTTAATAACACCCACTTCTATGTGAGAAAAATAATGGGTTATTTTGCCGACTAATTTGCCTTCTTTTTCTTTTGCCATATTATTTTTAATGCTTAATAGTATACCTTAAACTATTTAACTTATATTAGCAAAAATAGAACTTTATGCAATCAAAAACCGCCATAGGCGGTTTTTGATATATTTGTAGGGGAAATATAGTACTCAATACTCTTGGTTTTTCTTAAAACTAACTTCGGACAATGGAAGCCAGACTCGTAAAACCTCCTTCACTAAGAACTATTTTGTCCTTCCCCCGCTTGTATTGTAAATCTTCAAAAAAGAATGTCAAGATATATTTTTCATACAGAAAACCAACCGGCCATCCACAATATATCCACATAATAAAAAACTCGCTATAAAATTTAGCGAGTTCTGATGCCGCAATTTACCCCACAAATAGTTTAGGGATTGAATACGCCAGCTTCTCTTTCTCCCTTCGGACAAACGCAGTCGGTTTGCAGGGGTTGGTGAAAATCGTCCAAGGCTTGAGCCAAACAGGGTGGCTGGGCAGGTGGACGCCGCCAAAACTAACTGCTTGGGCGCGCAACTCCTTTCTGACGTAAGCAAGATCTTTAAATTCTGTGATACTTGGAGCAATCACGGGAATCTTTACTTGCTCCACCAGGGCTTTAACTACCGCCCAATTATGTTTTTGAGCCAATTTACCAGAAACTCCGCCTCCACCACCGCCCACCTTTTTTTGTAACCTCCATAAAGGACTTGGTCTTCCACCGGGAAACACCATTTCCCACGGCACGCTGTTGAGAGAAAGAGCCTCAGCCGTTCCTTCCAGTTCCTTGGAAATACTTACGCAGTCTTGAGCTGCGGAAAGTTTTACGACTTCAGGGTGGCGGCAAACACGCTTGACTTCTTTGGCGCCTTTGACAACGGCTTCAATTGTATCCATGGGATGGATTGCGTTGGGACAAAAGGGATTTACTTCAACCGCTGTTAGTGGAAATGGGTTGAGTCGTTCAGCCATGTAGCCTAAATCTTCCTCTTTTCCAAAAAGAGAAACGGCAATCTGGTACTTCCCAAAATCAATCGTTGGAGCAACTCTGTTGCACCACCAATCAAATCCCTTGTTGGTAAGGGCAACTTTGTTAACCCATGAATCGTTGAGCATGGGACGGACACACCGCCATGGCCTCCACCACTGCAGGTTTCCGACAACTTCCTGTCGAGTCAAGCTCTTGGTAAAGATTGTAAAAAGCTCCGGCCTTATAAGCCTAAGCCACACCAGAATCCTTTCCCACGGCCAACCTTTGCCATCGAAGGCCAGTGCGCCACTAGCAACAACATATTCAAGCGCGCGTCCATTGGATAGAAGAATCATAGAAATACCCCTTTCTGTAAGGTTGACAATGTTCAGTCGTTTACTGAAAAACTACCACAAATCTTTCATAAAAGCAAAACCCGCCAACGGCGTTGGCGGGTTTTTCGCACCTTTTACACTCTTGAAAACCTAGTAAACCCAGAGCACGCCACAATTTCAATGCCTTGCTTTTCAAGTTCGTCCATCAGCAAATTCATCCCCAAAGAGTCCGAAGACATGTGCCCGGCAATGACAATATTAATATGGGCGGCTTCGGCTTCTTTTTTATGGTCTTCTGAAATGTGCATGCCAATGACAGTGCCAACACCCGCCTGGGCGATTTTTTCATATAATTTGGGCGACCCTTCCGTGCCTCCTGTAATTTCCGACAAAGCAATTTTCCCGCATCTTCGGTCGGGCGCCCCCACAAAAATTTTAGGGCCGACGCCGATTTTCATGGCTTCTTTGTATTCTGGAATTTCCTTTAAAGCGGAAATAATATCCCCCACCTTTTCTAATTTTTTATATTCAAAAAAATCCCGCAAGAACTTAGCAGCCATATTATCAGAAGAAGTGTGGGAATTCATCAAATTAATACTCAAAATCCTGGCCGTGTCCACCGTCCTTTGATGATTGGAAGAGTTGACTCCTCGCGCCACTTCTGAAATACGCTCGCGCATTAATCCTTCGGCCACATTAATCGGCACACCATAATAATTATACACGTCGCACTGCAACTCCATGACATCATGAAGCTGGGCCAAGCCTTTGCCAATGGGATGGTGGGCAATCACCAAATCAATGTTGCCAAGGTGCTTAGCCAGTAAAATTTCTTCCGGGCCGATGTCAATGCCAACCAAAGCGCGCTTTATTTCTTTATCTTCAGCGACATTGTAAACCCCTGAATCCAAGTAAGGATTTTCCAACGCTTCTTTATCAAACTCTTCCTGGTCTTTTAAAGACAATGTCTGGAATTTGGCTTTTTTGCCATCAAGCAATCTCTGCACGCCTTCTTTACCACGGAAATCAGCTTCTATTCCTTTTTGGGTAAATATATTGTGGATCTCGTTTATTTGCATAAATATAATCCTAATCTACGAATTTATCCTAATGCTCCGAATACGTATTGGTGGCATTCGGATTTTATTCGGATGGTATTCGGATTATTTGTTTATATTTTGATATCTCTTTGACCGGCTTTTCCGCCAGCGTTTGTTAATTCTGGCATTGTGCCTTGTAGTGTTTCGTTTCATGTTTATCTGGAGTAGTCGCGAATATACAAATACCCGCAAATATACAAATCACAAATTCGTATATTTGTATATTAATTTAGATTTGTATATTCGAGATTACTCTTTGCTGTTTTTGGTTTTTTAATCTTTGGCTTCTCTTCTTTTTTTAACTTTTCTTCTGGTTTTTCCATTTTTACAGGCTCTGTTGCAATTTCAACTTTTGGCTGCGGTGAAAATTTTTTATACAGCTCATTAATCATTTCCTCTTGTTTTTTTGCATCCAAAAACTGGGCTCTGATGCGGGCCTTTTCTCGCCGTATAAACTTCTTATCAGATTTTTTTATGGTGTTGTTTTTGGACATAATAAAAAGCACTTTTCAATGCTTTTATTATTCTACCGTAGAACGCGCCAAAAAGCAACTTATGGCTTGTTTTTCAACTCTTCTTTTGCAATTTGCCGGTCGTCCCAGAGAATCTTACGACCACCACTAAGACACATTAAAGACTCCGAACCTTTGCCGGTGATTATCACAGCGTCGCCTGATTTTGCCAATTCCAACGCTTTTTTTACGGCTTCCCGCCGGTCTAAAATTTCGTAAAAGTTGGACATTGGAAATTGGGAATTGGAAATTCCAGATTTTATCTCCGATAAAATCTGTTTTGGGTCTTCGTCGTAAGGGTCTTCGTCGGTGATAATTATTTCTTTGCAATACTGGCTGGCAATTTTTCCCAAAACCGGCCTTTTCCATTTGTCGCGGCCACCGCCGCAAGAACCCAAAACGCAAACCAGTGGCCTGCCGGCAAGAGATTTATAGGCGCTTTCAAGTTGGACGGGTGTGTGGGCATAGTCCACTACAACTAAAGGTTCTTTTGCGATAACTTCCATTCTGCCTGGGATGCCCGTTGCTTTTTCCAATGCTCTTTTGCAAACCTCCGTTGAAACGTCATATGACATACTTGCTGCGGCCGCAGCAAGTGCGTTATATCGGTTAAAATCGCCCAACATGTTCAAGTGAAAAGCTGTATTGCCTAAATTAACATTGCCTTTTTCTAATCCAAAAGTGATAATTTTTTTTGCCGGCACTTCCAAAAAATATTTGGCGTTTTCGTCGTCGGCATTGATGATATGCGTATTTTTTGTTGCCCTAAACAACTTTAATTTTTCATTGCGGTAGTTTTCAAAACCACCGTGTGATTCAATATGTTCGGGGCTTAAATTGGTAAAAACGGCCGTGTCAAAATTGATAAATTGGTGGCGGGATTGCTTAATTCCCTCCGATGTCACTTCCAAAACCGCGTAGTTGCAACCTGCGTTAACTCCCTGCCGCAAAAGCTGCTGCATAAAAAACCGGCCAGGCATTCCCATTTTTAATTCATTCCTCCATTCTTTTTGCCCAACTTTAAAGCGTATAGAAGAGTTAGAAACCACTTTATTTTCTGCCTCTTCTAAAATCCGCGTAATAAAATCCACAGTAGTTGACTTGCCGCTGGTACCGGTCACCCCAATAACCGTCAGTTTTTGTGAAGGGAAACCAAAAACCACCGCTCCGGCAAATGCCCACAGCCAATGGTAAAAATCCAACAAAAACTTCGGCGTAAACTTTTTTAATAATTGCTTTAATTGCATGTTTTTAAATTACCACAATCTTTCAACAAAAAAAAGAACCGCTTTTTTAGGGCGGTTATGTTGCTTGAATTAAAAACGATCTTTTAAGATTCCGCGCATTATTTCGCGTTTAACCAAGTTCTTTTTTAACTTGTAGGCTGAAAGCGCCACGCTGTTCATGAAGCTGAAAAATGGGCTACTCACACTAAAGCCATTGCCGGAAAGGCTATTGTTGTAAAGTACCCGCACATCGTCTGTAGGCGGCAAATCTTTTCCATCATCTGGTAAAAAAGGGCCCTGCTATAATGCGTAAATCAGGATCATTAAAGGGATCGGCAATCGTATCTGCGCCCAAGATGTCCCCCTTAAAATCCACATTGCAAACAAGCAGCTCGGCAAAAATTCCTTCTTGGCAAAAGATGTCTGTGTGACCAACAAGAATTTGCATCTTGGCAAATCGGCGCCAAAAAATTTGGTAAATTTGGTTTTTGCCAAAATCAAGCTGTAGTACATCGGTTCGCAAACGCCACACAAGACCATTAAAAATGGCTTCTGGAATTTCCTGTACATCGTGGATCATGGCAAACTCCTTTCTTATTGTAAAGGTCCAAAACACCCTTTCATATTACCATAAGATACAAAAAAATCTACCCCCTGCCTAAACTTTTCAGTGCCGCTTTGATGCGGCCTTCCATGTCTTTGATTTCAGCTGGTACGCGGCTTAGCGCTTCCTTGGCCTGTTGTTTGGAAAAACCAAGCTGGGTTAAGGCGTCTTCGGCCGGGTCGGCTGATGATTTGGCTTTGGCTCCGCTGATCATGCGGATTTTTCCGGTCAATTCCAAAATAATGGTCATGGCTTTTTTGGCGCCGATGCCCGGAATTCCGGCAAAGATTTTTTCGTCCTGGGCCAAAATCCTGTCTTTGATTTTTTCCAAAGGCCCGAGCGCTGAAATTTCCAACGCCGCTTTGGGGCCGACACCATGGATGTCCATTAAAACCTCAAAAAAATCCAACTCGTCATAGGTTAAAAAACCATACAAGTCCGATGCGTCTTCTTTGACATTGTGGAAACAAAATAATTTGAGATTTTCGGCGTTTTCTGGTAGTTTTAATAAGGTTTGGCGGGACAAAAAAATTTTATAACCAACGTTATTGGTTTCAATTATCACAAACTTATCTTTTTTCAATATGATTTTTCCGCTAAGATAGCTTATCATTAAGTATATCGTACCATGAAATTTGAGTTAGTTTCAAAGTATAAGCCAAAAGGAGATCAGCCACAGGCTATTAAAAAGCTGACGGCTAATATAAAAGCTGGGGAAAAGCACCAAGTGCTTTTGGGTGTAACTGGGTCAGGGAAAACGATGACCATGGCGTGCGTAATAGAAAAAATTCAAAAACCTACGCTAATAATTTCTCCTAACAAAACTTTGGCCGCCCAGCTATACCAAGAATTCAAAGAATTTTTTCCCAATAATGGCGTCCATTATTTTGTCTCTTATTATGACTACTACCAGCCGGAGGCCTACATCCCCCAAACCGACACCTACATTGAAAAAGATTCAAAAATCAATGAAGAAATTGACCGGTTGAGGCACGCAGCCGCCCAAGATGTGCTTAGCAGAAAAGACGTGATTGTGGTAGCATCGGTTTCTTGCATTTACAACATTGGCTCTCCAGAAAACTACCAAAGCGTCGCTTTTGAAATAAAAGCAGGGCAGAAGATCAAGCGCAAAGACTTTTTAGGGCACTTGGTCGTCATGCAGTACAAAAGAAACGATATTGATGCAAAGCCCGGCACCTTCCGGGTCCGCGGCGAAATTATTGAAATTTATTTGGTCACCGGCGAAAAAATCGTGCGCGTTGAGTTTTCTGGCGACCGAATTGAAAAAATTTCCAGCGCGCCCAAAGGCGTGCATTCTAATTACAAGATACTGGATTCAAAATTCACACTCTTTCCCGCCACCTTCTGGGTCGCTCCCCAGCATAAAATTAACATTGCCATTGAGAATATAAAATTGGAATTGCAAGAGCGGCTTAAAGTTTTAGAAAAGAATAACAAATTGGTAGAGGCCCAAAGATTAGAGCAGCGAACCCATTATGACATTGAATTACTGCAGGAAACGGGATTCTGCCATGGCATTGAAAACTATTCCCGCCAGCTGGAATTCAGGGAACCCGGCTCTCCGCCCTTTTCGTTGATTGACTACTTCCGCCACTTTAACAACGGTGAATTTTTAATGTTTGTTGATGAGTCGCACATTTCCATTCCGCAAATTCGCGCCATGGCGGTGGGCGACAAAATGAGAAAAGACACCTTAATTAACTTTGGCTTCCGCTTGCCTTCGGCCGTTGACAACCGCCCCCTGCGTTTTGAAGAATTCCAGAAACGCCAGGACAAAACCGTTTATGTGTCAGCCACGCCGGCGGTTTACGAAAAAGAAAAAGCCGGCAAACATATTATTGAGCAAGTCATCCGGCCGACGGGGCTTCTGGAACCGACCATTGAAATAAAATCCACCGAAAACCAAATAAAAGATTTGCTCGGGGAAATTGAAAAAGAAATTGCTAAAAAACAGCGGGTGCTGGTGGTAACCTTGACCAAGCGGCTGGCTGAAGAAATTTCCGATTATTTGGCCGAGCGGAAAATAAAATCGCAGTATTTGCATTCAGAAGTCAAAACCATGGAACGCCCTGAAATTTTAAAAAACCTGCGTCAGGGAAAGTATGACGTATTGGTGGGCATTAATTTATTGCGGGAAGGACTGGATCTGCCAGAAGTAGCTTTGGTGGCCATTTTAGACGCTGACAAAGAGGGATTTTTAAGAAACCAGACTACCTTAATCCAAACCATGGGCCGGGCGGCGCGCCACAAAGACGGCCGAGTCATTTTGTACGGAGACAAAATTACCATGTCTATGCAAAGTGCTATTGATGAAATCAACCGCCGACGGAAAATCCAAGAAACATATAACAAAAAACATGGCATCACGCCCCAAGCCATTATCAAAGACATCCGCGATTGGGGATTTTCTAAAAAAGAAGATATTGCCGAAGAATTTGAATTAATACACGATAAAAAATTATTAGAAAAAGAAATGAAAATCGCCGCCAAAAATATGGATTTCGAAAGAGCAGCACAATTGAGGGATTTAATTGATAAAATCGGCAAAAAACATTAATACAAAAGCGGCGCCCACTGGCGCCGCTTTTTTTAGTTTACTTATTTTTTTTACCGCCTCTAAATACTCCTTTTGTGTCCACCCAAAGGTCAACTAACTCCATTTTCAGTTTTCCCCAAAATCCACTCAACTGATATTTTTTATTTTTCTCATTTACTTCCTGCTTTCCAATGATTGGCATTTCTTTTGGCGCCGGTGGTTTATTCTCTGGCATTTGCTTTATTAATCTTTCTACGGTTTCTTTATCTTTTTCACTGTGTGATAAATCTTTTAATACGCCCCTCCTTAATTTTTCTATTTCTGTTTCTTCTGGTGTTGCAACATTCGCAACTGTTTCTATAGTAGATTCTGTCGCTGGTTTACCCACACCCCTTGTTACGGTTATATCAATTTCATCATCGCGTACATCCGTTTTCTTTTTCCCACCCGATTCTTTTATTTCTTTGTACAACTTCTGCCCCTCTTCAATAAGGACCGGATCAGGATTTCTGCCCTGCAAGCGGACTTCTCTTATTTTTTGGGCTATTTCATTAAACTTATTGGTTTTTTGAACCAAATCTTGTTTCATTCTTTCCTTGATTTCTACCCTTGAAATTTTACTGCCAAGCTTTTTCAGTTCTTGCTCATCAAGGTTTTCATCTTTTAATGCCTTGAACCTTTCATCAACAATTTTCAAAATAGTCTTGCATTGTTTTTTTAAATATTCCACGCGTTTTTCATTAAGTCCTTCTTTTTCAAATTTCTTTGCGTCTTCGGTGTTCAAATATTTTTTAATTAGTTTTTTATCCGCCCCATCCAATTCTTTGCCGTTTTCTAATATGCTTAAAATAGAATCGGCGTTTTGCCGGGCTGAATTAAGCCTTTGCTCCGCCTTTTCAACCGCAATTTTCCTGTATTCAGCTTCTTGCTCAATTACTTTTTCTAATGCTTTAGTCCTTTGTTCATCTGTCATATTTTCCATTTCTTTGAGCAGCCTTTCTGTTTTTACATTAATACGCCTTTCTATTTCATTGAGATCCCTTTTTTCTGAAAGCACCTGAAGGCGTTCGTATGCCTTGTATAAAGCATCTACCTTTTTTTTAGGAGAAGCGTCTTCAGGCACTTTTAAAACATCCAAAATATCTGAAAAATCCAAAACTTCTTTTTGTAATAGTTCTTTATTCCTTAAAAATTTATTTTCCCCCCTTTTTTTCTCTGGGCGATCCAACTTTCTCATTTTCCCCATGGCCCCTTGAATTGCTTCTTGGCGAGCATTTTCTTTTGCAACTTTTTCATCAATCCTATTTTCTGACTCTGCTATTTTTTGCTCTATTTGATCAGGTGAAGAAGCGGGCTTCCATTCTGATATTACTGCGTCTGACTTTACCCTTTTTGCTTTTGGTATTTTTAAGGGTTGTTTAACACGCGAAAACACCTCTTCCCTTTCAGGTTCAATAGGTGATTGCTCTTCGTCTTCGGCTTTAGGTTTATCAACTATGGTTTCGCCTAATTTCTGATCTATAGTTTGATCTGGGGCGAACGTCTTTTTTGTTTCTGGGTCAATTTGCGGTTCTTTTTCTGCCATAAATTATAATGCCATACTTAATATTAATTTTGCAACTTAACTATACCACTTACAAAACCCCGTGTCAAGGGGTTGTAAAATTTTCGTTCATTTGGTATATTTTATCATACTCTATGGCTATAATACAATCATCAAAAAAAGCAATCCGCCAAAACAAGACCCGCAGGGCCAGGAATTTGGTTTACATCAATAAAATGAAAAACTTGCTCAAAGACGCAAGGGCTTTGGCATTGCAGAAAAAAACCAAAGAAGCGCAAGAACTTTTGCCAAAAGTGTACGAAATTTTAGACAAAGCGGCCAAAGCGGGAGTGATAAAAAAGAACACGGCTTCCAGAAAAAAATCTAGAATTACAAAATTAATCGCTAAGATAAAGTAAAAAGCCCTTTAATCGGGGCTTTTTAAATTTGGGCGATCAGCAATTCCAGTGCGGTTTCGGGCTCAATTCTACCTGTTTTGATTGCCAAATCGGCTTGGAAAATTTTAAAATATATTTTTTTTAATTCTTCAAAAGGAAACTGGCTGCACATAAAATAAGTTTTTTTAACCACAAACGGGTGCAAACCACTTTTTTTAACAATGGAAGCATACATCAATCCCCTTTGCGCCAGCTCTTTGACTATTAGCAAATTTTTAAACTGGAAAGCCACCATAGACAGAATATACAATGGCGAGTCGCCAGCATCCAAATGTTTTTGCAAAAACGCCAAGGCCTGCCGCTTATTTTTCTGGGCAATGGCATCAATGGTTTTGAAAATTTCTGATTCAATATTGGGCTTTACCTGCAAAGCAATGTCATCTTTTTTTATTACAACTCCGCTACGAAAATCCACCAATTTTTTGATTTCACTGGACAGGCGCCACAAATCATTTCCCGTATAATTTATCAGCAAATCCAGCGCGTCCATATTTATTTTTGCGCCATGTTGCTGGAATTCTTTTTGCGCCCACATTTTCAATTTTGCGCCATCAAGCGCCTTAAACTCTTGCGATTTGCATTCTTTAGTTAAAACTTTAAAAAGTTTTGTCCTTTGGTCTACCGCTTCATGTTCATAAACGACAACGACATCTTTAAAAGACTCTACATTTTTAACTTCTTCTAAAAAATTCTCCTGGAATTCCTTGTTGGAAAAAAGATTTTTTACCACCACCAGTTTTTTTTCGGCAAACATTGGAGAAATTTTAAAATTATTGTAAAAATCGGCAAATTCAGTTTGGCTGGCATCTGTGTAAATTAAATTCAGGGCGCTTTTGCGCACTTTTTTGTACTGGCTGATAATTTCATTTAATTTTTGGCGCGACTGATACGAGTCTTCACCATATAAAAATATAATCATATAATTTGCGGACGCCCGACGTCCGATTATCATAATAATCGGACGTCGGGCGGCCGATTTCTTTGGATATTGTTTTTTTTAATCTATTTATGATATTTCTCCT
>CAYIJR010000019.1:0-12099 GCA_964363825.1 uncultured Candidatus Saccharibacteria bacterium | reverse complement strand
AACCTGTGACCTTGCGCTTATGAAACGCATGCTACTACCACTGAGCTACGCCAGCCAATTGATGGTTGCGCCTCCCCGAATTGCACGGGGGCCTGAAGCTTATGAGACTTCCGAGGTACTACTCCTCCAAGGCGCGGCGAGTATATAGTGTTGCCATACACGAAATTACTTTATCATAAAAAATTCATTAAGGCAACAACGGTTTAATAATTAAAAAGAGGCTAATTAAAAATTAACCTCTCGTTGACTTATTTTGTCACTGGTGAATTTTCAGATTCACCCTGTACTTTGGTGAAAGCTGGTAATCCAGCCGCCAACTGATGCAAACAAGTCTTGAATTCCTTTCACAAAATCCTCATCAGTTATGGTGCGCTGTTCCCATTTGTAAAATAGAGAACAGATCTGCTCCCTAATACTGTCGGTGTTCAGCATAATACCTGTCCCGTTAAACACTTCTTTGCATTCTTCACACCGATCCCAAATTTTAAGACCCTCCGTTGTCCCATACTCGTCTGATTGATAGGTACCCCCTAATAAGTAGCGGAAAATTTTCCCGCTACAAATTGGGCAGGATCGGAACAAGCAGGTTCGTCTGATTTCCCAAAGCATAAAAGGTCTCCTTTCATCCTAAAGATGGAATTGGATAAGGAATTGTTGATTGCTTTTCTTCCACACACATTGAAGCCACAAATGGCAATGCGCAGAGAGCATTTATAATGGCCGGTTGAAATGCAGGCCTTGCGACCACTATTGCCAAGCGATCCCAGATGCGCAAACGCTGCCAGCTTTGCCCAAATACATCCGTGATACGAAATCCTACACTATCAAGAACTGGTAGCAACCCACCCACATCCCATGTATGGAGGGTTTCGTCACGGCTATCAGTGCTCCCCGGAAATAATGCACGCAGATCAACGTAGGCGTCGGCCTGATTAGTCAGAAGATTTATCAGGTCCTGAGCAGACGACCTTGACCCTCCGGCGCTTTCAATTCCAACGTTTATTAGCGCCCTTTCAATTAATGCCCGAGCTTCCACGTTGGCATGGGAATAACCTGGAACAATTGCGTAAGAATGGGAATCTCCCTGGGTTTCCAATGGCCAAATCGGAGCGATAATTTGCCCGTCAATGAAAGACAGAAAACACCCTGATTCTGTGCGAACACTTGAGAACACTTGCTTTGATGAAAAATCGTAGAAGGCGCTGGCCGCAATCATGCAAAGTTCTTCTGACTCAATTATCATTGCAAGCGTTCCTGCCTGAATAGGCCGTTTAATGTGTGTTGCAAGACCGCGTTTTGCGTTGGTTGAACCTTCGACAGCGTCACAAAGCAGTAATGGGTACTTAAGCTGTTTTAGTTCAAGCAAAGCGCGAGGAATATCCGATTCTTCTACAATGCTTCCAGGAAATGCCTTCAAATCTCTTTTTAAAATTGCCCGCAGCTTACTGCTAGCCTCCGCATCAACAGTTGAAAACTGGTGGCGCGCAATTTCAACAGTGTCAAAAATTTTTTCACAGGCAATACTAAGAACATGTTCGCCGGTTTCTTTCACAACCCTCGAAAGTTCCAACATGTAGTTGGTCCTGTCGGTTTGACTAAGCAAGGTGCGTTGTTCCATTTTGATCCCCTTTGTGTAAAGTAGCCTTGAAAAACAAAGGCACCTCAACTTCTAATTGTTAATGTGCCTTACTTACTTTAAGTTAAACCTACCACAATTCGTTGTCAATACTAAACGGCGCCGTAAAATTGGCGCCAATTTTACGGCGCTGTTCTAAACCAAATAAAGTTCCGTGCGCCGCTCTTCATCCACTTTCACCAGCTCCGCCTCCCCTTTTACAATTTTCTCAAAAGGCAAACAGGCAAAGCAGCCTTGCGCGCCGCGCGGACAGGCAAAAGCGCCCACTTCCCTGGCCTCTTTTACTTTCATGGCCGCCGCCAGCACTTTTTCTTGTGCGACGGGAATTTCAGGCAGCTGCACATTTGTTGGCGCGTCATTGCGATCAATGTACCAATAGGCCGCGCCAGACACTTTGCGTTTTTGTAAATTGTGCAGCAGCAAACTGTAAATGGGCAGCTGCAAAGAATCCTGGTCTTCGTCCCGCTTGCCGGTTTTAAAATCAATCACCCGCACGGAGTCATCGGCCGGCACATACTCCAACCAATCAATTTTGCCCGACAAAATAATATTGTACTCGTTTTCAGGCGACAAATAAAAATTGGGTGGCATGTTGTTGGCATGCTCTTTTAACTTAACCGCTTTGTTGAGCAGCGGCCCCAAATTTTTGGCCACCCGGGCAATCATTCCCAATCCCCTGGTTTTGGCTTCCGCCTCTTCCTCCACAGTTTTGAATCCTCCCTGCTTGCCCGCCACCTTGTGCCAGTTTTCCTGGAATTGCGCCTCCAACGGCTGGCTGGCGCGCTCTTCCGCTTTGTACTTGAGCAGGCCTTCCAAAGTCTCATGAACCGCGCTTCCAAGCGAAAGCGCCGGACTGACCACATTCACCTTCCTCCCCCGCTCATTTTTATACATATTGCGCAAAAAATAAGCCCTCGGACATTTAAGAAAATCCCCAATCGATGAGTGAGAAACCCACACCGCACTGTATTTATCTTGCTTTGGCCGGCCGTAGCCTTTGGCGGAGGCGGCTTCATTTTGTTCTATCATAATATTTACCTTATTATCTTACCACGGCCTGCAAAGGCACTGGCTCATTGACTATTTTTACCGTAAACCGCACCCTGCCCAGCACCTGGCCACGCTGATTTTCAACCGACACCCGCCAACGGCCTTCTTCAAAATCGCTCTCCCATGAATACGCCTTATACCCTGCTTTGCGCCCGCCTAAAATCACAAAAGGCAATTTGTCCTTGGTCACCCAGTCTTTTTTTTCTAAATCATAATACTGCCAGTGGTGCACAATAGTGGTCTGGACATTTGCAGGAGCAAAAATGGCGGTGTAAAGATAGGCGCGTTTTTGCGGCTCCAAATGCAGGGTTTGCCCAAATATAACGCTTTGCAAAAAATTTTCCCGCTCGGCCTGCATGGCATACCAGCCGTTTGATGCCTTAATGCTATGGTACATTCCCGCTTCGCGCAATGCCAGCGGTATGGGCGGCATGATGTCGGTAAAATACAAGACATTCATGACAAGGGCAATGGAAAAAATAGCAGCAAAAATATTACGCCGTTGAGCTTTTAAATGGGTTGCCACAGAGGAAATGATAAAAATATCCAAAGAGAAAAGGGCAAGGCTGGCAACGGTGGCAACCACAAAAGTCCAGGCGGAAAGCGAATTAAACAAAAACGGTAGCGCCAAAGAAAAGAGCGACAGGGTAATGAAAAAATAAACGCTTGTTTGCACCAGCGGCTTTACAAAATAGTGGCGGAAGGCATCATTGAAAACCATGAGCACAACAATGGCCGCCACTAACGGCCAGCTCACCGAAAACGCCCCTGAAAACCAATAAAAAATGAGCGAAGCGCTTAGCAAAGCTCCAAAAGCAAACTGGATTGCAAGCGGCGCAAACAGCCGAAGATACTTAAATTGCGCAAGGCCCGGCAACTTTTGGGCATCGTATAAATGGGTAAAAATAATCACCGCACCCGCCAAAAACCAATAAAAAAACAGCAGGGCGAAGGTTATGGTAATTTGAATGTTGGCAAAAGTGAAATAATCAACCAAAAATCCCACTACCAGCGTTGCAGGCATAAGCAACCGTTCATATTTTGTATAAAGACCCTTAGCACGCTGATAATTGGATATGATGAATTTCTTTACCATTTTGCATAATTTTTATTTAATCTTGCCCTTTTTAACCTAAAAATGCAATAAACCCGCCAACGCCGTTGGCGGGTTTATTTAAGATTATTTTAACCCTTTTGCTTATAAACCACGCTCCTGCCCGTAGAGCCAATCTGTTCAACCTTCCCTTCTCTTTGCAATTCCTCCATATACCTTGTAGCCGACCTGTCAGAAACTGAAAGCAACTTTTCAACATCGTTATTTGACACCTCATGCTGTTTTTCAAAAAGCCCCAAAATTTTTTGTTTATTTTCCTCTTTTTCTTTTGCTTGTTTTGCAATTAAATCCGGCTCAACCCGCCCACCCATCTTTAAATTCCTAAAAACAAAAAACACCACCAAAGCCCCGCACACAATCCCAAATAAAAATATCAAAGCGATCTCCATAAATTTATTTTTTAGAAACGTAATCTATAATTTTATCCCAATCTAAAGCATTTTCAGTATAAAAAAGATCCACAACATCTTTAGTCATTTCATTAATCTTCTTTATATATAACTCTTTAAAGGTACTATCTCTCTTTTTTGCCTCTGTATCTAGTGGTTGAATTATTTTCTTATATAATTTATCGTCACCGGAAATCAATTCCCAAAAAGCTTGCCCGCAGAGTTTATAGTAACTTAAGTCTGGATCTTTATTTACCTTATGAGAATTGTTGTCTTTTCCGTAAATACAACCATTAATAGAAATTATACTTACGTTTTTTCTTTCTGAACGAATAATTTTTTTCGCTTTTTTAAAATTTCTTTTCATGATACTAATTTGATCGGCATTGCCCCAATTTGGGCCAGATTTTATACCAACAATATACAACTTTTCCTCCCGACTAAATATTAAATCTACACTTGGATAACTTCCTTCTTCGGCTTTTTCTCCGCCAAATACTTCTGAGCATACATGAATCGCTAGATTTTCCATAAGCTCTCCAAAAATTGTTTCCTCTTGTGAAGATAAAAAAGCATCTAAAATACTTTTTGCTAAATCACCTGATGTCTCAATGTTCTTTGCTTTAAATAAATAGGGATTTTTCCTTCTTGCAATAATTGAAATCTTTGCAGATTCTAAACGAAGAAGCCTTATTTCGTAAAAAGGTTTTATAACATCAGAACTTATAAAAGCATCTAATTTTTCGTAATCTAGTTTTTGCATATTTTACTAACTTATTTCTCTATTAATATTTTCTACAGCCAACTTATGGTATTCTTTCTGGATTTCAATACCAATAGAGTTACGGTCAAGTTGAAAAGCCGCAATTGATGTAGTACCAGAGCCCAAAAAAGGGTCTAGGACAGTATCACCTACTTTTGTAAAAAGCTTTGTAAACCAAGCTGGCAACTCTCTCGGAAAAACTGCACTATGTTTTTTATTTGAACTTTCAGTAGCCATCATAAGCACATTGGTTGGATAGGCCAATTCACGACCCAGCCAGTTAGATACATTTTTACCAAAACCACTCCCTACCTTTGAATTATCCCGCTTTTTATCAGTTTCGCTTAGGTTTTTTAGCCGAGTTTTAGTCCACTCACCCATTGGAACTCTTACCGTGTCTTGATACATGTTAAAATCCTTTTGCTTGTTAAATTGTAAAAGTCTCTCCCAAGAATCACGGAAACGATTAGGCCATTTACCTGGAAAACAATTTTTTTTATGCCAGATAAATTCTTCTGTCCAAAGCCATCCCTGATTTCTCATGGCAATAATTAATTCCATAACATATGTATGTCGCTCCCCATTAACCACTTTTTCTTTTATATTCAAAACAAAAGTCCCTTTTGAATTCAACACACGTAGTAATTCCTTTGAAATAGGCAAAAACCACTCAACGTATTTATCTGGACTAATCCCACCATATGTACTCTTTCTTTGATCCGCGTAAGGAGGAGAAGTAACAATCAAATCAATTGAGTTATCAGGTATATTTTTTAAGACATCTAAACAATTGCCCAGAATAACATCTGCTTTTATTTTACTCTTAATCTTAGAACTAAACAGATTAACTTTTTCAATTGTGTTAATTGTCATATTAATCCATTCTGCCATTTTTTATACAAAAAAACCATAAAGTATTTTCAAGCAACAAATGAATCCCAATTGATTACCCGAAATTCTCCCTCAATCTCTTTGGCTATTCTTGGATCTACGAACTTTAAAAACGAAATATAACCAGCAAACATATTTTTTATCTTTACCGGATCTATCTGCTGAAATAAGGAAAAGTCGCCGCCACTGATTTTTACCAACGATTCTTTGATCTCAGTCACTTTTTCTGGAGGAATTTGTAGACTTTTTCCATTTACCAAAAGCCCGGTCACCACTTGATGTTCCATTGATGACACAATGCGTAGCTTTTCAGGCTTTTTATTTACCCTTAATCCTTGTGATTTGATAATTGATTCGCAAGGAACTAGAAGCCTTTTTGGGTTTTTACTTCCCGAAATAGTTATATCGTCAAAATACCTGGAATAGGTAAAGCCTTGGTTTTTGCAGAGGGTAAAAATTCTCTGATCCAGATTTTGTAAAACCATGTTGGCTACTGCTGGGCTTGTCGGTGCGCCTTGGGGTAATTGGTACTTATAGGTCGTAAAATGCCTAAGAGCATCAGCGACTGCATGGCTGCAGTTCAGTGATATAAAATTGTGATATATTTTTTCGTGGTGGACTGAGGGGAAAAAATTTTTGATATCTAGGCACATTACCCATTTTTGATTAAGGTGGACCGTAGCATTTGTGAGAATTGAACGCTCTGAAACCCCACCATGCACATAGTTAGGAAATGGGAAGTTTAATACTTTGCCAAGAATTTTTCTTTGTGCGGTCTTTAACTCCTGGTTTGGGACCAAAAGTTCTCGTTCCTTACCTTTTTTAACCAATATTTTGGGATGATAAGAGTAAGAAATTTTACTGTTTAATGCTTGCAAATACGCAATAGGCACGCCAAGCCGCTCGGCTAATTCTTCCATGGTTTGCAAGTTCAACAACCAATTTTTGGGAAAGGTTAATTTTTGCATAAACAAAATCGCCACCCCTGAAGAAAGAATGGCGAAGTTAGATGGCAATCTGTAAGGAGTTTGCTGATCTTCCTAATTCTCTTGAGTTGTCCGATAACCTTGCTTAATGCTACCAAAAGCATCAGCGCCGCTTCTCTTTCCTCTTGAACAGGACTCTCAGCCATACTCCTTAACTGCATGATCCAGTTTTCTGTGTTCATGGTTGTTAAGGTGTAAGTTAGTTAATATTTCACTTCTGGTCATTGGTCATCGACCTCATTTTTTTTGAGAACCAATGCGAAACTTTTAGAACCTTCTAAAAGCTCCGTAGATTGAAAAAAAAATTACTGGGAGAATGGTCTATGTCTGGTGTAGGTGTGGCTGGTGTGTGGTACAGGTTATAGCATATTGAATGCTGCACAAACTGTAGAATAACTGATATCTATAAAAAAATAGATTTAAACACTGAAAAACAAAGTTTAATTCCTGTTTTCTTCCCAATAGTAGTCCCCTGAGGGGAAAGGCCCTATTTGAGCCTGTAATTCGCATTGAAACGTAATCTCAAATGTAGTGAAATAAAAGGTTCTGGATATTATTTTACTCTTCCAAAAAACTGCTGTCAATAAGCCAAGAGGCCTTATTAATACGTGCACAAATTGCTATTATTCAAGTAGTCTACGCCTGGAAGATTTCCAAAAAAGTTTTGGCGGGGACGGTGATTTTGCCTTTTTATTTCAGTAGTTTACCTTAATTTAAACTGGCGCCTATTTGCTTCTTGCAAAATTTTTAAGGTTGCTTGCACCGAAAGATTGTCGCTAGTCAATAAAATCAATCGCTCACCCAACTTTTCTAAAAGCGGGCTTAAAAACTCATCTGCCCAAGAAGGAGACAGGGTTAAAACGCCAGAAAAATCGATTTCCAGTTCTTCGGTTTCAGGAAGCTCCCTTATCGCCGACTGAAATGCTTTGAAAGCCTCACTCCCCAATTCCCGAGATATTAATGTTGTGCCAAATTTTTCTAATTGTAGTTTCATATTTATGAGTATTTTTAATTTTTTAAAAATAATTTAAAACTCTATTTTTGCCAAACATCCCCGTACAATACGTTGACCACGCGTAACACGGAATGTTTTATCTGGCCCCTTCATACGCACCTCGGCATCACCACTGGTATAAAATAAATCTATGGGATTGGCTATAATAACTTCGCGGACAAGCTTCAATCCATTCCCACGTTTTTCCGGAGCTCGACCGGAAACGAATTCAGTAAAAGCAACTTCCACGGCGGCGGTATGGCTTGCAAGCTCTGGGCGAACTTGGCGCAAAGTTTCCAAGATGCCCAACCCTCTATCAGCTAAAACAATAATTCGTTTTTCTAAGTCATAGCCAAAAAATACCCCCGGCGTGTCCGGCCATTTACCAATGTTATGAGCGAACGAATTATCTCCAATTTCTCCAGCAACTAATGTGATTAAAGAATATAATTTATCGAATCCGGGCTTTTGTATTAAAAGATGCTCCATCTTAGACAACTTAGATCTAAAACTATCACTGTGTTGGCAATAAAATTGACGCGGGAATTCGGTCCCATGTGCAATCCATTCGCTGGCAAGTTTGAAAATGTTGCTGGTAAAAACTTCGAGATCTTTTTCACGATAAAAACGGTGGCTGCCGCCTTCTCTTTTTATCGCTATCAATTTGCCACTTTCGTCCCACCTACGAAGCGTATCTACAGAAACACCCAGAATTTCAGCAGCTTCGCTAATTTTCAGTAATTTTTCTTCCATGACTACATTTTATCATATATTAAAAATCTATGCAAGTTTTATGAAATCTATGCAAATTTAGGAAAATATGGGCATTTTACGCCCTAAAAATTTCCAAAAAAGTTTTGGCTGGGATATTGACGCTCCCCTTCTCCTTCAAGAGCGCTTTGCCGCGTTTTTGTTTTTCTAACAACTTTTTCTTGCGGGATTTGTCGCCGCCGTATAAGTACCCGGTGACGTCTTTGCGGCGGGCGGAAATAGTTTCACGCGCAATAATTTTTCCGCCAATGACTGCCTGCAAAGCCACCGTAAACTGCTGGGTTGGCAACGCCTCCTTTAATTTTTCCACCAGTTTTTTGCCTTGTTCGTAAGCGTCGCCCTCTTCCACGATGCGACTGAAAGCTTCTTCGGCGCGACCGGCAATCCAAATTTCCATTTTGACCAGCACGGCCGGCCGATACCCGAGCATTTTGTAATTCAAGGAAGCGTAGCCCTGGCTGGTGCTTTTTATTTTGTCATACAAATTGGCCACAATGGCCCGCAAGGGTGCTTCGTATTTTATAATCGCCCGATCTGCGCTTAAATAATTGGTTTCCAAATAATTGCCCCTTACGTCTTTGAGCACATCCATCAGCTTGCCAAGATAGCTGGCGGGCGCGATGATTTCCAGCAGAACCCAGGGCTCCTCCATTTTTTCAATACCGCTTGGGTCTGGCCAATCGGAAGCGGAATAAATCACCTGCTCCTGGCCCCTTTTGTTAAAAACTTTGTAAATGACCGACGGCGTTGAAATGACCAGCCCCAAATTAAATTCCCGCTCCAATCTTTCAGAAATTATTTCCACGTGTAGCGTGCCCAAAAATCCGCAACGGAACCCGCGGCCCAGGGCTTCTTTCATTTCCGGCTCGTACACCAGCGCGGGATCCTGCAATTTTAATTTTGACAATGCCACTTTTAATTGCTCAAAGTCATCAGGATTCTCAGGGTAAAAACTGGCAAAAACCATGGGACGCGGCTCTTCGTACCCAGGCAAGGCCGTAATTGGGAATTGGACATTGGGATTTGGGATTTTTTTTATAATGGTGTCTCCGACTCTCACTTTGCCCGGCTCTTTGATGCCTGTGGCAATGTAGCCGATTTCCCCCGCAAAAATTTCCGGCTGGGGCGAAATGCCCGGTTGCAAATACCCCAATTCTTTTATTTCCGCCTGCGTTTTGGTGGCCAGCAATTCAATTTTTTCCCGGTCTTTGATGCTGCCTTCCATCACGCGCACAAAAGCCAGCACGCCTTTGAAAGCGTCGTAGGTTGAATCAAAAATCAGCGCGCGAAAAGGCCGGCTGGAAACATCGGCTAATTCGTACGAATTAGCCGATGGTGGCGGAACCTTCTCAATGATTGCTTGTAGCACATCTTCTACGCCCGTCCCATTTTTAGCGGAAATTTTTAAAACTTCTTCGGGCTTTACCCCCAAAACATTAGCTAATTCCTGGCACGACTCTTCAACGCGGGCGGCGGGCATATCAATTTTATTAATCACCGGAATAATCACCAAATTTTGTCTTTTCGCCAAGTCTATGTTAGCCAAGGTTTGCGCCTGGATGCCTTGCGTGGCATCCACCAGCAAAATGGCCCCTTCAACCGCGGCCAGCGACCTTGAAACTTCATAAGAAAAATCCACGTGGCCAGGAGTGTCAACGAGATTTAAGATATAAGATTTATGATTTAAGATATAATGCATGCGGACGGGTTTTAATTTTATCGTAATCCCCTTTTCTTTTTCCAGTTCCATGCTGTCCAAAAACTGCGCCGTCATTTTTTTGGCAGAAATGGTGCCGGTCAATTCCAATAGCCGATCCGCCAACGTGGATTTTCCGTGATCCACATGCGCAATTATTACAAAGTTTCTTAAATTATCGTGCATTATTTTATGCTTCCTCTTAATTTTCTACCCGTTATATTCCTTAAACTCTTTTCCATATCTTTTCTTCTTTTTTTATGTCTAATATATGGATCAATTAAATTAATAAATTTTACTAGGCTATTTGCCTCATTGACATTAACCCTCCAAACATCTTTTTTAAAATTATAGTCACCATACCTTACATAATCCCCTTGCTTAGCAACACGGAAAAACTTATTTGGGATGTTATTTCGGTCTAACCAAGCATGGATTTGAAAAAGAATTTCTCTGTCATATGAATCCATCTTAAATCTTGCCCGCCCCTGATAAATTCCAAAAGTTCCTTCAGCATCAATGTATCCTGCCCCAAAAGATCTAAAATAATTTTCATTGCTGATTATCCATTTTTCCACCAAGTCATGTTTTGGCAGTAAAAACTCAAAACTTCTATTAACGTAGGCATTCACATTAGTAGATGGATTTGTTGGAGATTTATACGAAACAACTTTGCCATATTTTTTAAATAGTTTCTTGAATAAATCAATTTGAACATCATGAGTAGTGTGCAGACGTACCACCACTGTTTCTGCATCCGGGTTTGTTTTCGATACAGCTAAATCACCCAATCTAAAACCGATTAAATATGCTTTTTCGGTCAGGTCGCCTGAAAAATCGTATTTTTTATACCTCATACGAGCAAAAGATGGAGATTTAAGAGGTACGCCATGTTCACGGAGACGATTTATTACTGTGGTAAAACTGCACCCAAATAACTTACCTATCACAGAGGGCGATTTATTTTGCACATGATAAAGAGTGTATAACTTCTTTTTTGGTAATTCAATTTTTTCCCTTCCCATGATTCTATGATACCAATAATGGGAAATAATACAAATATATTTATTAAATTACTACAAGAAGAGCGTCGTTAATGTGTTCCTGCTCCATTATATTAGACTTATTTAAAAAATAATTCTTTGATGGTGCGCAGTTCGTGTGAATTAAGCAAAAAAGAGGCGGCAAGATACGTGAAGCCGCCGGCGATGCCAGACAAGACTAGCTGCAAAAACACGCCCCAGAACGTTTCCAGTTTGACAATGCTGAAAACCACCAAAAACTGCCTGACAAAAAAGGCGGCCACCAGCATTGCCGCAGCTGAAATTATTATTTTAAACAAAGATAAAGCAATGCCTCTGGCTCTGAAAATTTTTAATTTTTTATAAACCAGCCACAGCAGTATGCCAGATTCAATAATGGCCGTCAAAGAAAAAGCGATGGCCAATCCTACTATGCTAATATTGCTAATCCCCTGCAATTTTAAAATATATTGCAAAAAAGATAAGAATGCGGCGCTGGCTCCTATAAGCCAGATGAAAAAGAAGCTGGCCGCAATATTAAATGCAACGGTGGCTACGCTGATAATGGCAGGGACTTTTGTATTGTGGGCAGCGTAAAATGTTTTTGACAAAATTAAAATAAGGCCTTGGGCAAACAAGCTTATGGAAAAAATGCCAAGGCAGGCGGCGGTTAACCTTGTGTCCATCCAGCCAAAGCGACCCGATCCATAAATTACCCTTACTATTTGCGCCCTTAAAATAAAAACTAAAACACTGGCCGGTATGGTCAAAAACATCAACTGCAAAA
>CAYIJR010000018.1:3702-12446 GCA_964363825.1 uncultured Candidatus Saccharibacteria bacterium | reverse complement strand
ATACTCTTGGGAAAGTAACTCTCGGAGGCAATTTGGCATGGTCCCGCTTAACGCTTCAAACATAGTTTGAAGCGTTAAGCGGGCAAATTGCCGAGAGCGTAGGGCGCGAAATTGCGCTGGTAATTTCGACGCCTGGTACTTTACTAAGAGTATCCGAACATCGCCAATATGATAGGACAAAGTTGACTTGTATTAGGACAAAGTGCGTGTCCTATCTAAATCCAATGGGTTTTCGGTCCTTTTATCATTATTTTCTTCAATAATGTAAAATACTTGGTTAAATTCACCGACTCTTGTTATTGCTCTTCTTTTTAACAAATGATCCAAATCCCTCCGTATGGTCCTTTTTGTAATATGAGGCAATTCCTTGATAATGTCTGAAACCTGGGCCTTTCCTCGTTCAGTTAAAATCTGCAATATTTTTTTCTGCCGGTCCGGGTATTCTTCTGCAATTTTCTGTATTTGGTTATTTTTAGGGGTTTCTTTAACCGGCTGTTCTATTAACTTATTGTCTTTTGCATCTGGCATTATTGCCAAACTTTGCCTAACCAATCCTCTCGGAGCGCTGATATTATTTTTAATGCTACTATATTCCTTAATGATGATTAAAAAATTAACACTGTCTATCCATCCTTGGTATTTGCCCAGCTTAAGATAGCTTTCCAATACCTCTATGTCATCTAATAATTGCGCTGACGCTTTTTCTTTTTTTAATGAAATCCAGCCCTTGGCGTCTGAAATAAGGGTCATGTTTTCCAAAATGGCCAGCACCTTTTCTTTGGCCTTGTTTTTCAAGGGATCTGCATCAGGAAAAAAGTCCAAAATTTTGTAAGCCGCATTGGTTATTTTTATAAAATCACTGTCCATGTTGGGACAATACTACCAAAAAATCGGCCGGAAGTCAAAAAACGATTCTGGTAATTATAGCATAAATATTCAAAAGTAAAAACCATCCGCAATGGAATCGGGATGGTTTTTTCTGCGAGCTTTTAATCTATTAATCTATGTGGAAAAACCGTTTTTCCCCTTCTTCGTCAGGGGAAAAAAATTTCAATTGTAAAAAGTCTTTAAAGTCGCTGATAAAATGTCCCATGCCAAAGTAAAAAGTAATCAATCCTAATGTGGCGCTTACAAAAAAACTAGTGATCATGAGGATTGCCCCATAAATCCAATGGTGCGGCAGCCAGGCGGGGTTGCCGATCCAATCATTAATATAATAATGCCCGATTCTCCCCAGCAAATAGCCGAAAACCAAGGATGGCAGGTCATAAATAAAAATTTGCGATATTGCCATATTAAGGCATTATACCATAAGCTAAAATCAATATGCCATTAACTGTGGATAAAAAAACCGCGCTGAAAATCAAACGCGGGTTTTTGGCTGGAAAATTCTATTGGCTCTAGATTATATAGTTTTGTAAACCAGTTAAGGGGCAAACTGGCCGGCGGAGGGTTCAATAACAGGAATTTGGGCAGCAGATTCGGCGGGCGGTTCAGCAGGATGGTCAACCATAGGATTTTGGACAATCGCTTGCACAAAATTTGCCCTGGGAGTAGGCGTTTGCGAAACTCTAAAATCTTGGCTGTTTTCATTGGTATCTACGCCTAATTCCTTCCTTTCAATTGACTGGTTGGCATCAGGGTTAATGGCGGCAGTTGTTTCAAAATCTTGGGCTGTACCAAAGCCGACTTTATCTATTAATGCGCCTTCTTTATCGTACAACAAAATGGTGTTGTTTGAAGCAATGGAAAATGTTTTGCCAGAGTAACGTAAATCCGGTTCGGCAACACCTATGTAATTTAGAGCGCCATCATCATTATTTTGCGGAGCTATTAGAAAAAATCCTAATGCTGGAATAACACCCAAAAAGGCGCCCGAACTCACTAAATTGCTTTCATTGCCCCCGGAAGTTTTCTTTTTTAAAGAAAAACCGTCTAAAATTATTGCGGTGCTGTTGGGGTTGTACAATTCAATAAATTCGTCTTTAGTAGTCTGGCCGGCAATTTGCACTTCGTTGATTAAAATATGTTCAGGCCCCAGAACTTCTTCTGGCACGTCAATGATCGGCTCGGTTGGCTCAATAGGCGCATTGGTTTCAGCCGGCCCAACGGGCGCAACATAGGCAATATTTTCCGCCTTTGGAGTCGGGCTTGAAATCTCAAAATCGGCTGCATTGTTGTCGGTATCCGACTGATCTCTCCTGCCAATGCTTTGCCCCGCCGCTGGATTTTGAGCAGCTGACGCTTCATAGTCCTGCGCCTGCTCCCAGCCTAATTTGTCAGAAATATCGCCTTTGGGATTTTTCAAAACTAACGTATTGTCTTCGGTTAATGGGTTGTCAATAAAAATATCCGCTAAACCAGCGAAAAACCCTTCCCGGGCAATCAAAAAATAACCATGGGCAACTATAATTTTGCCTGAAAATAAGGCGTGGGGAGCAAAAGTTGCATAGCTGTCCCCGGTTTTGGTTTTTCTCTGCACGTACCAATCCGTCAAATCAATTTCGCTGTCATTTGGATTGTATAACTCCACAAACTCCTCTTTGGAGTCGCTTGCACTGCCCATTTGCACTTCTGAAATTAAAATTTTGGGATAAAATTGGATAGCGCTGGCAGGTGCGGCAATGGATCGTTGTTGGGAAAGTTCGGTTGGTTGTCGAGCTATTTTTTCCTCTGCATTGACTTTGGGTGATTCGGGCTCTTTGACAGCTATTTTATCTTTATGCGCTTGGTGGTCTGCGCTTTGCGCTGTCAATGCATCGGCTAATTGCCGCTGCAAAGCGCCAATTCTTTCCAACACATCGTCAATTTGGTTTTGTTTATTATCTTTATCTATTGAAGGCCGTGCGGCATCGGGCCCTGAAACATCCGGCACCGCCAAACTGGCGATGGTTTCATCATTTTGGCCAGGGGGATTGCCTAAGGGCGCTTCCAATGGCAAAGCATCAAATAGCTGGCTTGGCGGAGTGGCCAAAGACGCCGGAAATAAATCCTGCCAATTGAGCAAGCGCGCCGCATTGGGTATAATTTGTTCTTGGAAAATATAAACAGTAAAAATGGCTGCCAAAAAAACAGAAATCAATAATTTCCAATATGCATAAAAAAATTTTAGCATACGTCTATTTTACTATTTTTAGGCAAAAAAAATCCGGCAGGCATGTGGATAAACAAAAATTGCAACGTCAGACGTTGCAATTTTTCATTACAGACCCAAGAGGGCTTGGATTTTATCAATTGGCACGGCGGAAATTCTGCTGTCTTGGCTATTAAAGCCCAATCCCACCAATTCGCCGGCTGAATTGAAAAGCGGAGCACCGGGCTCAACTGAAGTTCCTGAAATATTGGTTTTGATTAAATTAGGGTCAATCTGCCGCACAATTCCCTCGTCGGCTGTCCAGCTGTCCTTTGTCGGCGCAACCAAAAAAACCGCTTGGCCTAATTTTATTTTGCTAAAATCGGCAAAACCCACCGTCTGTAAATTATTTTTATCAATTTTTATCAGCGCCAAATTATTTTTAGCGTCGGTTTTTACCACTTTAAAATCAACTTTTTCTCCTCTCAGAGAAACCGTAAAGTTTCCGCTGGCGGGAATGGCACTGGCCAAGGTGACCAAAAGTCCGTCAGTGGTGGCGACCAATGCTGATGCCGGCCCTAGTCTTGTGCTTTGGATTAACGCAATGGACTTTTGAACTTTTTCAACACCGTTTTGGATGGCAGTATTTTCCTGGATATAAACATCTTTTTGCTGATTGACCACTATTTTTCCTTGCTTAAAATCTTTAACAAATTGGAATTGGTCAAAATAAACGCTGGCTATCATGTAAGGCAACCCGAAAAAATTAAAAATCAAGGCGCCAATGGCACCTAAAAGCAAAACCCCAATAGCTCTTAGTATTAATTTTATTGATATCATTTTCTTGCGCCAATTTTTCCCGGTTCTTTGAATTTCGGCAATAATTTTGGAGTTTCAAAAATAATTTTACCGCCTTTTTCGTCAATTAAAACCCGGCTACCTTCAGAAATTTCACTGGTGACAATTTTAATTGACAGGGGGTCCAAAATTAACCGCTGTATTACCCGTTTTAAAGGCCGCGCTCCCAAATTCTGGTCAAATCCTTCCTTTGCCAAAAAGTCTTTGGCTTTTTCGGAAATTTTAATGGCAATTTCTTTTGTGCTCAATCTCTTTTTAACTTTGGACATTTCTAAATCAACAATTTTTTTAATGTCTTCTTTTTTCAAGTAGTTGAAAATGACAATTTCGTCAATTCGGTTTAAAAATTCCGGCCGAAATTGGTCCTTCAAGGAATCCATGATTTTGTCCTTCATCGATTCCCTTTCGGCCATATCCTGCTTTGAAGAAAACCCGATAGCCGACATTTTGTTGATGAAATCCGACCCGACGTTGGACGTCATGATAATAATGGTGTTTTTGAAAGAAACCATCCGGCCCTTAGAATCGGTCAGACGGCCGTCTTCAAAAATCTGGAGCAAAATATTGAAAACATCGGGATGCGCTTTTTCAATTTCATCAAGCAAAATCACCGAATAAGGCCTTCTTTTTACTTTTTCCGTCAGTTGTCCTGCTTCTTCATAACCAACATAGCCGGGCGGCGAACCGATAATTTTGGAGACGGTGTGGCGCTCCATGTATTCGGACATATCCAGCCGTATCATCGCTTTTTCGTCGTTGAACAAAAATTCGGCCAGCGCCCGCGCGGTTTCAGTTTTGCCAACCCCTGTTGGTCCTAAAAACAAGAATGATCCAAGCGGTTTATTTTCCTCGGAAATGCCGGCCCGGGCCCGGCGTATGGCGCGGGAAATGGCGCTGATAGCTTCTTCTTGGCCGATAACCCGTCTGTTAAGCATGCTTTCCATGGATTCCAGTTTTTTGGCTTCTTCGGTGATCAGCCGCATAACGGGAATTCCCGTCCAGCGCGAGACTACCTTGGCCACATCTTCTTCCGTCACCTCTTCTTTTAAGAAATGGTGGGTTTTTTGCAGCTTGATCAATTTTTGCTCAACTTGCTTTTGCTCTTTTAGCAGCATTGGGATTTTGCCGTACTTTATTTCCGCCACTTTTTCCAAATCGGCTTCCCTCTGGGCAATTTCGGTCTGGTAGTACAAGGTGTCCAATTTTTCCCTGATGGTTTTTATTTTATTAATCAGCTCTTTTTCCGCGCCCCATTTGGCCCGCAGCTCTCTGGTTTTTTCTTTTATTTCCGCCAATTCTTTGGCAATGGCTTTTAATCGGCGATCAGAATCTTTTTCTTTTTTTAAAGCTTGTTTTTCAATTTCTAATTTCGTGATTTCTTCATCGTATTTTTCCAATTCTTGGGGTTCAGATTCAATTTCCAAACGCAATGCCGAAGCGGCTTCGTCCATTAAATCCACCGCCTTGTCGGGCAAAAAGCGGTCGGCAATGTAGCGCGAGCTTAATTCCACAGCGGCTTTAATGGCCGAGTCTTTAATCCTGACTCCATGATGGACTTCATATTTTTCCTTAATTCCCCGTAAAATGGCAGTGGCATCTTCAATGCTTGGCTCTTGAACGTAAATAGGCTGGAACCGCCTTTCCAAAGCCGGGTCTTTTTCAATGTATTTTTGGTATTCTTTTAAAGTGGTAGCTCCAACGGCGCGCAATTCACCGCGGGCTAAGGCGGGCTTCAATAAATTAGAGGCGTCAATGGCGCCTTCGGCCGCCCCTGCCCCCACCAAGGTATGCAATTCGTCAATAAACAAAATATACTTGCCGGCCGAGCGTGAAATTTCTTTGAGCAAAGCTTTAATCCTGGTTTCAAATTCACCACGATATTTGGTACCAGCAATAATAGCCCCTAAATCCAAAGAAATGACTTCTTTGTCCCGCAAAAATTCGGGCACGTTTGACCGCGCCACCCTCTGGGCGAATCCTTCCACAATGGCTGTTTTCCCCACGCCCGCTTCTCCGATTAATACCGGATTATTTTTTGTCCGGCGGGAAATAATTTGCATTAATCGGCGGATTTCGTTGTCGCGGCCGATAATCGGGTCAATTTTTCCGGATGCAGCTAAGTCGGTCAAATTCCTGGTATATTTTTCAATGACTTGGTATTTTGATTCCGGTTCGGGGTCGGTAATGCGCTGGCCGCCACGGATTTGGGATAAAACTTTCAAGACGGCATCGTAATTTAAAGCCGGATTTTTAATATCTACGCCCAAAAAAGTGGCTTTTTCCAGCACTTCTTTGGCCATGGATTTTTGGTCCAACAACGCCAAAAACAAATGCTCAACAGAAATGAATTCATCCTGCATTTTCATTGCTTCTTGCCTTGCCCTGTCCAGTACCTTTGCCATGTCCTGGGTCAAGTAAAACTGGCCGAAAGACGTAGGGTTTAAAATAGCAGAAATTTTTAAAATCTGGCCTTCAGCTTTCTTTTTTAAAGTATCAATATCCACCCCCAGTTTCTGTAAAATAGTAACCACCACCGACCCTTCTTGGACCAAAAGCACGTACAGCAAATGCAGGGCATCAATTTGCTGCTGCCCCTTTTCTTGCGCCAAAGCCTGGGCTGACAAAATCGCGTCCTGGGCTTTATTGGTAAAATTTGCTCCTCCGCCGTTCACCCCGTTAGAAGTCTGGGCAAAAAATATTTTATAGCTAAAATATTTTTTGCTTGCTCATGTTAATTATTATTTTTATTACGCTCTTACCTAAATTTTAGTTTCATGTTACCTCAAATCTTGATAAAAATCAACCCCTTTTGAAAAATGTATCAGCATGGTACAATAGCACAAGACCTTTCAAAAAAGGAGCGAAGCATGCAAACATTTTCCTGGATTTTGTTGCTCTGGGCATTTGTTGCTTGTGCCGAACTTCCGTTTACCAACCATACCCTGTTGGCCAAAAGCACCTGGTTTCACAAAAGCGCTACGATGTGGATACTTTTTATGCCAATCAGAATGGCTGGCCGGCTGGTTAAATTAATTGATGCTCTTCTTTAACGGCTCAACGCCGTTGAGCCGTTAAAACTCCAACAAAAAGCCCCGCTTGCCGGAGCTTTTTTTCTTGGCTCCATTTTTCTTGGTTCCATTGACAAGGAAACAATAAAACATTAAGGTGTACTAATCGGACCTTGACAATTCGCTTACTTTTTTCACACTTTTGGAGGGATGGGTAATGAAACGAGAACAATTAACCCTTGATCAACACTTGGCTCTTGACCAAAAACGGCATTCGTCCGTTAAGTTTCTGGGCTACTGGATGTTTTTCATGCTTTTGGGGCTTATTTTTGGAGTGGGAGGAGGGGTAATAGTAGTAATACAACAAAGCTTATTGCCTTTAATTCCATGCGCTATCTGTGTTGTTACTGGAACTGTCTTTTTCTATAAAGCACACATAGCGCCATAAAAGAGGTGGACAAGCACGAAACAGTGGCTCAACTTCAAGAGGAGGCAACATCACCTCCTCTTTTCACTTTAAAAAAGGAGTTAAAAATGGATTGGGTAGTGGATTGGGTAGCGGCATCTGCGATAGCTACAAGTATAACTGCATTCGTAACTGTGGTCTACACAATAATGTTTGGCCAAGCAGTATTTGCCGCATTTAAACAACTATCAGAACTGAAAAAAAGTGGCAGGTTTCAAGCGACTCTTGCCGTTTTTAAAGAACTAAAAGCCCGGGACTTTATTGAAGACAGGAGATATATCTACGATAATCTTCCAGAAAACACCGCTGGCATTGAGGCGGTTCAGCTTAAAAGCCATTTTCGCAATGTAGAGGTAGCTCTTACCGCTTTTGAACGCGTCGGTTACTTACTGCGCGAGAAACACATTGATGCAGAACCAATTTTGGAAAACTACTGGGCATCGGTATGGCGGTGTTGGAAAAAGAGCAAAAACCTCATTGCCTGGGCAAGAGAACAGAGGGGACAGCAGGATTACTTTCGCAACTTTGAGTACCTCTTCAGTTTGAGTGAAGAATATCGCATTAAGAACAAATACGAAGAGCCGAAGTTCTATTAAAAAGATCTTAAAGGGCGTTCCGCAATTGCGGAACGCCCTTTTTTATTCGCATCTTCTATTAGCTCCGCTCGCCCAGCGTCACGTCAATGTTCATTTCTTGGCCGCTACGCAAGACTTTCAAAGTTACGGTGTCCCCCGCATTGTGCTTTGCAATAATTTTTGCCAACGAATTTTCTTTGGTGATTTTTTCGCCATTAATCTCTAAAACAACATCTCTTTCTTTAATCCCCGCTTTGGCGGCCGCCGATCCGGCCGTAATGGCTGCTTCTCCATTGTCGCCCTTTAAAATCAATGCGCCATAATCCACTAACAAGGTATATTTTTCCTTTACTGCCTCATCAACCAACACGTACCTTACTCCCAAAAAAGGGTATGTTACTTTGTTGGTTTTGATAATCTGGTCAATGTCCCTTTTTGCCACATTAATGGGTATGGCAAAACCAATGGAATCGGCTCCGTTGGCCATGGCCGTGTTGATGCCAACCACTTCGCCTTTTAAATTCAACAAAGGCCCCCCGGAATTCCCCTGGTTAATGGCCGCATCCGTTTGGATAACATCTTCCAAGGTTTCAGAAAAACCTCCGCCGCCGGAAGCAGAAATAGTCCTGCCAAGGCCCGAAATTACTCCCACCGAAACGGTATTTCTGAATTCCCCCAAGGCATTCCCAATAGCAATGGCACCCTGGCCGATTTGTATGCTGTCAGAGTCGCCAATGGTAATAGCGGGAAATTTTGGACCATCC
>CAYIJR010000018.1:0-3602 GCA_964363825.1 uncultured Candidatus Saccharibacteria bacterium | reverse complement strand
CTGGATTTTTATAATCGCCAAATCTTGCACAGGATCTCGAGCCAGCACTTTGGCAGAATATTTTTTTCCGTCGTTGGTAAAAACGGTGTAGTCGGCATCTTTATCCAAAACAACGTGCTTGTTGGTCAGCACCAAACCGTTTTCTGACACAATAAACCCTGACCCCGCCCCCACTTCCTGGTACTTGGTTCCCTTTTGCACATTTTGGGGGATCAGAAAACCAAATGGCGAGTCGTTTCCGAACGGATTAATAAATTCCTGTTCAATAATCGGCACATTTTTTGAGATGATAATGCTTACTACCGACGGCGAAGCGGACTTCACGGCGTTAATGATTGCCTCTTCATAATCTATTCTTGAAACATAGGTTTGGACTGGCTGGGATTGGTCGCCAATGGGCTTTAATACGCTATTATCCACTGTTTGGGACAAAGATTCGTATTGCTGCTGCAAATTATTCAGCGTAATGTCCCCCGTCAAAAAACCGACGGCAATGATAATAATTAAAATCAAAACAAAAGCTTTAAAAGCTTCGCTTTTCAATATTTTAGAAACCTTATTTTGTAAATATTTAAAATCGAATTCTGGCAATTCGTACATAATTGTTAAATTCTAAATCCTAAACACTAAATCCTAAATAAATCCCAATTTCCAAAATCCAAAATTCTAAACCGTCGTGTTTTGAATTTAAGTATTTGAATTTTGAGTTTGTTTAGAGTTTAGGGTTTTGGATTTAGGGCTTATTGTCTTTATAGTGGTTGAATCTGTAATTGAATATATCAGATTTGACCGGACCGATAAGTATCAGGTGCAATTCGCATAATAAATACTTAACCCCTATCCTAATCCAGCCATCGCGCCGGAATCGCCGGTCTGAAACAAAAATTTCAGTTGATTTAAAGATGCCGCATGTGGCTTGTGCAACAATTTTTGCTCTTCTGGCAAAATAATGGTCTTCGGCCAATTTTACGTCTTCGTCAAAGCCACCGGTTTTTTCAAAAATATCTTTTTTTACCATTATCCCAACAGCCGCATGGACTAAAGCATTCTCAAATAAAACAATGTATTGATTATAAAATAAATTAATTAAAAAATAAGACAATTTGCTTTTTGGCAAAGGAACTAAGCAAAAACTTCCAAGGTCGAGTTTTCTTTTATCAAACTCCTCAAAAGCCTTTTTAAAAAAATTTTCGGGCAAAACGGTGTCAGCATCCAGAAAAAACAATAATTCCCCTTTTGCAACTTTGGCGCCGTTATTCCTTCCCGCCGCCGGAAGGCCGCCCTTAATAATTTTACATTGGTGTTTTCCAGCAATTTCTACGGTTTTATCCGTTGAACCGGCATCTGCTAAAATTATTTCGTAATCTTTTAAATCCTGTTTTTTAATAGACTCCAAAAGAAATTCTACATAGTCCTCCTCATTTAATGCGGGAATGATAATGCTTAACATTTATGATTTATGATTTAAGATTTATGATTTGCAGAGTGGTGGTTTTGGTTAATAAATCACTATTGTTGAAATAATTCTCTTGCAGTGTTCCATATCTCAGGATTATGCTGGGTTTCCTTTAACCAAAACCACCACTCTGTGCCCCAGAAGTAAAATTCGTCAAATCCTGTTTGCTTTGCATAATCAATATTTTTCTTGAACTGGTTTAGGTCCATTGTTTGCTCCTGCTCTTTTAAAGATATATCAGCAGAAACATCCCTTACCCAAGACTCCGCTTGAAGCTCCACATTAATAACTCTTTTGCCAAACAATTTTTCAATCAATCGGCTTTTCAGCCAATAGCTTATAGGGGGCATGGGAAATTCAAAATAAAAACCGTATTTGTCTGTAATATGGACCCAAACCTTCCTATACATTGTAGTGCCAACTATGTCTCCAATTCTTGCTGCTTCAAACCAAAAAGATTGCTCGCCCGAGTCCGAAATAATAATTGGCCTTGCTGGGTCAAGCGATTTTACCAGGCTTATTTCTTTAACCAAAAAATCTTTGTCGTACCATGGGCATACGCCAAAATTAAACAACGGCTCGTTTTCTACTTGCCAGGCAATTACTGACTTTTGGCCTTTATATCTTAAAACAACTTCTTTAACGTATTTTAACAACTCTGCTTGCTGTTCTTCTTTTGAAAGAGTCTCGGCCCAATCTGGCAAATGGCACTCCGGCCATCTGCCTGTTTTCATGCCAACCACATATATCAACTTTGCTCCGCTTTGTTCTGCCTGGCTTACCTGCCAATCAACATCGTCAAAATAGTAGTTTCCTTTCTCACTCTCTATCCAATCCCATTGGGTATGAAGCTTTATATTTTTTACGCCCAAATCTTTTAAAATTGCCAAATAGGTTTTTTTCCAATCAAGCTTTAAGGCTTCGGCCTGCATTTGGGAAAAAGTGACTCCCCAGGTTATGTTTTTTTGCACAGAAGGCTTTGCAATAAAAAAATAATAAATAAAAACCCCACATATGATAATAAATATTAAAAAAATTATGGTCAACATTTTTTTCATGCCTATTTTTTATCGGCTATTATTCGTTCAATATTATAGGTCCCCATTTTTTCTACTTCCACAAATCCTTGCATAGCCATTTCGGCCAAGTCTCCACTGCCCAGCAGATCAAAAATCCATTCTTCAGTGTAATTTGGATTTTCCTGTAAAACAGCACTGCCGATATGCATGAGCCATCTTCTGTTGAAATCTTCCTGCGAGCCAATTGACGGTTCAACGACAATTGGCATGCCAAGCCCAGTATAAAAAGAAAGCTCCGAGGGTTTAGTCATTAAAATGTCTGTTGTTCTTAATTCTTGGTTGAATTTTTCAAAATAATCTTTTGTATTTTTGCCCGATAATATGTGAATCCATCCGTCTAGCTGCAAATCTTTTATTCCATTTTCAAAATATCTCCTTAATTCTTCCCTTGTCCCAATTGAAATAACCATCCTCAATTCTTTTGCCCTTATCCTCTCTTTTAAGCTTTGCGCTACTTGCAATGCTATTTCTTTTTGGGCACCGGCGCCGCCTATAGAAAACATAATTGTCAAAGGATGATTTGGCATCTTAGGTAATTCGCCAAGATAACTTTTAACCAGTGGCGCGTATATTCTTCTGTATTTCCCGCCTGGATCAAGGTTTAAAATCCGGTACGCCACATCTTTTTTCACAATTTCCATATTTTTGCCAATGTTTTCCTTGGGCAAAGGGTATCCTGTTAATGTAATATTTTCTGGATTGACGCCGTAAAGTTTCAGGCGGTCCCTGGCCCAAGTGTTGGGGGCAAAATATTTTATTCGGCTTTTTCTAGGATTTAAATTAACCCAGGCTCTGGAAACATCGGCGTCGCAGATAATGCAGTAAATATCCCCGGGATAATTAAAATATTCTGCCATAAAGGCGGGCGTAAAAAATGTGGTCACTAATGGCAGGGGAGTTTTCCCTATTTTTCTGATTAAATCCATGCCCCATCCCTTTTTAATTGACGAGAAGACAATCCTTCCGCTTAAATTGGATTTTGACAAATCCCTTTTTGGGTAATACCCCATGATTTTCTGGAAACTATCAAAAAATAAAAAAAGGCCGAGGCCGATAAATGGTATCCT
>CAYIJR010000017.1:7988-12492 GCA_964363825.1 uncultured Candidatus Saccharibacteria bacterium | reverse complement strand
TACAATGTCGTAAAAAAATTCCGGCTGGCTAGAAATATAGCCATAAATTTCTTTAATGACTTCTTTAAATTCCATATTGCCCTTACTGGGGCTGAAAAAATACCCATTGCTAATTTCGTCTTCCATACTTCACTCTACCGATTTTACGATACTTGTAAAGTCCCTTGCGTTTAATGATGCTCCGCCGACCAGCAAGCCATTGGCTCCAGCTTCTCTTACATACGAGCCCGAATTTTCCGCTTTGACGCTCCCGCCGTAAAGAATTTTGGCGCTTTCGGCCGCTTTTTCGCCGTACAACTTTGAAATGATTTTTTTGATAAATGCAAAAGAATCCGCCGTTTCTTCAACCGAACAGTTGCGCCCCGTGCCGATTGCCCACACTGGCTCGTAGGCGATAATTACATTTGACATCTGACCTTTGACACTTGACACGCCGTCAAGCGCTTTTGAAATTTGCTTTTGTAAAACTTCAAATTTATTTTCACCTTCATTCTCGCCAACGCACAAAATGGGAATTAAATTTTCCTTCAAAACCGCTTTTATTTTTTGGTTTATCATTTCATCGGTTTCATTTAAATATTTCCTGACTTCTGAATGGCCCAAAATCACATATTTCACTTTTAAATCTTTCAGCATCAACGGCGAAACTTCTCCGGTAAAAGCCCCTTTCTCTTTGTAAAAAGCGTTTTGGGCGCCGAGGGGCAACCCCTTGCGCAAAGGCAAATACACAAACGGCGGGCAAATTACTATTTCCGCTTTGCTGCCTTTGACGCTTTTTTTCACCGCATCAAAAAGCTGCTTGGCTTCTTTGGCAGTAGTCGGATTACATTTCCAATTAGCTACAATAAGCGGTTTCATATTAGGTGATTTTAGCATTTTTATATAAAAAAAGAAGCCCCAATTTATTTTCACTGCTTAATTCTCACTTATTCTCCTAAAAATGAATAAACCCGCCAACGGCGTTGGCGGGTTTATTGAAATATTGTTTTAACTCTTTAGTTTATAAATTATACTCCTGCCTAAGATTTCCAGGGATAACTTAAATTTTATTTTATAAAATTATTAAGCTGCCGTTAAGATGCGGCATCCGTCTTTAGTGATGGCAACGGTATGCTCAAAATGGGCGGCCAAAGAACCGTCTTTAGTGGCAAAGCCGTAACCATCGCTGGATTTTTTAAGCTGATAATTTCCCATTGTCACCATGGGCTCTATGCAAATAACCATTCCCTCTTTTAATTCCATACCCTTGTGGCGCTGGCCATAATTTGGAATTTGCGGGTCTTCGTGCAAGTTTCTACCAATGCCATGGCCGCATAGCTCGCGCACCACGCCGTACCCTTGGTCTTCAACATAGCGCTGAATGGTGTTGCCCAAATCCCCTGTAGTCACCCCAGCTCGCGCCTTTTTAATGCCCAGTTTTAAAGCTTTTTTAGTGACGGCCAGCAGGCGCTTGGCCTCAAAAGAAACATTGCCAACGGCAACGCTTACGGCCATGTCGGTGTTGTAGCCTTTATAAAAAACTCCCAAGTCCAAACCCACAATGTCGCCTTCTTTCAAGCGGTAATTTGACGGAAAACCGTGTACAATCACATTATTGACCGAAGTGCACAAAGAATACGGAAAATTTTCGTACCCTTTGAATGCGGGTTTCCCCCTGTGTTTTAAAATAAGAGCCTCGGCGGCTCTGTCTAGTTGCATGGTGGTGATTCCAAGTTTTGCCATTTTTTCAATTTGGCCCAAAACGGTTGACAGAATTTTTCCGCCTTCCGCCATTATCTGAATTTCCTCTTTTGTTTTTATCAGGATCATTGGATAAGTTTTAAAATGTCTCCATGCACTTTTGCCACGCTTCCTTCGCCATTTACTTTATTGACATCAAAATTATTATTTTTAAAATATTTAAAAAGCGGAAGTGTCCTTTCTTTGTATTGGACCAGTCGTGTCTTGATGGTTGCAGGATCGTCCAAGTCTTTTCTTTTTACCAACTTTGACCCGTCCAGCGGGCACAGTTTCAATTTTTCAGTTTCTTTATTGAATAAAATTGAGTGGCGCATTAATTCGCAAATTTTCCGGTGCGTATTCCTAAAAACCGTAGCCTCCGCCGAAATTTCAATTAAAATAATTTTAATGTTTTCCTTGCCATACAGCTCCGCCAACAATGGCATTTCCCTTTCAGCTTCATAAACTGTCCTCGGAGAACCGGCAATAATAATATTTTCGCCTTCTTCTGACAGCCGCTTGAATTCTTTCACGCACAAATAAGTTACCCAGGGCGGGCTGCACAACTCTCCTCTTTCCCAAATCTCTTTTTCATTTAATACATCAAATTTCTGGCCTTCAAATTCAACGAATCGCTCTGGCGAGTCTTTAGGCATTTTTTCCGCTTTTTTAAATTCCCTTTCTAAAATTTTACTGGTTTCGAACAAATACAGCCCCATCTTTTCAGACAGAAGCTCGGACTGCGTGCCTTTGCCCGCCCCCGGCGGCCCGAATAAAATAATCACTTTTTTATCCATTTTGAAATTATACTAAATTCATAATAAGTTTTCAACATCTTTATGAATATTTTCATGGCAAAACTCACCCTTAAATCATAAGCCCCTATCTATATCATAATTTCCAAAGCTTTTATAAATATGATATAATACGGATTTTCTGTTAATCCAACTTTTCTATTATAAAAATTTTTACATACCCGTCTAGTGAATATGCCTGCAATAAATTTTCCGTTTTTTCTGAAACATCATAGGGGGTAATCCAGACGCTTTGTTGAAACATTTTATAACCTAAATTCTTAAGAACGCTTCTCAACAAATCCCTTGCTTTTTTATGGTTCTGGGGAATATCAAAAATAACCATAATCCACTTTCCGTCAGCCCTTTTCTTTTGATGTACAATTTTAAAGCTAGCTTTTAATGCCTTGCCCAATCCTTTTTTAGTTAAAAATATTGCTTTTTTATTTTCTAAATTCTTAGATTTAATAAGGTTATTGCTCTTTAAATGATACATAAGCCGAGCAAACTTTTGAGGCTTCAATATCTTGCGATATTTTTGATAAACCGGGTCGGCAGAATCCCAGACTATTTGCCCAAATGTCCTTGGTGGATGGATTAAAAAACGAAACACATCCTCTGCTTTACTCATTGAGCTTAATAAATCCCAAAGAAATTGATCCGTAATAGGAATCTTCATAGAATAGGGTCTTTATAAAAATATTAACAATACGCTCTCTTTCTAATATATCATAATTTTCAAAGCTTTGAAAATTATGATATATGATTAAAACGTTATCATAATTACATTACCATAATCGTCAAAGATGATTTGCAAAAAAAAATAAAACCCGTTCGTAGGCGGATTTTTGCGATTCTATTTTCTATTTTCTAGATTCTATTTTCTAAAACGTGTCATACTCCCTCATTTCCAGCTGGGCGTTGATTTGGCGCATGGTGTCCAGCACCACACTGACAATAATTAAAAGAGAAGTGCCTCCGATTAAAAAGGTAAATCCGGTCACTCCTGTAGCTCCTGAAACAATGTTAGGCAAAATGGCGATCAAACCCAAAAAAATGGCGCCGGTAAACAGTACGCGGTTTAAAATATGCTTTAAAAATCTGGCGGTGGATTCCCCTGGCCGAACGCCCGGGACAAACCCGCCCATTTTCTGCAAGTTTTCAGAAATGGTTTTTGGGTCAAAGGTGACCGCAGTGTAAAAATAGGTAAAGACAATTACCAGCAAGAAATACAAAGCTCCGTGCACCCACACGTTATTGAAAAACGCAGCCACGGCATTGGCGGCGCTTCCCACAAAACCCGGCACTCCGCCCAGAAATCCCGCAACCATGCCCGGAAACAGCAAAATGGAAAGGGCAAAAATAATGGGGATAACGCCCGCCGGATTAATGTTTAAAGGCAAATAGGTGGAAGCTCCGCCATACATTTTATTGCCCCGCACGCGTTTGACGTAGGAAACGGGAATATTCCTTCTTGCCTCTGTAATCAAAACCACGCCGGCAATAATAATAATGGAAGCGACGAAAAACAAAATGTACGAAGGGATTTTGCTGGGATCCCAACTGACGAATGTCTGGAAAATATTAATAGGCAAGCTTGCCACAATACCGGCAAAAATCAACAGCGAAATGCCGTTTCCCATGCCTTGCTCGGTAATAATTTCACCCAGCCACATTAAAAACATTGCCCCGGCCACAATAGTGACAATTGAGCTGATAAGTGTTGGCAAAGGCAGCGCCCCAATAATTCCCTGCCGCTGGAATAATGTAAGAATGCCATACCCTTCAAAAGCGGCTAAAGGAATGGTGAGCAACCGGCCATATTGGTTGAATTTATGCCGCCCCGCTTCTCCTTCTTCTTTGTACATTTTTTCTAAGGCCGGAAAAATCATAGTCAATAATTGCAAAATAATAGTGGCGGTAATGTACGGACCGACTCCCAGCAATACAATGGAAAAATTGCTCAAAGCTCCGCCGGAAAATATGTTCAA
>CAYIJR010000017.1:0-7888 GCA_964363825.1 uncultured Candidatus Saccharibacteria bacterium | reverse complement strand
CTCCCAGCAATACAATGGAAAAATTGCTCAAAGCTCCGCCGGAAAATATGTTCAACAGGCCGAAAACTTGGTTGTCGGCGAAAAACCTTTTTAAATTTTCCGTGCCGATGCCCGGAATGGGCACATTGGCGGCAATCCTGAAAACAACAAACAAAAACAACACAATAAGGAACTTTTTCCTTAATTCTTTGTTTTTGAAAAGTAGTATGACTTTATCGTACCACATGAATGTTGTAATTGTTGTAATGTTCTAGTGTTGTAATTGTCGTATCAATTTTCTCGTTTCATTACAACATTTAGAACAGTTATAACATTAGAACTTTACGCTCCCGCCGGCTTTTTCAATGGATGATTTGGCTTTGTCTGAAATTTTGCAGTTTTCAACTGTAATTTTTTTGCTGATTTTTCCGCCTCCTAATATTTTTACTGCCGGCGCCTTGTTTTTTATCATATGCACAATTCCCTTTTTAATCAAATTTTCTGGTGTCACGGTTTCCCCATTTTCAAAATTTTTTTCCAAGACATCTAAATTCACCGCCGCCGATTTTTTTTGTATCGCAAAAGCCCGGTATCCTTTTAGTTTTGGATAACGCTTAATCAATTCCCTGATAATCGGCGCCATTTTCCGGCCGGCCCTGGCGCTTTGGCCCTTGCCTCCCTTGCCCGAATATGTGCCCTTTTTGCCTCCCCGGCCAACACGCTTTTTGCCTTTTGAAAGATGCCTTGGTTGTAATTGATGTACTTGCATTTGTTTAGAATCTAGAAAATAGAATCTAGAAAATAGAATTTTAACGTTTCGTATTCTATTTTCTATTTTCTAACTTCTAATTTCTCGTTCTAAGTTTTTTCAGCGCCTCCATAGTTGCCCGAGCGTTATTTAATTTATTCTTTGACCCTGACAGAATTTTTGAAGAAACGTTTTTAATACCCGCCAAGTCGCAAATCATGCGCACCGCGCCTCCCGCCACCAACCCCCTGCCTTTCCTTTGAGGCTTTAACAAAATCCTGGCCGGCCCTGATTTGGCTTCCACTTGGTGGGGAATAGTGCCTTCAACAATCACAATATTAATCAAATTTTTCTTGGCTCTGGTAGTGGCCTTTTCAATGGCTTGTGAAACGTCCCGGCCCTTGTCTATGCCAATGCCGATTTTTGATTTCCTGTCTCCGGCAATGACTACGGCGCGGAATCTTAAGCGTTTTCCGCCGCCTGTCACGCGCGTAACCCTGGCCAAATCCAAAAGCTTAGTGTCGTATTCGTCTTTGGCCCCCCGGTCGCGGCCAAAACCAAACCCCCTTTTTACCGGCCTGAAACCATCATCAGCTTTTTGCATGTTCTTTTCCTTTTCAGAAGTTGTATTTTCTTTTTTTGTGTCTTCCATATTTTAATTTATGATTTGAGATTTACGATTTACGATTAATAATTTGTGAGTGTCCGTCTTAAAATCTTATATCTTAAATCTAAAATTTCAAACCCCCTTCCCTCGCCCCGTCTGCCACGGCTTTTACCCTGCCGTGGAATAAAAATCCTCCCCGGTCAAAAACCACTTTTTCTATTTTTTTAGCCATAGCTTCCTTGGCGATTAATTTACCGACTTCCGCAGAATGTTGCACTTTGTTTCCTTTGGATTTTAATTTCACATCAGAAACCGCCGCCAGCACTTTTCCATGGTCGTCATCAATGAGCTGGGCGTACATGTGCTTGCCTGACTTGAAAACGCAAAGCCGCGGGCGGTCTTTGGTCCCCATAATTTTCATACGTATTTTTGTATGTATTCGTTGTCTTCGTAATTGTTTTGCCTTCATATTATTAAAACATGAATCCTGAATTTAGTATCTGGTAGCTTGAATTGAATTTTGAATATTGAATTTGTTATTCTTTATTCCGTATTCTATTCCAGCTTCAAAATACAAGGTTCTAAATTCTACGTCTTAGCTGCCACTACTTTTTTGCCTTCTTTTCTCCTGATTTTCTCTCCCTGGTATTTGATTCCCTTTCCTTTGTAAGGTTCGGCTTTTTTAGTGGCCCGTATTTCAGCTGAAATCTGGCCCACCGCTTCTTTGTTAATTCCCGAAATAGTAATGACGTTTTTTTCCACGGCAAAAGTAATGCCTTCCGGTTTTTTCACTTTCACGGGATTGACAAAGCCCACATTCAGCACCAATTCATCGCCCTGCACCGCGGCCTTGTACCCAATCCCTTCAATTTCCAGTTTTTTTTCAAATCCCTTTTCAACCCCTTCAACCATGTTGAAAATCAGCGCCCGGTACAACCCCCAAAGCCCTTTTGATTTTTTGGGCAGATTTCTTACCGGCGCAACCAAAATCTTGCCATCTTTCACTTCTGCTTTAATGTCTTGATGGATATGCAATTTTAATTCCCCTTTCGGCCCTTTTGCTTTCACATCTTGGCCGGCAACTTCTACAGTTACCCCCTGGGGAATTTCAATTAATTTTTTACCAATTCTGCTCATTTTTGTGATTTATAAGATTTACGATTTGAGATTTGACTCAAAAGATTTTTTATTATAGTATATTTATAGCCCTTCGTCAATCCAACCCCCAAAAGGAGAAGCCATGCCTGAAAAATTGGGCTGTGACCAATTGAATGATGGTCCGAAAGACGTGCTACTTGGAATCTATGCGATTTTCATACTGCTATTACACTTTGCAGTAATCTTACCCCTGCTGTGCATATTCTTAATGTGGTTAGCGTCACCGTCTCTATAAAACTACCATCTTTGAGTGGTAAGGCGCCCGTTCTAAATATCTATGAATCGGCGCTCTTTTTTTGCAATAAATCTTAAATCTCAAATCGTAAATCTTAAATTGCTTGAAATATTACCATATTTCAAGCAAAACTTCTCCTCCCAATTTGGCTTTTCGAGCTTGAAAACCCGTCATTAATCCTTTTGGCGTGGAAATAATGGATGCCCCAAATCCACCACGCACTTTCTTGATTTCGTTGGCTTTGACATAAATCCTCTGGCCGGGTTTGGAAACCCTTTTTGATCCTTCAATTTTGGGAACTCCACTTTCATATTTCAAGCCAATTTTCAAAGTCTTATTTTTTCCTTTGGCCATCTTTTTTACTTCCCCCACAAAACCTTCTTTGGCCAGTAAATTGGCAACTTCATTTTTCAAATTTGAGAAAGGCAAAACCACCTCTGTCTTGCCGACAGCTTGGGCATTCCTTACTTGGTTTAACATGTCTGTGATTGGATCAGTCATTTTTTTGATTTATGATTTATGATTTGAGATTTACGATTGAAAGTTGTTTTTTCGTAAAATCTTAAATCTAAAATCTTATATCTTAAATAGAAGTCTTCCTACCAGGAAGACTTGGTAACTCCCGGAATCTCCCCTTGGTTTGCTAATTCGCGAAAACATATCCTACAAAGCCCGAATGCCCTCATGAATCCCCTTCTTCGGCCGCACTTAAAACAGCGTCTTACTAATCGTGAAGAATATTTCGGTTTCTTTTTTGCGCTTGCGATTTGTGATGTCTTAGCCATACATTTTTACTTCGTAAAAATCGCTGATTTGCGCGGATTGTTACGCGGATTTTCGCGGATACGTATCTGCGTTAATCTGCGTTTTAATCTGCGGCAATCTGCGAAATAATTTGATTGCAAATTATTTGATTGGAAATCCCATCAGTTTGAATAATTCCAGACCTTTTTCGTGATTTTTGGCGTTGGTGGAAACAATAACCTGCAATCCAAAAATAGTTTTTTCTTTTTCAGTGAAAATTTCAGGGAAGTTAATGTGTTCTCTAAATCCTATGTTCAAATTTCCGCCTTTGTCCACGGATGTTAATTCCAAGCCCTTAAAGTCGCGCGACCGTGGCAAAGACAAGTAAATCAGCCGTTCCAGAAAATCCCACATTTTATCTTTGCGCAAAGTTACCATGGCTGCAATTTCCAGACCTTCTCGCAACTTGAAACCGGCGATAGATTTTTTAGATTTTACCAGCGTCGGTTTTTGTCCGGTAATTAAAGCAATGTCCTGGACAATAAGGTTTTGTATCTTTTCCCGTTCGCCTCCAGTCTTATTGGCCACATCTTTGCCAAAAGAACTATTTAATGTCACCTTGGTAATTTTGGGGACAGCCATGGAATTTTTGTAACCGAACTTTTCCATCATAGCTGGAATTACTTTTTTATTGTATTTTTCTTTTAACTTTTCCATCATTTTTACTTCGTAAAAAATCGCGGATTTGCGCTGATTTTTACGCGGATTTTCGCGGATACGTATCCGCGTTGATCTGCGTTACATCTGCGTTAATCTGCGAATTTTTTGTTTACAAAAAATTGTTAAATTTCTGACCGGCACTTTTTGCAAATCCTTAATTTTTTAGCTTGCCCTGATAAATTCGAATGGTCACCGATTATTTTATATCCAATCCTTGATGCTTTCCCGCATTTTGGACAAAGGAATTTGGTATTGGAAACGTCCATTGGCAATGGGATCTTTATCACTTGTCCCTTCTCGCCTTCCTTTTTTGGCCTAATGTGCTTTTGCTTTATATTAATTCCTTCAACTAAAACTTTCAGCTCTTTAGGAAGAGATTTTAATATCTTTGCTGTCCTGCCTTTGTCTTTGCCTGAAATTATTAAAACTGTATCGCCTTTCTTTAACTTCATAACCTTGGAGTAGTCGCGAATATACAAATACTCGCAAATATACCAATATACGAATCACAGCGAATTTGTATATTTGTATATTACTTTTAATTCGTATATTCGTGATTACTCCTTATAATAGCTCGCTGGCCATTTGGGCAATTGAATCAAAACCTTTATCTTTTACTTCTTTAGCTACCGGTCCAAATACCCTGCCTCCTTTTGGCAGCTTGCCCTCGCCCAGCACCACAACGGCATTATCGTCAAAACGGATGTACGAGCCATCGGGTCTTCTGAATTCTTTCCTTTGGCGCACCACTACGGCTTTTACCACTTCGTGTTTTTTTACCAGTTTTCTTGGATCGGCTTTTTTAACTGTCCCTACAATAATGTCTCCCAACTGGGCATACCTTTTCATTGTTCCGCCGGGAACATTAATACACTGGATGATTTTGGCTCCAGAATTATCTGCGACATTTAACATTGATCGTAATTGAATCATAAGCGCTTCGCTAATACCAAAACTCAAATACCAAATACCAAAAATAATTTGTTTTTTAGTTTTGATTTGTGGTTTTGGTATTTGGTTTTTGGTTTTAAACTTTGCCTATCACTTTCCAATGCTTATCTTTTGAAATCGGCGCAGTTTCTTCTATGACAACATTGTCTCCCACATAGTACTCCCCCTTTTCGTCGTGGGCCTTATATTTTTTGTGGATTTTATACCTTCTCTTGTACTTCGGGTGCTCTTTTATCCTTTCTACTTTAACAACTACGGTCTTTTGCATCTTATCTGAAACCACAACGCCTTGTAATTTTTTCTTAGCCATGTTTTTCGTTAATTATGGTTAATATCCTGGCAATTTCTTTTTTAATATTGCTGACTTCTTTTACGTTCTTTAGCTGGTTGGAAGAAAACTTAAATCTAAGATCACTTAGCTTCTTGCGCAAGTCTTGCACTGATTTTTCCAATTCTTTTGCATCTTTTTTTCTTAATTCTTCCGTATTCATAAATATAATCCTAATCTACGAATTTATCCTAATGCTCCGAATACGGCGTTTTTAATTCGCGGCATTCGGATTTGATTCGGATGGTATTCGGATTATCCCTCTCTTTTAACAAATTTTGTCTTAATAGGCAACTTAATGGCCGCTCCTTTTAATGCCTCGCGTGCCACCTCTTCTTTTAATCCTTCAATTTCAAAAATAATCCTGCCCGGTTTTATCGGGTAAACATAATGGTGCACGCTTCCCTTGCCTCCGCCCAATGGCACTTCTTCTCCTTTTGATGTCACGGGCTTGTCCGGGAAAATTCTTACCCACACCGTGCCTCCCTTTCTCATGTATCTGATAATGTGGCGCCTGGCTGACTCAATCTGGCGGGCGGTAATCCATTTTGTACCCATTGCTTTTAACCCAAAGCTGCCAAAGTTAAGCTTGGTTGCTCTGGTTTCTACTCCTTTAGTGACACCCCTGTGCCACTTTCGGTGTTTTACTTTTTTAGGCATTAATAATGACATACTGTGAATTAAAAATTTAAATATCAAATCTCAAAATTTTAGTATCCCGCCGATGGCGGGATAATATATGTCGCGCCAAGGCACGACTCCTTAATTTTGAATTTTGATTTTTGAATTTTGCATTAGTTTCAATTAAATTTATCTCCTTTATATATCCAAACCTTTACTCCTATGACTCCGTAGGTGCAATGGGCTTCGGCAATAGCATAATCAATGTCAGCCCGGATGGTTTGCCTTGGCATCCTTCCCTGGCGCAACCATTCTTTCCTGGCAATTTCGACGCCGTTTAACCTTCCGGAAAACTCCATCCTGATGCCCTTGGCTTCTTTATTTTGCATCACCCTTTCAATATTCCTTTTCATCACCTGCCTGAACGGCATTCTTTTTTCAATTTGTTGGGCTGACATTTGGGCTACCAGCATAGCTGAAACCCAGGGGTTTTTCACTTCTTTAATGTCTATTTTAATCTGGCGCGAGACAGCTTTCGCCGCGCCGGGACTTTTAATGTCTTTTATTTTCTTTTCAATTATTTTTTTTAAAATTTCCACTCCTTCACCTCCACGACCAATAATCAAACCTGGCCTGGCCGTTTCAATAATAATATTCAACTTGTTGGCCGAATGCTCAATTTCTATGTTGGCAACTGACGCTTCTGATAATTTTTTTCGCAAAAAATCTTTGATCACAAAATCTTCCTCCAAATATTTTCTCATATCTTTGCCATAAAAACCGCGGATGTTGAAATCCTCCATTCCTTTTATCCTAAATGCTTTTGTGTGGACCTTGTGGGTCATAAGCGCTTCGCTAAAATCAAAATGCAAAAATCAAAAATCAAAAATTTATGACTTTGCTTTTTTCTTTAAATTAATTTCTTTTTTATTTTTGGTTTGTATTTTTGGTTTTTGGATTTTGGTTTTTAGTTTATCAACTTCAGATAAAACCAGCGTTATATTCGATGTTCTTTTCATAATGGGATACGCCCGGCCGCGGCTCATGGCATGCCATCTTTTCAGTTTTGGGCCTTCGTCAACCGTCAATTTGGAAATATATAAATTATCTTCTTTTAATTTTAAATCATTCACGGCAGACGCGGCGGCGCTGTTTAACAATTTCAACATCGGATCTGCCGGCCTTTTGATAGTGAATTCTAAAAGGGCTCTGGCTTGTGCCAAGTTTTTATTCCGTATGACATCGGCCACTTGCCGTGTTTTCCTGGGAGCCGTCCTTAAATTGTTTAATTGAACCTTAATTTGCATAACTTTTAATTCTTAGAAGAAACTCTAATTTCTAAATTCTAAACGTTTGGATTTTGGATTTTGATTTTTTTTAGGATTTAGGGTTTAGGATTTAGTATTTCGCTATTTTGTTGGTTTTACCGCGGCCGCTTCTGTTTTTACCGCTTCTTTTTGCTGTGCTCCGGCTTCAATTTCCCGTTGCATCCTGCCGCCGTGTCTTGAAAACTTGGTAGTCGGTGAAAATTCGCCCAGCTTGTGGCCTACCATGTCTTCTGCAACGTACACCGGGATAAATTCCTTTCCATTATGCACTCCAAAAGTAAAGCCTACCATTTCAGGCGAAATGGTGCAATGGCGCGACCAGGTTTTAATGATTGTCTTTTCTTCTTTTCGTAACTTTAAAACTTTTTCCAACAATCTTTGGTCAATAAACGACCCTTTTTTTAAACTTCGTGACATAAATATAATCCTAATCTACGAATTTATCCTAATGCTCCGAATACGACGTTTT
>CAYIJR010000016.1:0-12799 GCA_964363825.1 uncultured Candidatus Saccharibacteria bacterium | reverse complement strand
TTCTTGTCCCCATTTTTCCCATGGCAATACAGAAAAAATTAAAAACCAAATATTAAGCGTTTAACAAGCTACACAATATTTGATTATTTTTAATCTTTTTGTTAAGCTAAGGGCATAGAATACGTCATAGAGTGAGTCATATAATTAAAACAAACAAAATTATGGAAACAAAAAGAAATTACAATTTAGTAAACCTCTCTAAAAAATACCCTAACAAGTGGTTAGCTCTCACCAAAGACCACAGAAAAGTCTTGAGCGTAGGAAATAAGCTCAAAGAGGTTTCAATGCAGAGCAAGGGAAAAGATGTGGTCTTTCTGAAAATTTTGCCCACTAATTCTTTCTACATGCCAGCAACACTCTAAAACTGCATGAAATACAACTACACTTCTTTTTACATAGAAAATCGTCCAAAAGCCATCAAAAGACCCATGATTGAGATAGAAGTTTTTAGTAAGGATGACAGTAAAAAATTTGATGCGCTCATAGACTCTGGTGCAGATTTGTCTTTATTTAATTTAGAAATAGCAGAGGCATTGGACGTTGATTTAACCAACTCCAAGCCCTCTAATTTTACAGGCATTGCTGGTAATGTAGATGGCTACCGTGTTGATAAATTAAAAATTAAGGTCAATGGTTTCACGGAAACCGTAGAAATCCCAGCCTGCTTTGTCGATAGCCCATCGGTCGGCATTTTATTAGGACAAGATGGTTTCTTTGACCTATACCGTATCAAATTTGAAAAAGACCACGATACGTTTGAGATTACTGCTGCAAAAAAGTAGAAAAACTTGACACATCGATTTGTATCGGCTAATATGAAAGTGAATACACAAAGCCCCGCCCAGCGGGGTTTTAAAAAACATGAATTTTGTAGCAAAAACGCAGACTTTTTTCAAGGAAGTGTATGTGGAATTAAGGAAAACCAACTGGCTTTCAAGGCAGGAGGTTTTGCGCTACACACTGATTGTGTTGGCGGTTACCATTGTGGTCGCCGCGATTTTGGGAGGGTTAGACTTTGTATTTTCAGAGATATTGAAGAAATTTATTTTAAAATAACATAATCCGAATTGAATCCGAATAATCCGAATAATCCGAATGCCCCGAATACGTATTTGTGGCATTAGGATAAATTCGTAGATTAGGATTATATTTCATGCCGAAGCAAGTCATAGAACAAGAAAAAAATTGGTACGTTATCCATACCTATTCAGGATATGAAGATGCCGTTGCTAAAAATTTAAAGCAAAGGATTGAGAGTTTGGGTATGGAAAACAAGATTTTCAACGTCATTGTGCCAAAGGAAAAAAAGATAAAAATCAAAAACGGAAAACGCAAAACCGTTGAGGAAAAAGTTTATCCAGGATATGTGTTGGTGGAAATGATTGTGGACGACGAATCCTGGTATGTGGTCAGGAACACGCCGCGGGTGACCGGATTCTTGGGGGCGGGGACCACGCCAATTCCTGTTTCGCAAAAAGACATTGACGATTTGATGAAGCGCATGGAAGCGGGCGAGCCGGAATTTACCATTGATTTTGAAATTGGCGATGCGGTGAAAATTTTGGACGGACCGTTTAAGGGTTTTGAGGGCCGGGTTTCGGAAATTGATCAAGCACGCGGGAAAATCAAAGTGCTGGTCAATATGTTTGGCCGCGACACCCCAGTGGAACTGGATTCGTTGCAGATAAAGAAGGCAGGTTAAAAATGAATTTAGAATCTGGTATCTTGTAGCTGGAATAGAATAAAGAATATGGAATAATGGGGCAAAACACCTAAATTCATTATTCAAAATTCGATTCAAGATACAAAATACTAAATACAATATTCACAAAAAAATGGCTAAAGAAATCAAAGCAATCGTAAAAGTGCAAATACAAGCGGGAAAAGCTAATCCGGCGCCTCCCGTAGGCCCGGCGTTGGCCCAGCACGGTTTGAATATCGCTGAATTCTGCCAAAAATTCAATGAGGCAACCAAAGACAAAATGGGATACACCATTCCCGCGGAAGTTACTATTTACAAAGACCGGTCTTATACTTTTAAATTAAAGACTCCGCTGGCTTCAGAATTAATTAAAAAAGCGGCCGGGGTTGAAAAGGGATCAGGCGAGCCGAATAAAAAAATTGTCGGCAAAATCACCAAAGTCCAATTAAAGGAAATTGCCCAAATGAAACTGCCGGATTTGAATACCACTGATATTGAACAAGCAATGAAAATCATCGCCGGAACGGCGAGAAACTCAGGGATAGAAGTAAAAGATTAATACAAAGCCAAAAAAGCGGCTGCGGCCGCTTTTTTGGTTGCAATTCTTTTTAATAATTAGTAAAATACGTAAACAATTTAAATCGTAAATCTTAAATCTTATATCTTACATCGCAACATGATTCTCTCCGATAAAGACATTAAAAAAGCATTGGCCGATGGCAAAATAAAAATTGACCCGCTGTTTCCCAATTCCATCCAGCCGGCTTCCGTAGACGTGCATTTGGGGGCTGATTTTTTGGTATTTAAAAACACCGACAATGTCTGCATTGACTTGAAAGAACCCATTGACAGCATGATGGACCCTTTGACTATTGACGAAAACCGCCAGTTTATTTTGCATCCCGGGGAATTTGCTTTGGGTATGACGTACGAGACGGTTGGGGTTCCCCATGACATGGTGTTGCAGCTCAACGGTAAATCTTCACTGGGCCGGGTAGGTTTGATTGTCCACGCCACGGCTGGTTATGTTGACCCGGGTAACACTTTAAAAATTACACTGGAATTGCACAACTTGGCTAATTTGCCCATCAAACTGTACTACAAAATGCCCATCGCCCAAGTGGCCTTTGTAAAATTATCCAGCCAAGTGGATATCCCTTACGGAAAAGACGCATTGGGCAGCAAATATTTTGGCAGTGTCAAACCGGTAGCCAGCCAGTATTACAAAAACTTTATAAAAAACAACGAGTGGATTAAATTTCATGAAAAAAATAGTAAAGATCAAGCGGTTTGATAAAAAAATCCCTTTGCCCAAACATAAAACCGAAGGGGCGGCGGCTTTTGACTTATGTTCCAGAGTTGCCATAGAAATTCCGCCAAAGGAATTTAAGTATGTTCCGCTAAATGTCGCAATCCAGACTCCGCCCGGATTTTTTTTGCTTTTGGCGTCGCGCAGTTCAACCCATAAAAAGGGTTTATGGATGGCCAATGGCGTTGGCATTGGCGACCCGGATTTTGCGGGCGATGGGGACGAATATCACGCCGTGTATTATAATTTTACAGAGAAACCGGTGCTGGTGGGAAAAGGCGAACGCATCGCCCAGGGATTGATTGTCAAAAGGGAAGCAGTGCAATGGCAGGAAGTCGACCAAATGCAAAATAAAACCCGCGGCGGCTGGGGTACAACGGGCAAGTAATTGTTTAACGTCGGGTTTTAAACATTCTAAATGTTTAAAACCCGACGTTAAACAAAACGTTAAACAAAAGACAATATGCCAAAAGGAAAGTTTTTTGTCTTAGAGGGAGTGGATGGGTCGGGCAAAGCCACGCAGACAAAGCTGCTGGTTAAAGCGCTGGCAGATGCAGGATATAAAGTTGAGAAGGTAGATTTTCCACAGTATGGTAAAGGGTCAGCTGCACTTTTAGAAATGTACTTAAATGGCGGCTATGGCACAGCCGAAGAGGTGGGACCCTATCGGGCTTCTGTTTTTTATGCTTGTGACCGTTATGATGCTAGTTTTAAAATCCGCCAATGGATTGCCGAAGGCAAAATAGTAGTTGCAGACCGGTATACCGCTTCCAATATCGGCCACCAGGGAGGCAAAATTATAAAAGGTAAAAAAGAATGGGAAAAATATATTGATTGGTTGATTGACTTAGAGTACAATATTTTTAAAATTCCCAGGCCGGACTACACGTTTATTTTAAAGATTTCTCCTGTTCTTTCTATGAAGATGTCCAGCAACATTAAAGACAAGACAAAGCAGAAAAAAAGAGCGTTGTACTTGGGCAGTAGCAAAGCAAAGGATATCCACGAAGCCGATGCCGGACACTTGGCAGACACCCTTGACTCTTATCTTGCCATTTCCAAGAAATTCCCCAAAGAATACAAAATCATAGAGTGCGAAGAAAAGGGAAAATTTTTGCCGGTAAAAACCATTCACCAAAAAATCCTCAACTTAATTGAAAAAAAATTATCATGAACGAGGAAAATTTTGCGCCGATTAAAGAGGATTTGGGATTAAGCGAGCAAGACCGGTATTTAATTGAACCGTTTTTTACCAGTTTGGATTCCTCGGTTTACGGAATTACTTTTTTGCCGCCTGAAGTCATCGGGGCTTTGTGCTCCAGGGCCAGCCGAGCCAAAGACGACTTGCGCATCGCTCTTTTAAACGAATTTGTAAAGCCATTTTTAGAAATTAACGAAGAAGAGCTGGCGTCAAAAAGCCCGGAGGAAGCGGAAAATTTAAGAAAGTATTCAGAATCATTGAAGGCCCTGATTGATTTTTTGCATAAATATCCTGCCGAAAGGATTTTTGCCAATAAAAAAGCCAGGGATTTTTACATTAAATGGCTTGCCCAGTTTGGGGACGACTCAATCGCCCAAATGGCGGGCACGCACTTGGCCTACGCCGGTATTTCCCAAATTGCCATAAAACAAATAGAAGACATGAGGCTGGGCGTCGCGCCCATTGAAAAATCCACGCGCTACGTGGACTATTCTTCAAAGGTAAATGGCAGCTATCGCTATTATACCGACCCCACATTAGAAAAAATGGGGCTGATGCAAGAGTACAAAGCCGCCATGGACGGCCTTTTTGAAACTTACACTTTTATTTTGGCAGAATATGCGGCATTCCTTAAGTCAAAATATCCAAGCGAAGAAGAGCGGGTTGTTAAAACTAAGGCATTTGACACAGCTCGGTTGCTGTTGCCAGTTGCAACGTTAAGCCAGGTGGCTTTTTTTGCCAACGGACAGGCTTTTGAATATATGATCAACCGAGGGCTGGATCACAACTTGGGCGAAATTCGTTGGTCCTGCCAGGCGGCGTTAGATGAATTGAATAAAATTATACCGGCGTTTTTGCGGAGACTGGAATCAGATGACTCCAAAACTTACCGGAATTACCTTTCCAAAAGAGGCAAAAATGTCCGAAAGGCTATGGAAGAAATTGGGTATAATAAAAGCGCCATTGAACCCAGTCAGCAGGCCGTCAAGCTTTTAGAGTACGACCCTGAAGGCGAAGACAAAATTATTGCCGGGTTGTTATACGGCGAATTGCACGACCCATTTGAGGCGGTGCTTGGAAAAGTAAAACAGCTTTCTGTTGCCCAAAAAGAAAAAGTTTTGCAGGAAATTTTAAAAGACCGAAAGGCCAAGTATTACAAAATGCCGCGGGCTTTTGAAAATATTTATTTGCGCTTTGAAATTTTAATGAACATCGGCGCTTGGCGGGACTTGCATCGGCACCGAATCCAGACGCAAATGCGCCAGCGTTTTACCATTGACAATGGTTTTGACGTGCCAGAGGGGTTGAAAGAAGCGGGGCTGGAAGAAAAATACACCCAGGCAACATTGCGGGCCGAAGAAGTTTTCAAAAAAATTGCTACCGTTGACCAAGACCTTGCCCAGTATTGTTGCACGTTGGGGCACAAAGTCAGGTTTATGCAATACCAAAATATGCGCTCATTCTTCTGGGAAGCGGAATTAAGGACAACTTCGCAGGGGCACCCGGATTATCGGAAAATTGAGCAGGAAAAAGCGCGCCAGATCCAAAAAATTTATCCTTTGATCAGTAAATACTTGATGGTGGATATGCAAGATTATGACTTTGCCAGAAGGGGAGACACCAAAAAAATTGAAAGCAAGGAGCAAGAATTGAAGGCATTTTTAAACAAAGTGTAGAACTTATTTTATGGTAATCTCCATGATTTCCGCTCTGGCAGAAAACCGGTTTATTGGCAATAAAAATACCTTGCCTTGGCATTTGCCGGCTGATTTTAAATATTTTAAAGAAAAAACATTGGGTAAAACAATTATTTTAGGGTTGAATACTTTTAAATCCATCGGAGAAAAACCACTACCCAATAGAAAGCACATTATTTTAAATAAAGATGCAAATTACAAAGTGCCGGAAAACTGTTTTTTGGCCACATCAATTGACCAAGCTTTGGAAATGGCAAAGAACGACGGCGAAGTAATGATATGCGGAGGCGCTTCGGTTTATAATCAGTTTTTACCAATGGCAGATAGATTATATTTGACCTATATCCACCAAAGTTTTGAAGGCGACACATTTTTTCCGGAAGTAGATATGAATCAATGGAAAGAGGTGAGTCGCCAAGATCATCAGCCCGATGAGAAAAATAAATACGCATATTCATTTGTGGTTTTAGAAAGAATACAATAGCTCTTTGACATTTTCCGGTTATTAAATGGTTGGCACAAGACAGGATAAAAAATAATTTTCATTCTGCCTTGTGTCAACCACGTTCTATCTATTCTTTAAGGGGGGAGCAGGAGGTTGTTATGAAAAAAATCATTGTCCTGTCTGGCCTGGAGGGAAAGGGGGTGATCCTAATCTAGGTCCTATATAGGACTTTTGCATGGGCGGTTAGAGTTTAATCTAAAACTTTAACCGCCCCTTTTTCGTTGTAAAAACAGAAAAATTTTGGTATATTTAAACCGTTCGTTTCCAGACCCAGTAAAATGAAAGGAGGTGCGTGATGAGTCGAGTTCCGTATATTGGCGGTCCGCTGACGGATTTGCCCGTGGAAATCCAATCCGAAATTAAGGCATTCTACTCACAATTGGGGGAAGTCTTTTTCGGGGTGATGGGGCAAAGAGCGTTCGTGCCTCATGAACATTGCGACCCAATTGCAATGGGGCATCTTACACCTCCAGAGGTGGATGCTATCGAACGGCCGCAAATATGCGAAAGGACATCGCTTTTTGTGGCAGTAGATCTGTTTCCTTCAACGGGCATGGGTATTGAGGTAGAAATGGCGTATCGTAGTGGTGTGCCGATTGTCATTTTGGCCAATGAGGGCAAAAGGATTTCCAGGTTATTTAATGGTAATCCGGGTATTGCAGATGTTCTGCGCTACACATCTTATAGTGATGCTATCTGCAAGCTCAGATCGTGGGCGTTGGCGCACCGTAATTTGCGGCAACCGCTCCGTGGCTTTGATTTTGCCGATGAAGCCGCGGATGGCCAGCCACTATTGGTGGGTTTTGACCCGCCCGATGCACTTTGAAAACAATCTTGTAATCTGTAGGCGGCTTTCGGAAGAAAGCCGCCTTTTTTGCAAAATTTATCAAGAAAAAACCCAGGGCGTTAGCCGAGGGTTAGATGCGCGGTTTATTGTGCCACTATTTTGGCACAATCCTGACCATCATCACTTGTTTATTGATTTCGTTGCGGATAGGTTCAATAAGCAAAGTTGCATCTCTGTTCAAGTACTGCCAATCTCCCAGTTTTTTATCCAGGAGTTTGAGCAACGTTGCCCATTGCTTCTGTTCAAGAACGACAGCCTGTTGCATGGTCATGCCTCCAATATGATGGTGGTGTTAGTTTTTGGTCTAAATCCATCATATCACTATTTACCCATAGCTTCAAGGATGATAAGATTATTTAATGAACTCATTTTACAAACCAACCATTGGGCTGGAAATACACGCGGAATTAAATACTAATTCCAAAATGTTTTGTTCGTGTAAAAATGACCCTGATGAAAAACGGCCGAATGTTAACATTTGCCCGGTGTGCACTGCTCAACCGGGGACACTTCCCGTTGCCAACGAAGAAGCGATTAAAAAAGTCATCAAAACCGGTCTGGCTTTGAATTGTACCATTGCCACAGAGTCAAAATTCGACCGTAAAAATTATTTTTACCCGGACTTGCCAAAAGGATACCAGATTTCCCAATACGATAAACCTTTGTGCCAAAAGGGATATTTGGAAATTGACGGGAAAAAAATAGGCATAACTCGCATTCATTTAGAAGAAGATACGGGGAGTCTTTTGCATCCGGAAGGGGCTGGCTATTCTTTGGTCAATTTAAACCGGGCGGGAGTGTCGCTCATGGAGTTGGTGACTGAGCCCGATATTACTTCCGGCCAAGAAGCCAAAAAATTTGCCGAAGAACTGCAGTTGATTTTCAGATACTTGGGAGTTTCAGATGCCAACATGGAAAAGGGATTGATGAGAGTTGAGGTCAACATCAGTGTGAGCAAGACAAAAAAGTTAGGTACCAAAGTAGAAATTAAGAATTTGAATTCTTTCCGGGTGGTCCAAAAAGCCATCGATTTTGAAATAAAACGGCAAACAGAATTATTAGAAAATGGCGAAAAAGTGATCCAGGAAACCCGCGGCTGGCACGACAAAAAGGAAATTACATTCAGCCAGCGGGAAAAAGAAGAAGCGCATGATTATCGGTATTTCCCCGAGCCGGATTTGCCTCCGCTGAATTTTACCAAAAATTATATTGAATCAATACGGGCAAAAATTCCAGAGTTGCCCGAGCAAAAACGGGCCAGATTTGCCAAAGAATTTGGCTTGGATGAAAAGCCAATTGAGATTTTTGTAATGAATAAAGATTTAAGCGAGTATTATGAAAAAGTGGTTTCAGAACTTGATGAGTGGCTATCCACTGCAAACACAAGTTCCAAAGTTCTCAAGAACTTTGGAACTAATAAAAGTGTTGGTAAAGATTTGTATAAGTTGGTGGCAAATTATTTAATATCAGATATTTTAGGGATTTTAGGCGGGAAAGAATTTATTGAAGCCGAATTTAAAATTACGCCGGAAAATTTTGCCGAATTTATCAAAATGATCCATAAAAATGAAATTTCCAGCAAGGTTGCCAAAATGGTGCTGGCGGAAATGTTTAACACGGGTGTTGACCCTTCAACCATTGTTGATGATAATAACTGGGGGCAGATGAAAGACGATGGGGAATTAGAAAAAGTCATAAAAGAAATAATGGCAAAAAATCCAAAAGCCGTGGCTGATTATAAATCAGGCAACAAAAATTCTTTGCAATTTTTAGCCGGCCAAGTCATGGCCGCCACGCGAGGAACGGCCAACCCCAAAAATGTCCAAGAGATTTTAAAGAAATTTCTTAATTAATTCTTCGGTTTGCCTTTGGTTTTCTATCCATTGGATTCTTTTGTCTCTTTTAAACCACGTCATTTGGCGTTTGGCGAAGCGCTCAATTTCTTTTTGCAATTTTTCAATCATTTCTTCATAATGAATTTTGTCTTGCACATATTGTGCGACAAAACGGTATTCCATACCCAGTTCTTCAAGGCGCTTGAACGATAGATTGCTTCCCGCCACGCTTCGCTCGCGGCTAAAGGCACGGGCTCGCAATGACGAAGAAGTGAGGTTTTTTACTTCGGCGATTATACCTTTTATTCTTTTGAGCAACCTTTTGTGGATTGCTTTTTTTAATTCTTCCGGTGATTTTTTAATGCCGATTTGCAATATCTCAAAATTTGCGGACGCCCGACGTCCGATTTTTTGAAAATCGGACGTCGGGCGTCCAATTAATGGCACTGGATTGTCAGTGACCAAAACAATTTCAATGGCACGGATTAAACGGCGCGGATTTTTGGCGTCAATTGTTTTTGCGCGCTCTGGATCTAATTTCTTTAGCATTAAAAAAAGTTCTGCCGTATTTTTCTTTTCCAATTTTTTCCTTAATTTCCAATTTGGCTTTACGTCTGGAATGATAATCCCGTCAACGATGGATTTAATATAAAAACCCGTCCCGCCAACCAAAAATGGGATTTTATTTCTCTTTTGGATATTTTTAATTGCCCGTAGCGCCAATTTTTGGTATTGCGAAACAGTAAACTTTCTTTTGGGATTGGCCACATCTAAAAGATGGTGGGTAATACCGCGCATTTTGCTTTTAGTAATTTTTCCAGAGCCGATATCTAATCCTTTATAAACTTGCCGCGAATCAGCGGAAACAATTTCGCCATTAAATTTCTTGGCTAATTTGATTGATAGGTCTGTTTTACCCGAAGCCGTTGGGCCCAAAATGACAATAAGTTTCATTTAAGATTTACGATTTATGATTTACGATGTACGATTTAAAAAATCTTATATCTCAAATCTTAAATCTTAAATTATTAGAGTTCTTCTTTCTTTTCCTTAATGAAATACCGCCAGCGCTCCAAAAATTCCACAAAAGCGGAAAAGGGCATGTCAATTAAAGCATTGAAAAAGGCGGCAATGGCGTTGTATTGCTTCCAAGTGTTGGAAAGCCAGCGTCCCATGCCAGTGATGGGCAAAAGCAGAACATCAGACACAAAGCTTAAAAATCCTTCCGATTCTTCTTCTATGGTAAGCTCTTTCGCCCTTTTTTGTATGGCTTTGCCCGCAAACAAAATCAAAGCAATAAAGATAATGTTTATGATAATTGAAGATATGGGGAATTTAAAATAGTTGAAAATCCAGTAGATGAATCCAAACGAAATGCAAGCCCCCAATAAATAAATCAATGACAGGATAAATCTTGTTATAAAGCTGCGTTTTTTGGAAATTTTTACTTCGTACACATCCGTTTTTTCTTTTTTATAGACAATTTTCATGGTTTCCAAAACTGCCAAGTTTACATTTTTCTTTGCCGGGGGTTTGACAGTGGCAACTAAAATAGCCATCAATAATGTGGGTATTAGGACATCAATTATTAAAGAAGTGAAATTGATATGGCCTTGGAATATTTTGGCCAATATGACTTCTAAAAGCAGCAACGATAAAACTTTGGTGATAAAAATGGAGACGGTTGAGTAAACAGCCGCCCTTTTAATCCTGATTTTTAAATCTTTAAGGCGTTTTGTATAAGCATTTTTTACTGATGTTTCCAAAAGTGAGGGTTCTTGGACATCTATAACAGCTTTTTCAATGTTGTCAGATAAAATGTCTCCCAACAGCAAGTAAACAGTGTCGTATTTTTCACAGACAGAATAAAACTTTTTTAACAGCGGACGCTGTAAATCACTTTCAATGCCTTTTAGTATTTTAAAAATATTTTGGGATATTTTAAAAAGCTCTTCTTCTGACGGCGCATCCCACTGCGGATATTTATATTTCAATAAATTGTAGCTGATAATTGGCGCATCAAGCTTGAAAAGCGATTGCTGGACGGCAATGTAAATTAAGGTATCTGTTTCTTCTTTTTTCAGCAAGCCCTTTTCGTAAATAGATTCTTGCACCTTGATTCTTTGGCGCATTAAGTCAAACATGTAATCTATCAGCGCCATTTCTTTTATGGAAGGAGCTAAGGTTTCTTCAATTTCGCAGGCGGCAATTTCCAGCAAATGGTTGTAAAATTGCAAACCCGCCCCGCCCTTTTTATTTTCCGGACTGTGTTTTAAAATGAAAACGTACTTTTCAATGATTTTTTGGACCGCCGGTATTTTTGACTCTTCTATTTTATCATTGAGGAAAAATCCGCCGCGGATTAACTCCAGCACCAAGGGCTCGGCGATATTTTCAGTGGTGAAATTGCCCAATTCCAAATCAAAAAACCGCCGTTTTAATTTCCGGATAATAGCCGCCCGGCGCATTAAATGCTCTTCCTTCCAGTCAATGATGGTGCGGATATGCTCGTAAAAAGAAGCGACTTTTGAAGCTACTTCGTCAACATGGATGACAGCCGCGCCGTCTCTTGGCTTTAAGGATTTTTGCCAAAGGTCGTATTTTGAAATTAAGCTTTTTGTGGCTTCGGAAACTTCCGCCATAATTTTAGAATTTAGAAAATATAATTATTTTTTTTCGATTGCCTCCTACTTTATTTTATCTATAAATTTTTCCAGTGGCATTTGGCCCAAGTCTCCTTTGCCTCTTTGTCGCACGCTAATTGCTTCGGCAGTAATTTCTTTGTCTCCTAAAATTAATAAATAAGGGATTTTTTGCATTTCGGCTTCGCGGATTTTTTTGCCTAATGTTTCGTTTTGGTCCATTATTTCCAGGCGGAAATTTTGCGCGCGCAAAATTTCCGCAACCTTCTTGGCGTAATCAAAATGCTTTTCTGAAATCGGTATAACGGCAATTTGGACGGGGGACAGCCACAGGGGAAAAGCTCCGGCAAAATGTTCGATAAGAAAAGCGATGAATCTTTCATGGCTTCCAAGGGGAGCCCGATGTATAGCAACCACATCGTGTTGCTTACCATCTTGGCCAACGTAAGAGAGCCCAAACCGTTTTGGCATAATAAAGTCTATTTGATTTGTTGAAGCGGTTTCTTCTTTGCCGATAGAGCTCTTAATCTGAAAATCAGCTTTTGGCCCATAAAATGAAGCTTCGCCCAATGCTTCTTTAAAAGGTACGCCAGATTTTTTCACTGCAGAGCGGATGATAGATTCAGCTTTTTTCCATATTGCGTCATTACCTCCGAATTTTTCTTTTTTGCTTTTGTCGCGAAGAGATAAACGGACATAATAGTCTTTTATTTCAAAAACATCACGATAGTAATACTGGTGCAATTTCATCACATTGATAAATTCTTCTTCCAATTGGTCTTCTCTGCAAAAAATATGAGCGTCGTTTTGTGTAAATCCGCGCGTGCGCAAAAGTCCAGTAACCACTCCCGATAGTTCATAACGATACACCGTACCGTATTCAGCTAACCTTACCGGGAACTCGCGGTATGAATGCGGTTTCTGCCCAAACATCGCCATTGTTATAGGGCAATTCATGGCTTTTAGGTAATATCTGTCATCATCAATGTTCATTCCTGGAAATATATCATCTTTATAGTAAGGCAGGTGCCCCGATGTTTCAAAGAGTATTTTTTTAGCAA
>CAYIJR010000015.1:0-13916 GCA_964363825.1 uncultured Candidatus Saccharibacteria bacterium | reverse complement strand
CAAGCGCCTTACTGAAGATTCTGAAACTTCGTCTACATTGTAATAAAACATGTGGTATTGTATCAGTTTTACTACCTTTTCAACCTCTTTTTTGGGAAATTTTAACCGGTTTAAAATCTGGAAGGCCATTTTGGCCCCAATCACTTCGTGGTTGTAAAACGTGGAATTGACGCCTTGGCCGACTTTGGCCCTGGGTTTGCCAATATCATGGAAAAGCGCGGCTAATCGCACTTCGGCATTAAACTTTTTCTTGGCAGTGTATTCCAGGGACTTCAAGGCATGCTGGTAGCAATCATAAATGTGGTGCTTGTTTTGGCTGACGCCGTAATTTTCCAGCAATTCCGGCAGAACAAATTTCAAAAGATTCAGCTCCCGCAACAATTCAATGCCATCAGCGGCCTTATCAGCCACAATAATTTTTATCAATTCATCGCGAATCCTTTCCTTGGAAATGGCTTCCAGCCACAAACTGTTTTTTTTGATTGCTTCGGTCGTTTTTTCTTCAATGGTAAAGCCCAGTGTCGTCGCAAACCTCACCGCCCGCAACATCCTCAAAGCGTCTTCACCAAACCTTTCTTCCGCATTTCCCACCGTTTTAATTAGCTTTCTTCTTAAATCTTCTTGCCCACCAAAAAGGTCTACAATTTTTGGACTTTTAACTTTTGACTTTGGACTTTCAACTTCTAACGCCATCGCATTTACCGTAAAATCCCGTCTATCTAAATCTTCCTGTAAACTTTTAGCAAATCGGACTTCATCGGGATGCCTTTTGTCAGAATATTTGGCTTCTAATCGGTATGTGGTAATTTCTACTTCAGGAATTTTTTTGCTTTCTGTGCGCGCTGTCACCGTCAAAAAGTTATTTTCGTAAAAGCTATCAGGAAATACTTTTTGGATTTCTTCGGGCTTGGCATTGGTTGTCACATCCCAGTCTTGGGGATCCGTGCCTAATAAAAAATCGCGCACGCATCCGCCGACAATATACGCTTCAAAACCGGCTTTTTTCAGCGCCTCTACGACATTTTTTACTTCTTTGGGAATAAACATAATAAAAATCCAAATTTCAAAATCCTAATTTCTAAACAAATTCAAAATTCAAATGTTCAAAATATGTTTTGCATCTTGGATTTTGGTTATTTGGATTTGTTTAGGATTTGGTGCTTTGGATTTTGGATTTCGTTTATATTACCTTAAAGTTTGCCTTTTTTCAATTTTGCGGATATAATTCAGTAAACTTCCCCGCCTAAATTTTTGCCCTCGTGGTGTAATGGATAACATCTTTGTCTTCGGAACAAATGATGGGGGTTCGAGTCCCTCCGAGGGCACTTGCGAGGCGGGCGGGGATATCACGTTTGGCTTTGTCTGATGATTAACATCGGGCGCCCAGTGTTAACCTGGCGGAGGCACACATCAGAACATTTGTTGGAAAGGGAAAATCTTGGTAAAAAATAGTTAAATAGTTAAATGTTTATTTGAAAATTAAAAATAAAGTAGTATATTAAAGTCACTATGGATAACGAAGAACTCATAAAAAAAGCTAACTTACAGGAAATTGTAGACGCAGGGGAAAAAGTATATGAGAAAATAAAGTCTCAATACGAGCCACAGCATAATGGCAAGTTTTTAGCTATTGAGCCAGAAAGCAAGAAGGTGTATTTTGGGGAAGAAAGTGCAGATGCGGTAGCGAAAGCAAAAAAAGATTTTCCCGATAAGGTATTTTATTTAGTCAAAATTGGCTATGGTTATACCGAAACGCTGGCAAAATATAAAAAGCAATGATAGAAGGATATTTTGATGGAAATGCACCTATGGTTGGTATTGTAGTTGGGTCTGGCTCAATTGCACATATTCATTCTGTATTGCTGGATACAGGTTTTACTGGCGATTTGCAAATAACCCCTCAATTAGCCAAAGAACTCAATCTTATGGTTTCAGCAGTAGAAAATATGAAGGTTGCTGATGGTCGTGTGGTTGCTGTCCCCACCGCCTTTGCATTTGCCGAATTAGAAGGGATGAAGAAGTATGTGCGTGTCTTAATATCTGAAGGTATGTCGTTAGTAGGAATCAGCTTATTATCCCGATTTCAGTATAAAGCCATCGTTGATTGCAAATATAAAACCGTAGCGCTACAAAGAGCATGATAAGTCAATTACAAAGTTTAACGACTGCATTTCCTGCTTAATTCTATTCCAATCTATCGTTCTAAATGTGTCCAATAGACGGCACACAGTGCGGATTTACAATTATCAATTTTCAATTCATGAAAAAAATCTTTTTACTATTTTTCGCTTCATTCTTTCTTTTACTGTTATTTTCTGAAGTGGCACAAGCGGCGAATATCTGCAATGAATCAAGTAATAATGCAGACGAGGTCAACGGCACCGCGCCATTTAACAAAGACCATTCAGGGGGGAATGGCATTGTGCCATGCGGGAATAATATAAAAAATACTTGGTGGTGTAACATTTGGGTTCAACGACCTAATGGTTGGCAAATCATCGCTAACCTAGTTTTTTTCGGCACCGAACAGGAGGCCAATCAACAATGTGTTAACGCGAGAGCAGAGGAGCAGAACAACGAACCTGGACTTACTCTTGATGCTCGTTATGGGCTCAAGGGCTCGGTCCCAATTTGCCCCTGCCAGCTAAGCCATGTTTTTGTATTAATTTTTAATATTTATAAATTTATTGTAGTGTACGTTGCAACTCCCCTAGCGGCCTTATTAATGGTACTGGGAGGCGTAATGTGGGTTGTTTCAGCTGGAAACCCGGGATTGCTGGATATGGGCAAAAGGATGTTTGGGGGGGCGGTCTGGGGATTGGTTTTAATTTTCGGCTCTTGGCTGATTATCAATGTGGTATTAGTTGCCATAGGGTACTCCGGCGGCTGGAGCGGAATTTCGTTTTAGATTTATTCACTTGTAGTTCGTCCTCCATATGTGATATAATTGGAGGTATGAAAAACTATACCGCTCTAAAAAATAGGGCCATACAACTAAGAAAAAATGGATCGAGTTACGGTGAAATAAAAAAGAAGTTGCAGGTTTCAAAAAGCACCTTGAGTTACTGGTTAAATGACGTGCCTCTCAAAGAAGAGTATAGAAAAAAATTCTACACGAATAAAATTTTAAATCTAGCAAGAGGGGCCCAAAGCCAAAAAGAAAGGCGGCTGCGTGAGGTAGCAGAGATTATCAAAAATGCAAAAAATGAAATAGGTAGTTCTATTTCATTGGAAAGCTACCGTTTATTCGGCACTGCATTATATTGGGCAGAAGGAAGTAAAAAAAATGAGCTAAGGGTTACTAATTCTGATCCCTATCTTATATTATTTATGGTAAGGTGGTTTGAAAAAATACTTAATGTCCCTCCCGCCACGTTAAAAGCATATTTAAATATCTATCCTCAACAAAATGAGTTGAGTATTAAGAAGTTTTGGTCTCAATTAACCAATATCCCTTTGGAAAATTTTGGTAAAAGTTTTGTGAAACCATTAAGTAAAAATTACAAGAAAAATACTCTTTACTACGGAACAATACAGATTAGAGTCCCTAAGGGAACTGATATGCGTCATAGAATTTTTGGCTGGACTAAGGCTGTATTACATGATATTTCTGAAAAAACAGAACTAACACAACAAGAATGGAAGAAATTACAAATATCTAGGGCTATAAATATTCCAAAATAAATTGCCCCCATAGCTCAATTGGCAGAGCAGTTCGCTCTTAACGAAAAGGTTTCAGGTTCGATTCCTGATGGGGGCACAATTCGCATTTTTGATGGACAAATAAGAATAAATATACTATAGTTATAAATTCAAAGCACAAAACTCTAAATCCTAAACAAATCCAAATAACCAAAACTCAAAATCCAAAATCTATCACGTTTTGAGTTTAGAATATTTGAATTTTGAAATTGTTTAGAATTTAGATATTAGGATTTTGGATTTAAGGGATTATGTTAAAAAAAGAAGTAAAAGCAAAGTTAATTAAAGAACACGGTATCAATGAAAAAGACACCGGCTCTTCGGATGTGCAAATCGCCCTTTTATCACAAGAGATAGAGGCGCTGGTTTCGCATTTGAAAGAACATCCCAAGGATATTCATTCAAAGCGCGGGTTGATCGGCATGGTGGTAAAACGAAAAAAACTTTTAAGCTATTTGCAAAAAGAGGACGAAAAGCGATATAAAGACATCATTAAAAAAATCGGGTTAAAAAAATAAATATATGGACAAAGTATTTAGATACAATATTGTTTTCAGGCCAGAGCCAGAGGGTGGATTTACAGTAATCATTCCTAGCCTGCTTGGGTGTGTTGCTTATGGAAAAAATTTATCAGAAGCTAAAAAAATGGCTGTTGATGCAATTAAAGGATACATTGCCTCTTTAAAAAAACACAAAGAACCAATACCCACGGACGACGAAAACTTTTTTGCTTCAGTGGAAGTTAAAAATATCTTAGTTCATGGCTAAATTTCCTGTTATTAATTCCAAAAAGTTAATCAAAGTTTTATAATCTTCTGGATTTTCATTAGACCATTCCACAGGAAGCCACTTTATTTTTTATAATTCAGAGAGTGGGAAAAGAGCAGTAGCGCCTTGCCACAACAAAGATTTATTAAAAGGAACCGTAATGAGTATTTTAAAAGAAGCGGGAATTTCAAAAAATGATTTCAAAAATTTTCTAAAGTAAAATATGGCAGTTAAACCAAAAGAACAACGGGTGGAAGTATTGATTGACGTACAGAATTTGTATTATTCGGCCAGGAATTTGTACCACCAAAAAGTAAATTTTTCAGAAGTGCTGAAGCAGGCGGTTTCGGGCAGGAAGTTCATCCGGGCGTTTGCCTACGTAGTCAGGACAAAAACTGGCGAAGAAAAGCCTTTTTTTGATGCATTGACTAAGCTGGGCATTGAGACAAGAGTCAGGGATTTACAGGAATTTTACGGCGGGGCCAAAAAAGCGGACTGGGACGTGGGCATTGTCATTGACGCCATTAGGACCGCCGCTAGCCTGGATGTGATTGTGTTATGCTCGGGCGATGGGGACTTTATTCCATTAGTGGAATACTTGAAAAACCAAGGCAAAAGAGTGGAAGTGGCGTCATTCGGCAAAACCACTTCTTTGAAATTAAAAGAAGCGGCCGATGAATTTATAGATTTAGACTTGGAGCCGGGAAAGTTTTTGTTAAAAAAGTAGTATGAAACCCACCATTGCGGAAATAAAAAAGAAAATTGTCCCCATCTTGAAAAAAAATGACGTAAAACACGCCGCAATTTTCGGATCGTTTGCGCGAGGAGAAGCTACCAAAAAAAGCGACGTTGATGTTTTAATAGAATACAAAAATGACAATAAAAGCTTATTTGATTTTATTGATTTACAGCTTGATTTGCAAAAAAAGTTGCACAGAAAGGTAGATTTGGCTGATTATGAAATGTTAAAACCTCGCATTAAAGATAAAATACTAAAAGAGCGGGTTTCCATCTTATGAAAAAACAGGAAAGAGATTTTATCATGTACTTGGAAGATATTTGCGAATGCGCGAAAAGGATAACATCTTGGACAAAAGATATGACTCATGAAGAATTTGCCGCTGATAGAAAAACACAAGACGCGGTTATTATGAATATTGGAATTATTGGAGAGGCCACAAAAAATTTACCTTCCGCAATTAAGCGCAGACATGAAAATATAAACTGGAAGAAAATGGTAGACATGAGAAATATCCTAATTCATGAATACTTTGGCGCAAATATAAAAGGAATTTGGAAAACTATTCAAGAGCAAATTCCAGACATACAAGAAAAAATATCAGAGATTTTAAAAACAGAACTGAAAAACGAAAAGTTATTGTAAATTTGGAACTGGGAAAGTTTTTGTTAAAAAAGTAAAAAGTAATCCTAATTTGCGAATGGCATCCGAATGCTCCGAATACGTATTGGTGGCATTCGGATTTTATTCGTAGATTCGGATTATTATTTAAAATGATTAAGGACACATTTGAGCTAAAAGTAGGAGAAAAAACCCTTAAAATCCAGCTGACTGATTGGACAGAGCAGGCTTCCGGATCTTGCTTGGCAAGCTACGGCGAAACAACGGTATTGGCCACCGCCGTAATGTCGGAAAAAAATGTTGACGGCTTTGACTTTTTCCCCCTAACCATTGACTACGAGGAAAGGTTTTATGCCGCCGGAAAAATCTTGGGCTCTCGGTTTTTAAAAAGAGAAAGCCGGCCTTCAGACGAAGCCATTTTGACTTCCCGCATGATTGACCGGGCGGTGCGCCCCCTTTTCCCCAAAGACTTTAAAAAAGAGGTGCAAATCATTGTCACCTGCTTGTCTTTTGACGGCGAAAACGACCCGGACATTTTAAGCATGATTGCCGCCTCTTTTGCGCTGGCAATTTCCAACATCCCTTGGAATGGCCCCTTGGGAGCCATTAAAATAGGGAAAATAAACGGAGAATTTGTTTTCAATCCTACATACAAAGAAAAGGAAGAAAGTAATTTTGAATTGACTTTATCCGCCATTGAACATCAAGGCGCAATGCTGGTCAATATGATAGAAATGGGAGGAAAAGAAGCAGCCGAAGACGAAGTGATGGAGGCCACTAAATTTGCCGAGGAAATATTGTTGAAAATAATTGATTTTCAGAAAAAAATTGCGGTAAAAATCGGAGAAAAAAAAGCGGAATTCAATCCAGCCGTGGAATTGGATATTTACAAAGATATTAAAGAATTTCTGGGCGACCGCCTGGACGATGCCATCACCCAAGCCGAACCCGGCGAAAAAAACCTAGGAGCTGCAGAATTGATTAAAGAAGAGCTTACCAAATTTATTACCGAAAAATATCCTGACCAAGGCAAAGAAAAGCAGATCCTGCCTTTTTTTGAAAAAGAAATGGAAAGGATTATCATCAAAAACATCATTGAAAAAAACCAGCGGCCCGATGGACGGGCAGCCGACCAAATCCGCCCGATAAACTGCGAAGTGGCTGTTTTGCCCAGAACCCACGGTAGCGGCGTTTTTCACCGGGGATTAACACGAGTGCTGTCGATATTGACTTTGGGCGGGCCGGGAGACCAGCAACTGCTGGACGGCATGGAAATCATCGGCAAAAAACGGTTTATGCACCACTATAACTTCCCGCCTTTTTCCACTGGAGAAACCGCCCCCATGCGAGGCCCAAAAAGAAGAGAAATCGGCCACGGGCATTTGGCCGAAAAGGCTTTGCTGCCCCTGATCCCCGACCCAAAAGACTTTCCCTACACCATCAGAATCGTGTCAGAGGCCTTGTCAAGCAACGGGTCAACTTCCATGGCATCAGTCTGCGCCGCCACTTTAGCTTTAATGGACGCGGGCGTGCCGATTAAGGCTCCGGCGGCGGGCATTTCCATCGGCCTGGCCAAAGACGAAGGATCGGGGAAGTATAAAATTTTGACCGATATTCAAGGCCCGGAAGACCACTTTGGCGACATGGATTTTAAAGTGGCTGGAACTGCCAATGGAATTACCGCCATCCAAATGGATATTAAGATAAACGGCATTGACAAAGACATGATGCAAGAAGCCCTGGAGAAAGCCAAAGATGCAAGATTAAAAATTCTTGATATAATAAAGAATAGCATAGCCGAACCCAGAAAAAATCTTTCCCAGTACGCTCCCAAAATTATTTCTTTCCAGATTAATCCCGCAAAAATCGGCGAGGTGGTTGGGCCGAAGGGAAGTGTTATCAATAAATTAATTGAGGAATTCGGGGTGACCATTGATATTGAGGACTCCGGATTGGTATTTATTACCGGCCAAGATCAAGCCATGGCGGACGCCTGCGCCAACCGCATCAAGGGAATTGCCAAAGAAGTTGAAGTGGGCGAAACCTATCAAGGAACGGTCAGAAAAATCATGGACTTTGGCGCTTTCGTAGACATTTTGCCTGGCCAATCAGGATTAGTCCATATTTCAAAATTCGTCCCCTACCAAATTAAAAACGTGCAAGAAGTGGTAAAAGAGGGCGAAGTCATTCCGGTGAAAGTGACCGGCATTGACGAATTGGGCAGAATTAATCTTTCGGCAATTGACGCGGGGTTTAAACCCAAAGCTAAAAAATAGAATCTATATTCTTATATCATGGCAACACAAACAAGCGTAATTCAACCGAGCGGGATATTGCAACGGGACCAAATCAAGACGATGAAAAAGGATATCCAGCGCCTTAGGGAAGCTGACGTTCAAAGGGAAAGCCAGAGGATCATTGGAGCCAAAACTTCTTTTCCCACTTTTCAAGCACCAAAAATATTTGAAAAACCCGTAGAACCGCCCGAGGTTCCAGAGCCAACGCCGCCAGCCACCCCCCCCGCACCCCCAACCCCAACTCCGCCACCGCTACCAATGCCCTCCATGCCACCGCAGGAAAAATCCACTGAGCCTGCTTACGATGATGGAGAAAAAAGTTTTTATGAGGCGATGTCCCAGGGGCCAAAAAAGATTACGCATGAAAAAAGTGCTGTAGCGCCAGAAGCCAAAGAAAATGCTACCGAAGAAGAAAAACAACAAATGTTTCTGCTCCAGTCCCAGAAAAAAGATTTAGAAAAACAGTTACAGGCGATTGGTAGCACCAAAGAAGTAAGCGTTAATGCTGAAAAAAGCGCCCTTGCATCAGAGCAAAAAAAATTACAGGAAAAGCTTGCGGGCTTAATAAAAGAAGAGGGCATTATTGAAGCTGAAGAAAAAAATATAGCGGATCAAGAAGCCCAAGTAGCCATTCCAGCAGAAAGACAGGCATTGGAGAAAAAGAGGTGGGAACTTGAATCCCAAAGGCAAAAAATAGAAAAAAAGAGATGGGCCATAGAAAACGAATTGGTAAAATTAGAAAATAACGTTAAAAAACTTGACGAGGGTTTTGTAATTTTTAATTCACGGCAGAGCGAAATAAAAAATAAAATTAACGAAATCAATCATGCATTGCAACAAATGCATAATCACATTGCCAAAGGGAATCCCGGGAAAAAAACACCATTTCCTAATCACGAGGGGAAAATACACTCCCATCCTATTAAAAAAAGCGCCGAAGAACCAGGCCTTCATCGCCGTGAGAAAACATATTTAAAGGATATTCCCAAAGAAGCAAAAGAAAAACTGGCCGAATCAACAGTGGTAGAGGAAACCCAAAGGAGAAAATTCATGGAAGATGTGGAACAATGGGCCGCATCGCATCCTAATCACGAATAAGCCATGCGAAAAGAAACTATCGAAAAATTAAAAACGAAACTTTTAGAAGAAAAATCCAGCTTGCAAATGCAACTGGAAAGGTTTGCCACCGAAGACAAGCAAAACAAAGATAATTGGGACGCCAAATTCCCAAACCAGGAAAATAGCGATATGGAAGAAGAGGCCGATGAGGTAGAAGAATACAACAACCTTTTGTCACTGGAACACAGCCTGGAATTGAAATTGAAAGACGTCAATTCGGCTCTGGAAAAAATGGATGGAGGAAATTATGGTAAATGCGAAAACTGCGGCAAAGAAATTGCAGAAGAAAGATTGCTGGCCTGCCCTGAAGCAAGGCTATGTATGGAGTGCAATAAGTAATAATTGAGAATATGGAACCTTGTATCTTGAACCTGGAATAGAATACAGAATCCTGAATTCCGAATTCAAAATTCCATTCAAGCTGCCAGATACTAAATTCAAGATTCAAAGAAGTGCCTTCAAAGGTTTTTTCAGCTACCATTGTGGGGTTAGACGCAAAAGTGGTGGAGGTGGAAATTGACGTATCGCACGGATTGCGGTCATTTTCCATTGTGGGTCTCCCCGATAAGGCTATTAAGGAAGCTGAAGAACGGGTGGACTCTGCAATAAAAAGTTCAAAGCTTTTATCGCCCCACTCAAGGACTTTTAAGGTGCTGGTAAACTTGGCTCCCGCCGACTTGAAAAAAGAGGGGTCATTGTATGATTTGCCAATTGCTTTGGCCTTTTTAATTGCTTCAAAACAAAGCAAGTTTAAGCCCGATGGAAAAATGTTTTTGGGAGAACTGGCGTTGGATGGAAAGATGCGAGCGATAAAAGGAGCCTTGTCATTTGCCCTGCTAGCCAAACACAAGGGTTTTGCGGAAATTATCCTGCCAATCCACAATGCGCCAGAGGCCAATTTAGTCAAAGGCATTAAAACAGTGGGGGTTGATTCTCTGGCGCAAACTTTGGCTTATTTGGAGGGAAGAATAGAAATTAAAAATCCGGACTTTAACCATTCTTACAACGTCGCGCCAATCAACTCCATTGACATGAGCTGGGTTAAGGGACAAGAGTACGCCAAGCGGGCGCTGGAAATCACCGCTGCTGGAGGCCACAACCTTTTCATGTTCGGCCCGCCGGGCGGAGGGAAGAGTTTATTGGCAAAAGCATTGCCGTCAATTCTCCCGAGGCTTAATTTTGCTGAATCTTTGGAAGTAACTAAAATTTACAGCGTTGCCGGACTGTTGCCAGAAAACCAAGCACTCGTGCAAGAAAGGCCATTCCGAGCTCCACACCATGTATCTTCTGATGTGGCACTAGTTGGCGGGGGAACGCCGCCAAGAATAGGTGAAATTACTTTGGCCCATCGTGGTGTACTGTTTCTAGATGAGTTCCCCGAATTCCACCGGGATGTGCTGGAAAGCTTGCGCCAGCCATTAGAAGATGGCGCCATTACCATTACCCGGGCAAAATACAACCTTAATTATCCAGCGCGGTTTATGCTGGTTGCCGCTTCCAATCCCTGCCCTTGCGGTTATTTTTCAGACCCCGAAAAAAGTTGTACTTGCACGCCAGCGCAAGTGGCTATGTACCGGCGCAAACTTTCTGGACCTTTAATGGACCGCATTGATTTATTTATCGAGGTTCCGGCGGTAAAATATGAAAAACTAACCGCTTCTTCAGCAGAAAATCAAAGCGGCGCCATCCGCCAAAACATAGAAAAAGCCCGGGAAATCCAAAAAGAACGGCTTCACAATGATGCCATATTAGTAAACGCTGAAATGCAAATTCCCGAAATTAAAAAATACTGCGGCCACGATGCCGCCTCACAAAGCCTTCTGAAAAAATATGTGGATTCGGGTAAATTATCAGCCCGTGGCTACCACCGGATCTTAAAAGTAGCCCGCACCATTGCCGACTTGGCCGGGTCTCAATTTATACAACACAACCACATTGCCGAAGCTTTAATATACCGATTGAAAAATTAGCAACAAAAAAACTCCGCTGTCCAGCGGAGTTTTTTATTCCTTATCTATATTTTAAAATTGATCCAAATAAAAATCTTGCTAGTGGATTTTTGGTTCCTGTCACTTGAAAATGTAAATGACAGCCAGTGGATTCCTTGCCTGTGGTTCCCATTAAAGCAATCCTGTCTCCCACATTCACTTGGTCTCCGGATTTTACAAAATATGCCTGTAAGTGGCCGTAGTAGCTAACCACGCCATTGCTGTGCAAAATGGTAATATAATTTCCGTAGCGGTAATCAAATTTTATCCTCTGCACCACTCCGGCGGCAGCGGCATAAATAGGAGTACCGCATTTATTGGCAACATCGACAGCGTTGTAATAATGCAAACCCTGGGTGATTTTGCCTTCGGCAGGATAAATAAAGAAGCTGTCGGTCAACTGCGCATTGATAGATGGCAGCGCTTTTGCGGGCATCACTCCGCCAGGAACAATGAGAATATCTCCCACAAAAATATCACCCTCACCGCTTAAGTTGTTAAAGGCAATAATGTCTTCGGCTTTGGCTTTGTAAATTCTGGCGATATCGCTGATGGTATCCCCAGATCTTACAGCATAGATCACCCCCGAAACCGGCGGAACCACCAAAGTCTGGCCAACTTTTAAGGCCGACCCTTTTGACAAATCATTAGCCCACAGCAAAGTATTGGCAGAAATTTCAAAAGCCGCGGCGATAGAATCAATGGTGTCGCCAGGCTGAATTGTGTATTCGGTGACTTCTTTTTTGTTTTGGGGAGCCTCCCCAAAAATATCGCCCAGGGTCTGTGTAGTCAAAATGCGGGGAGTGGTAATGCCGTATAAAAAGTCGTCTTGGATAATTTTTAAATCCGGAGTTTCAAGGGACAGCGCCTTATTTTGGCTGAAAAACAAATCGGTGCTCACGGCATTGGCCACACCATTAAAAAATGAGGCGCTGCTGACTTTTTTATAATCTAAATGAGCCAAACCATCAGAATTCAAAAACAGCAAACCAAGCAAAACCAGGGCAAAGAGCCCAAAATGGAAAAAGGGATTCTTGAAAAATCCCCTGTTTTCTGGCCTTTTTAATTGTTCCTTCATGTATACCGACACAGTATTCAATTTATCATTTCCAAGACCCTAAGTCAAGTACTTATCCACAACTCATTAGTATCTTTTTCAGCTTTAAATTCGGCATTTTTAATTAACTTTTAATGCTATAATTACCCAATGGATTTACTTTCTCCTTCAACCATAAAAAAACTACTGGCACGACATAATACGAGGCCCTCAAAAGGCTTGGGCCAGAATTTTTTAATTGATAAAAAAACACTGGGAAAAATTATGGAGGCAGCCAACTTGTCCAAAAACGACACTGTTTTAGAAATAGGCCCAGGCGTGGGAACTTTAACCCAAGAACTGGCCCATAAAGCAGGAAATGTGATGGCCATAGAAAAAGATGCAATGATGGTGGAAATTTTAAAAGAAACTTTAGGGGCTTACAAAAATGTAGAGGTTATCAATAAAGATATCCTTAAAATTTCAAATTTAAAATTTAAAATTTCAAATTCAGACTACAAAGTAGTCTGTAATATCCCTTACTACTTAACTTCGCCGTTAATCAGGAAATTACTGGAGTCAAAAAACCAACCGGCTGAAATCATTTTAATGGTGCAAAAAGAAGTGGCGCAAAGAATTTGTGCCAAACCACCAGAAATGAGTTTATTGGCGGTTTCAGTGCAATTTTATGCTAAACCGGAGATTATTTCCTATGTATCAAAAAACTGCTTTTGGCCCGCTCCAAAAGTTGACTCCGCCATCATCAAAATCACTCCGCGCGAAGCTCGCGGGGGTCGGACCCCCGCGAGCTTCTTTAAAACTGTCAAAGCCGGATTTTCCCAGCCAAGAAAACAGCTTTTGAATAATTTATCGCATGGATTAAAAAAAGACAAAAAAGAAATAAGCGCCTGGTTGGCAAAAAACGGCATAAAACCCCAACAACGCGCCGAAACCTTAACCATCCAAAACTGGCTAAATCTGGTAAAAGAGCTTGACAAGCTTCCTTGACGGCGTAGAATTAACTTAGAAGTTGGAATACGTTATTTCCAGCGCCTTGTCAAAAAACACTTCCAAAAGGAGCCTCTGATGTCGAACAACAACACCAACATTCTAACCGCAGTAATCGTCTCTTCTTGTTTGGGGCTTATAATCCCTCTTGCTTTGGATATAATCCACAGTAAAAATCAAACGATTAAACCCATGATAGATAATCGCTCAACAGAGGAGCGCTTGAAAGAAGTGCACATCTTTCTTCGTACGCCCCGTGTGCCATAAAGGGGCAAAACAGTCCTGCTACACACATATCACAAACTCTAAAGACAAATGTTTTCTTTAGAGTTTTTTTATTTGTGAATTACTTATTTACTATTATTACTTAGTTTATGGTATAATGTACTAATTTTAAAATATAAAAATATATAGCTTAGTTTAGCTTATACATATTTTATATGCTTTTTATATGATAAAAAATAAATCCCAAAAAATAATAGCTTTTATTTTGTTGTTATCTATTATCGGACTGACATTCCCTCAACCAGCGCATGCCGTTTCTGCTGAAGGCGTTTTTTGGGGATGCTCGGCGGTTATGGGAGTAGGAGTTGTGCTTGGTTTATTGACTTTTGGCGCAGGTGCCCCTATTGCTATTG